>NZ_JBUYWT010000002.1:0-338039 GCF_055264925.1 Bradyrhizobium sp. KZN70725
GCCAACAAAACTCTTGCGCGCGACAATCATCGCGGCAATCATCACCTCGCCGCGACACCGACTCGCCATCCTGATTGTCGCGCGCTTCCCAGCCAGATTGTCGCGCTATAAGGATCAGAGAAAGCGCGGAAGACCAGGGAGACCGCTCCGGGCGGCGCCGGCGTCAGCCGGCGCCTTACCCTGGCGCAGGCGAGGCGCTGCGCCCACTAGCTTCTTAGAGAGAGGCAAGGTCCGTGCGCGCGGTGCAAGCAGTGCGCTAAACAATGTTAAGGCAAAAGAGGCACCCGCAGGAGGGTCAGCATAGCGCCGACGCGTAGCGGCGGGACCCGGGACCGAGTGCAGTCGCGAGACCGGTTAAGAAGGCACCCGAACGTGGGACAGTGATAGCGACGCCGGCATGCAATGACGGCGGGGGCCGCGAGCGAGTGCGAGCGACACATTATATTGCGCGGGAGATCGAAGCATGGCTGGCTGCGCGCAAACAGAAATTCAGCGAAGACAGGGGCTCAGGGAAACTGGATCTCCTCTCGAGCCTTGGTTTCGGCGTCATAGATTCTAATCTGAAGCCTTGGAAAACGCATCTTCAGCTCTACTCCACCTGTCCTGGCGCCGTCCCGGGTGGCAAATTCAGCTTTCAGTCGGCCGTCCACTTCAAGCGCGTAACCAGAAGCTGGCAGTTGACGAGTGGCTGCAACCATGTCGTCCCTATCGTGTAGTGAGGCAATCGATGATGATT
Organism: Bradyrhizobium sp. KZN70725; assembly: GCF_055264925.1. Classification (NCBI taxonomy): domain Bacteria; kingdom Pseudomonadati; phylum Pseudomonadota; class Alphaproteobacteria; order Hyphomicrobiales; family Nitrobacteraceae; genus Bradyrhizobium; species Bradyrhizobium sp. KZN70725. The sequence goes on from NZ_JBUYWT010000002.1 coordinate 737, forward strand.
GGTTAGCGTGAGTCGCCCAAACCACGCTAGAGTCACCTGCGCCACTTGGAGGCGCTGTCAGCGAAGCTCCAATGCGCGACCGAACCGTTGGCAAATGCGCCCAAACATTTCTTTTTGTACGACCCGTTATTTGGCCAATTGCTGGGCAAAGCCAAGAGCTCTACTTCCACGGCACCAATCTCAATCGCCTGCAGAACAGCGATATGGCACGTCGGGAAATAACCCCCATCAAACGCACCATCCGGCGAGATCAGCTTCGCGAGATGGTCCCGCTCGCCGACAGCACCATTTATGAGATGGAGCAGCGCGGAGAGTTTCCGAGGCGGTTCGCGCTTTCGCCCCGTTGCGTCGTGTGGGACCTCGCAGAGGTCGAAAACTGGCTGGCTGCGCGCAGATCGGCGCCTCTCGCTCGTGCACCGCATCCAGATGTAAGGCAGCGTCGAACCCGGCCGGTCAAAGGGCCGGATCGGGTTGCAGGAGTGGCATTGAAGGGGGGATGAGGATCGGGATGTATTTCTGACCACCAGTCCAGGCATCAACGATGTTGGACCACTCCTGCATCATATGACGACGCTGGACCTCGTATTCGGCCTTGTTGTAGACCCCCCTCGATGACCGTCCGTCCTCGTGCGCAAGGCACTTCTCGATCCAGTCACTGTTGAATCCGAGTTCGTTCAGGAGAGTTGACGCGGTCCTTCGCAAGTCATGAACCGTGAACGGCTCCAGCGGAAGTCCTTCCTTTTTCGCCTGCCCAACGACCGAGTATGTGACCCGGTTGAACGTTGCGCGCGACATCGGAGCGTCGGCGTCATAGCGCGACGGCAGCACATACTTTGAATTTCCTGCGCAAGTCTTCAACGCAATGAAGATATCGAGCACCTGTCTCGAGAGATACACGTTGTGCGCCTTCGAACGCTTCATACGTTCCTTGGGGATCGTCCAGACCGCATTCTCGAAATCGACTTCGCCCCACGTGGCATCGAGCAGTTCACTCTTGCGGACCATCGTGAGCAGATACAATCGCATTCCCAGTCGAATGGTGGGCAATGTCGCGACACGGTCCAGCTGTTTGACCATGATGCGAATTTCAGTCGGTGACAGCGAACGGTCTCGCGGGACAAAGTTCGCGATCGACGCGGGTCCCACCTCGTCCGCCGGATTGGCGATTTTCTCGCCATGCAGGATCGCAAATCCGTAGATCTGCTTCACAATATCGCGGACATGGATCGCCGTTGCGGGTGCGCCGCGCTCCACGATGGCAGCGCAATGGGCACGAAGATCGTCCGGTGCGATTTCATTCAATAGGCGCTTTCGCCAAACGGGCAGCAGCTCGCGTTCGAAGATCGATCGCCGCATTGCGCGGGTACTGTCAGCCATGGGTGCCGCGACAAGCCACTTCTCTCCGAGCTCGCCAAAACTCCTTGCTTCAAGAAGACGCCGTTTCTCGCGCTGCTTCTCGATAGCGGGAGATCGCCCCTCGCCTACTGCGCGCCTCGCATCGATGCACTTCTCGCGAGCGCGTGCGAGCGACAACCCTGTCGGGCCGTACTTTCCGAGAACCACAGTCTCGCGTCGACCATGCAGACGATAGTCGAGCCGGAACGACAGCGTCCCCGCGGGCGACACAACCACGTACATACCGTCTCGGTCGGTGACCTTGTATGATTTTTCCTTTGGTCTCAGCGCCTTAAGCGCAGCGTCTGTCAGCAAGGACTTCCCCTCCAGGTAAATACCGTCAGCCACTTTTGCGCTGCGTTTGATCAGAGATTTCCTTGTTTTACAGTCACTTGAACAAAGAAAAATACCGTCAGACGCATCTTCGCGCATGACGGTATTGATCGGGATCGATGGTTTCAATGGACGGCGACACCGTCAGGCGCTCCGTCTGTCCGGTTTTATGCGCGCCGATAGTTCTCGAATGCAGATGACGATTTAGATCGCAAAATCAGTCTGTTAAGTCGTGCAAATGGACAGAGCGGGATAGTCCCGGACGGGTCCGAATTATTCCCACTCGATCGTCCCCGGCGGCTTGCTGGTCACGTCGTACACCACCCGGTTCACGCCCTTCACCTCGTTGATGATGCGCGTCGCGGTCTCGGCCAGGAATTTCATGTCGAACTGGTAGAAGTCGGCGGTCATGCCGTCGGTCGAGGTGACGGCGCGCAGGCCGACGACGTATTCGTAGGTGCGGCCGTCGCCCATCACGCCGACGGTCTTGACCGGCAGCAGCACCGCGAAGGCCTGCCAGATCGCATCATAGAGGCCGTGTCTGCGGATCTGGTCGATATAGACCGCGTCCGCATTGCGCAGGATGTCGAGCTTTTCCCTGGTGATGTCGCCGGGGCAGCGGATGGCGAGGCCGGGGCCCGGGAACGGGTGGCGGCCGACGAACACTTCGGGCAGGCCGAGCTCGCGGCCGAGCACGCGCACCTCGTCCTTGAACAATTCGCGCAGCGGCTCGACCAGCTTCATGTTCATGCGCGCCGGAAGGCCGCCGACATTGTGGTGCGACTTGATGGTCACCGACGGGCCGCCGGTGAAGGAGACGCTCTCGATCACATCAGGATAGAGCGTGCCCTGGGCCAGGAATTCGGCGCCGCCGATCTTCTTGGCTTCGGCCTCGAACACGTCGATGAACAGGCGCCCGATGGTCTTGCGCTTCACCTCGGGGTCGGTGACGCCCTCGAGCTCGCCCAGAAACTGCTTCGACGCGTCCACATGGACCAACGGGATGTTGTAGTGGTTGCGGAACAGGTCGACGACGGTCTTGGCCTCGTCGAGCCGCAGCAGGCCGTGATCGACGAACACGCAGGTGAGCTGGTCGCCGATCGCCTCGTGGATCAAGACCGCCGCCACGGCGGAATCGACGCCGCCGGACAGGCCGCAGATCACCTTGCCCGTGCCGACCTGGGCGCGAATCTTCTCGATCGCCTCCTCGCGGAAGGCGCGCATGGTCCAGTCGCCGGTCAGCCCCGCGACCTTGCGCACGAAGTTGCGCAGCAGCTTGGCGCCGTCGGGCGTGTGCACCACCTCGGGATGGAACATCAGGCCGTAATATTTACGCGTCTCGTCCTGGATGATCGCGAACGGCGCATTCGGCGAGGTGCCGGCGACGGAGAAGCCCGGAGGCATCTTGGTGATGCGGTCGCCATGGCTCATCCACACCTGGTGCTTCTCGCCATGGCCCCAGATGCCGTCGAACAGCTGGCTGTCGGTCTTCACCTCGACATCGGCGCGGCCGAACTCGCGGTGGTGCCCGCCCTCGACCTCGCCGCCGAGCTGGGCCGCCAAGGTCATCTGGCCGTAGCAGATGCCGAGCACTGGAACGCCCGACTCGAAGATCAGCTGCGGCGCGCGCGGCGAGCCGGTCTCATGCACCGATTCCGGACCGCCGGAGAGGATCACCGCCTTCGGCTTCATCTCCTTGAAGGCGGCCTCCGCCTTCTGGAACGGCACGATCTCGGAATAGACGCCCATCTCGCGGACGCGGCGGGCAATCAGTTGCGTCACCTGGCTGCCGAAATCGACAATCAGAATCTTGTCATGCGCCGAGGCCACGGAGGGCGTCGACGGTGCTTGAACTGTGTCTTGGGCTGTGTGCTGGGCTGTCATGGCAAGCAGATACGCGACGGCGCCCGCCCCCGCAACCGCGCTCGAAGGGGCGCCCACATTCTTCTTTGGGCATGGACAAATCCGTATAGGTCAGTATTATTGACCTAATTTGGCCATAAGCCACATGGAGGAAACCAATGCCGGATTTTCACGACCCGCCCCGCCTTGCCGCGCTCGGCCGCGACTGGATCGCCGCCTGGAACGCGCGCGACCTCGAGCGTGTGCTGGCGATGTATGCCGAGGATGCCGAGATGACCTCGGACCGGATCCCGCCGCTCGGCTTCGGCGCGTCAGGCACCGTGCGCGGCAAGGTGAGCTTGCGGGCCTATTGGAGCACGGCGCTGGCGAAATTGCCCGAGCTGCATTTCGAGCTGATCGACCTCTATGTCTCGCCCGACAGCGTCGTCGTGTTCTACCAGAACGAAAGCGGCAAGAAGATCTGCGAGTATTTGCGGCTCGACGCCGAGGGGAAGATCCGGCAGGGCTCGGCGAACCATCTGGTGGGGTGAGGCTGCTTCTCAGCCGTCATTGCGAGCGAAGCGAAGCAATCCATTTTGTCCGCATATGCGGAACGATGGATTGCTTCGTCGCTTCGCTCCTCGCAATGACAGTAGAGGACTCGTAGGTTGAACAGAACGTCAGGAACCACGCGCATGAAAATCCCGACCCTGCCCTTCACCGTCACCGACTGGAACAAGCTCGAGCCTTCAGTGCATCCCGGCGAGACCGGACAGGCGCTGTGGCGCACGCTCAACATCGGCGAGCTGCGGGTCCGGATGGTCGAATATTCGCCCGGCTACCTCGCCGATCACTGGTGCGATCGCGGCCATGTGCTCTACGTCGTCACGGGCGAGCTCGACACCGAGCTGCGCGACGGCCGCAGATTCACGCTGAAGCCGGGCATGAGCTACCAGGTCTCCGACTTCGGCGACGCCGCACATCGTTCGTCGACGAAGACGGGTGCGACGCTGTTTATTGTGGATTGAACACACGTCGTCCGTCGCCCCCGCGCAAAGGCTTCGCCTTTGTCGCTGGAGGAGCGCGTAGCGCGTCTCGAAGGGCGACGGCCCGGCTCCATCCCCGTCATTGCGAGCGTAGCGAAGCAATCCATCGCGCCGCTTGCCGAGACATGGATTGCTTCGTCGCTTCGCTCCTCGCAATGACGTGGAGAGAGTTCGCCCTTCGCTCACCGCCTCCGCGCAGCGACCTTCCTCACCTTCGTGTCCGCCCAGCCCAGCGGCTTGCCGCTCTTCGACGGCAGCACGAGCTGCCCGACCGCCTGGCCGGCCTGGTCGAGCAGCACCGAATGCGGCTCGCCGCGCGCAAAGAGATGCGCCTCGCCCCATTGCCGCAAGCCGACCACGATCGGGAACAGGTCGTGGCCCCGCTTCGTCAGCACATATTCCTGATAGGCGCTGCCGTCGGAGGCTGCGACCTGCTCGAGCACGCCGAGCTCGATCAGCGTGCGCAGCCGCGTCGTCAGCATGCCCTTGGCGATGCCGAGATTCTTCTGGAAGTCGCCGAACCGGTGCAGGCCGTCGAACGCGTCGCGCACGATCAGGAGCGACCACCAGTCGCCGATCGCATCCAGCGCGCGCGCCACCGGGCATTCCGCTTTGGCGAATCCGGTCCGCTTCATCGCGGCCAACCTTTCTCGATCACGATTCCGAACTGGTCCTAAAATAGGACTAGACAGCGCCCGGCGCAACTGGTCTCGTTATAAGACCAGATTGACCAGACTGCAGCGGAGACGTCATGACGAACCAGACCATGGCCAAGGCCGGACCGGCCGAAGCCGATCACAAGACGCACAACAGGCCCAACCACACCACGGCTCGCGCTCTGTCTCCCGCCGTCGTGCTGCTGTTCGCCGTCGCCTGCGGGCTGAGCGTCGCCAACATCTATTTCGCGCAGCCGCTGCTGGACACCATGGCGCAGGATCTCTCCATCGCGCCGGCGGTGATCGGCGGCGTCGTGACGCTGACCCAGATCGGCTATGCCTTCGGCTTGATGCTGATCGTGCCGCTCGGCGACCTCTGGGACCGCCGCAGGCTGATCGTCGGCCAGACCGTGCTGTCGGCGATCGCGCTCACCATCGTCGGCGCCGCGCCGAACGCCGCGGTACTGCTTGTCGGCATGGTGCTGGTCGGGCTGCTCGCCGTCGTGATCCAGGTGCTGGTCGCCTACGCCGCGACGCTGGCGGCGCCGGCCGACCGCGGCCGCACCATCGGCACCGTCACCAGCGGCGTGGTTTCGGGCATTCTGCTCGCACGGTTTGCCGCCGGCGCGCTGGCCGATCTCGGCGGCTGGCGCGTGGTCTACCTCACCTCGGCCGCGCTGACGCTGGTGCTGGCGGCGCTGTTGGCACGCGCGCTGCCGCGGCATGCGCCGCAGCCGATGGCCGGATCGTCCTACGCCAAGCTGTTGCGCTCGACGCTCGCGCTGTTCGTCGAGGAGCAGGTCTTGCGCGAACGCGCGGTGTTCGCGCTTCTGATCTTCGCAAGCTTCAGCGTGTTCTGGAGCTCGGTCGTGCTGCCGCTCGCGGCACCCCCGCTCTCGTTGTCGCATACCACGATCGGGATGCTCGGGATCGCAGGCCTCGCCGGCGCGCTGGCGGCACGCAATTCCGGTCAGTTCGCCGACCGCGGCTGGGGGCAGCGCACCACCGGCTTGTCGCTGCTGCTGATGCTCGCCGGCTGGGTGCCGATCGCCTGCCTCAACACCTCGCTATGGCTGGTCGTGGCCGGCGTCCTGATGATCGACTTCGCGGTGCAGGCGATCCATGTCACCAACCAGAGCCTGATCGTCGCCGCGCGCCCCGACGCGGCGAGCCGGCTGGTCGGCGGCTACATGGTGTTCTATTCGATCGGAACAGGTTTTGGCGCGATCAGCTCGACAATGGCCTATGCGGCCGCCGGCTGGCCCGGCGTCTGCGTACTGGGCGCCGCGATCAGCGGCAGCGCGCTGCTGTACTGGGTGATCGTGGTGAGCCGGATGCCGGCGGCAGTTGGTGCGGCGTATGATTGCGGGCACTCATGACGTGGATTTCGTCATTCCGGGGCAATGCGTAAGCATTGAACCCGGAACCTCGGGATTCCGGGTTCGTCCTACGGACGCCCCGGAATGACGATCGCTGTTACGCCTTCCTCAGTACCGAGACGAAGAACCCATCCGTGCCGGTGCGGCGTGGCGTCATCAGCAAGCCCTCCGCCGACTGCAGCGCGGCCTCGGCAAAGGCTTCGGCCTTGTCCCACAGCACCGCTGCGGTCTGCTCCGGCGGCTGCACGGAGAACTCCGGATGCCGCGCGATGAAGGCCCTGACCTGCTCGCCGTTCTCTTCGGAGAGCACCGAGCAGGTGATGTAGGCGATCCGTCCGCCGCCCTTCACCAGCGGCGCGGCGCGCTCCAGCACCTCGGCCTGATCCTTCAGCCGCACCTCGAGCGCGCCGGGGCGCATGCGCCATTTGGCGTCGGGATTGCGGCGCCAGGTCCCGGTGCCGGTGCAGGGCGCGTCGATCAGCACGAGGTCGGCGGACGCCTTGATGTCGGACAGCACCTCCTCCTCGCCGCGCGGCGTGCGTACATCGCAATTGTGCACGCCGGCGCGCGACAGCCGCTCATGGATCGGCGCAAGCTGGCGCTTGTCGCTGTCGGTCGCGATCAGCCGGCCCTTGCCCTGCATCATCGCCGCCACCGTCAGCGTCTTGCCGCCGGCGCCGGCACAGAGGTCGATCACCTGCTCGCCGGGCTTGGCCGCCGAGAACAGCGCGGCGAGCTGCGAGCCCTCGTCCTGGACCTCGATGGCGCCCTTGATGAAATCCTCCTCGGCATGGATGCCCGGATTGCGCGCGTCGGCGCCGAGCTCGATGCGCAGGCCGAGCGGCGACCACGGCGTTTCCCTGGCGCCGAGATGCGACAGCCGCGGCAGCACCTTCTCGCGCTTGCCGCGCAGCGTGTTGACGCGCAGATCGAGCGGCGCGCGGCTCGCCATCGCGGTCGCTTCCGCCGCGCGGTCGTCGCCGAACACCTTTGCCAGATGCGGGTCGAGCCAGTCCGGATAGTCGCCCGCGACATGCGCCGGCGCATCCTCGAGCGAGCGCGAGGCCAATGCGGCCTCCTCGGTCGCGGTCAGCGGATCCGGCGCGAATCGGCCGCCGTCGCACAGCGCCTGGATCGTGGCGATGTCCATGCCGCGTTCGAGCTTGAGCATGCCGAGCAGGCGCGACCGGGCGCTGGCGTCATCCATCAAATAGGCCGCGGAGGATTGCCGGCGCAGCACGTCCCAGATCAGGCCGGAGATCGCGGCGCGATCGCCGGAGCCGGCATAACGGTGCGCGGTGCCCCATTCCTTCAGCGCTTTCGCCGCGGGAATGCGCTGTGCGTCGATGGTGGCGATCAGCTCGATCGCGGCGGAAAGCCGGGCAGCGGGGGTCATTGGTCTCTTTCGGTTGGGCGCATCAGATCAGCAGCAGCAGTCTGAGCGCGAAATACAGCCACATGGCCGCCAGCACCAGCGCGCCGGCGAACCAGGCGAGCGAGCGCGGCCGCACGTCGTTGGCGGTGACGAACACGCCGGCATGGGCAAACCGCGTCACCACGAACACCCAGGACATCAACACGATGAACAGATCGGCACGGCGCAGCGGCAGCGCAATAGCGATCAGGACATAGAACAGGATCGGCAGCTCGAACTGGTTGGCGAAGCAGTTGCCGAACTTGGTGGCCTGGGCCGGCCAGTTCGGCTCGCGCAGCGCGATATCGGCGATCTTGGTCTCGCCGCTCGTCAGCGCCCTCGTGCGCGTCGTCGCCATGGCGAACAACAGCGCGAAGGTGAGCCCGATCTGGATGAAGACCGGTAACAGAACCATTTGAACCGACATCAAAAATCTCCCTCAGCCGCGGGCGCCCGGCCGCCCTCTTAGCCGCCGCTCGCGCCCAACACAATGAAGCGTGCGCGGTAACCCGTTGAACCGTGATCCGAGCCCGGGTGACCAACTCCCAGGACCAATGGCGGTTTCAGCCCCTCAAGGTTGGCCCGATCAGCATCATCACCCTGATCCTCGACAGCGCGGCCCCCGGCAGCGGCGTGCCCGGCATGGTGACGGCGGGCTCGCCGGCATCGGTGCGGCAACTGGCGATCCAGCGACCGCCCCAAAAGGCGCAAAGCCAAACAACACATCAAACAGGGCATCAAACAGAGCATCGAACAAGACGGCGAAATCGTCATCGTTCCGACTTCGCGCCGACCTATGCTCCGGCCGAAAGGAGCGATGCATGCCCCAATTTCGCCTGACACAGATCTCCGACACCCATCTCGCGCGCCGCTTCAAGCCGCTGATCGACAACTTTCATCGCGTCAGCGAGCACATCGACGCGACGCGTCCCGATCTCGTGCTCAACTCCGGCGACGTCTCGTTCGACGGGCCGACCAGCCGCGACGACCTCGCATTCGCCAAGGAGCTGCACAACGCGCTGCCGGTCGATTGCCTCTATCTGCCGGGCAATCACGACATCGGCGACAATCCGACCGCGGTCGGCCCCACGCCTTCACAATTGCCGACCGAGGAGACGCGCGGCGCCTTCACCTCGGTGCTCGGCGAGGACCGCTGGCATTTCGACGCTGCCGGCTGGTGCTTCATCGGGCTGAATTCGCTGATCATGAACACCGGCCTCGACAGCGAGGCCGAGCAGTTCGACTGGCTCGCAGGCGCGCTCGACAAGGCGGTCGGCAGGCCGGTCGCGCTGTTCCTGCACAAGCCGATCTATCTCGACCTGCCCTACGATGCCGAGCACGCCGAGACCGCGATCCGCTTCGTGCCGCAGCCGGCGCGCCGCCGCCTGATCGAGATGCTCGGCAAGGTCGATTGGCGTCTGGTCGGCAGCGGCCATGTGCACCAGCGTCGCGACTATACGTTCGAGCATGTGAGACACATCTGGGCGCCCTCGGCCGGCTTCGTCATCTCCGACGCGCGGCAGGAGGTGATCGGCATCAAGGAAACCGGTCTCGTCGAATACCGCTTCCAGCCCGACAGTTTCGAGGTCCGCCACCTCAGGGCGAAGGGCCAGGTCGATGTCGACCTGGACATGCTGCTCGGCAAGCAGCCGGCCTGAGCCGCGTCAGCTCCGCGCCGCGTCGTGCAGGTCCTGCTTGATCACGGTGAGCAGCGCCTGCAGCGTGTCCTTGTCGGGCTGTGGTGCCGCCTGCGCGGGCCGTACGCAAGCTACGTGCGGCATGAAGCGGACCGGCGTCGTGTCCGGCTGCTCCTCGACGAATTTTCCATGCAAGACGTCGTCGCGGCGGCCCATGACGAACATCGTCGCCCAATAGCCGACGGCGAGGAGAATGACCCCGAAAACAATAGCTTCAAAAATCATGGCTACACCTGAAATATAGCCATATTGAATCAACTGCTGCGGGTCTCCGTCAAGCAAATGGGGGCCGAAAGGCCCCCAAATCCCCGCCATTGTGGCGCTTTTGATACTTTGTTGCGCGGAATGGGAGCTTCCGGGGCCTGTAACTTAGGCCTTGTCCGGCCCGACCCGGACCAGCTGCTTGCCGAAATTGGCGCCCTTGAGCAGGCCCATGAAGGCCCCCGGCGCGCTGTCCAGGCCCTCGGTCACGAACTCCTTGTACTTGACCTTGCCCTCGCGCACCCACTGCGACATGTCGCGGAGGAAGTCGCCATGCATGGCGGCGAAGTCGCTGACGATGAAGCCGCGGAAGGTCAGCCGCTTGGTCAGGATGTTGCGCATCATCGCGCCGGCCCATTTCGGGGCATGCGCTTCGGTGTCGTTGTAATGCGCGATCAGACCGCAGACCGGGATGCGCGCGAACGCGTTGAGCAGCGGAAACACCGCGTCAAACACCGCACCGCCGACATTCTCGAAATAGACGTCGATGCCCTTCGGGCAGGCTTCCTTCAGCTTCGCTGCGAGATTGGGATCGCGGTGGTCGAGGCACTCGTCGAAGCCAAGCTCGTTCTTGACGTAGGCGCACTTGTCCTTGCCACCGGCGATGCCGATCGCCCGCGCGCCCTTGATCTTGGCGATCTGGCCGACCGCCGAGCCGACCGCGCCGGACGCCGCCGCGACAACCACCGTCTCGCCCGCCTGCGGCTTGCCGATCTCGAGCAGGCCGGTGTAGGCGGTCATGCCGGGCATCCCGAGTACACCGACCGCGGTCGAGATCGGCGCGATCTTCGGATCGATCTTGGCAAGGCCCTTGCCGTCGGACAGCACATGCGTCTGCCAGCCCGCGCGCGACAGTACGATATCGCCCTTGGCAAAGCCGGGATTGTTGGAGGCGATCACCTCGCTCACCGTGCCGCCTTCCATCACGCCTCCGACCGGCACCGGTGCGGCATAGGACGGACCGTCGGCCATGCGGCCGCGCATATAGGGATCGAGCGACAGCCAGATGGTGCGGAGCAGCACCTCGCCCGCACCCGGTGCCGGCGGCGTGTAGTCCTCGAGCCTGAAATTGGCCGACGTGGGCTCGCCGTGCGGGCGCGAAGCCAGAACGATGCGCTTTCCTTGGGACATGATTTCCTCTTGGGATGATTGGTTCGTGGCGCACACGTAGTCATGCAATCCACCTCCCCGCAAGGGAAATGGATTTGCTGTCTTCGCGTTGCGTTGTTTGAAATGTTGTTTGAAATGACAGCCATCATGCCAGGCACATTGGCGCCAACGCGATACCGTCACGTCGCGGCGGTTCGCAGGGCCCCCTGGTGGCGGCAGTTTGTCACGGCGCGCCACCGGCAAACGAAGCGGCCATCGTCAAGTCGCCTGACCCGACCTCGCGATCCGGCACGGCGGAGCCAGGCGGTCAGGCGGCCCTCCATGGTCGCAACGAGGGCGGCCGCGCAGCAAATCGGCAACCGGTTTCCGGTCGCCCTCGAAACCTGAGTGGCGCAGGACTCCAGTCAGCTTCGCGGGATCGTCCGATGGACGTGAGGCTCTCCGAAGCATTGGGGTTACCTCTTGAGAGCCGATCAGCGTCTTCGCGCCGCAATGTCCGTCTGGTGGCGGCCGGATTCACCTTCGGCGAATTGGCAGCCGGTAGACCTATCTCTGCCGCGCGCGCCCGCGGCAAAAACGCGACCTATCAATCTGGCACTTGTCGGACTTTCGATTCGCTGTAATCTCGGACCATGCGGCACTCGCATGTCTGTTACCCAAAAATGGGGCAGGCATCACCATAACCAACGCTTCGGTTTTTGGATCGAGACCGACATGGCCGGCGACGGATCGTATGATACGTTTCCCAAATTGCTGCTGCGAAACACGGCACAATTTGGCACGCGGCCAGCGTTCCGGCACAAGGATCTTGGCATCTGGCAGAGCTGGACCTGGGCTGAGGTTGCCGAGATCATACGTAGCTACGCTGCCGGCTTGCATCGCCTCGGCTTGCGGCCTGGCGAGACAATCGCGGTCGTCGGCTCCAATCGGCCCAAGCTTTACTGGACCATGATGGCAGCGCAGACGCTGCGCGCAATCCCCGTTCCGGTCTACTCCGATGCAGTGGCTGATGAGCTTGCTTTTGTTCTCGCTCACGCCGAGGTGACGCTGGTCGCGGCGCAGGACCAGGAGCAGGTCGACAAGGTCCTGTCGGTGTCCGACCGACTGCCGCAACTCAACAGGATTATCTACGACGAACCGCGCGGAATCGACGGCTACGACCACGGTCGACTGATCGCAATCGGCGATATCATCAATGACGGCCGCGCCGCGCTTGCAGCCGACCCGGCGCTTGGCGAACGGATCGATGAATCCATTCGGGCCGGCAACGGTTCGGACATCGCGATCATCCTCTACACCTCGGGAACGACCGGCGCGCCCAAGGGCGTCATGCTGTCGGCGCGAGGCTGCATCGATGCTGCAACCGACACCACGCGGTTCGACAAGTTGACCGACAAGGACGTGGTGCTGGCCTATCTGCCGCTGGCTTGGGCGGGCGATCATTACGTCAGCTACGCGCAGGGCCTGGTTGCCGGATTCTGCATGGCGTGCCCCGAGAGCAGCAACACAATCGAACAGGATCGGCATGAGATAGGACCAACCTTCTACCTCGCCCCGCCACGCGGTTACGAGGCCATGCTGACGCGGCTGATGGTCCGGATGGAGGACGCGGCGCCGATCAAGCGGCGATTGTTCAGCTACTTTCTGGACGTCGCGCGGCGGTATGGCGAGCAAGTCTTGACGGGACGTCCGGTGCCGCTGTCAGGCCGATTGCTCTATGCGCTCGGACGCTGGCTGGTCTACGAGCCTCTCAAGAACGTTCTTGGCCTGTCTCAGGTGCGCGTCGCATACACCGGAGGCGAAGCTATCGGTCCGGATCTGTTCGCGTTCTACCGCGCGATCGGACTGAACCTGAAACAGCTCTACGGCCAGACCGAGGCGTTCCTCTATGTAACGTGTCAGCCCGATGGCGAGATCTATCCGGATACGGTTGGTCCGCCGGCGCCCAACGTCGACATCCGCATCGCGGACTCGGGCGAAGTGCAGTTTCGCTCGCCCGGCATGTTCCTCGGATATTTCAAGGATCAGGCAAAGACCGCGGAAGCGATGACGTCCAACGGATATGTCAGGACCGGCGATGCGGGCTTTTTCGACGAGAAAACCGGGCATCTGAAGATCATCGATCGTGCGAAGGACGTCGGTCGATTGGCTGACGGCACGATGTTTGCTCCCAAGTACCTTGAGAACAAGCTGAAGTTCTATCCCAATATCAAGGAAGCGATCACGTTCGGTGACTCCAGAGAGTTCGTATGCGCCATGCTCAACATCGACCCGGTCGCGGTCGCGAATTGGGCGGAACGCAACAACGTCGCCTACGGGTCCTATCAGGAGCTTGCCGGGCATCCGCTGGTCTACGACATGGTCGCCAGAGACGTTGCCGCGGTGAACCGCTCCCTGGCAGGGGAAACGGTGCTTGCGGGCGCCCAGATTCGCCGCTTCCTCATTCTGCACAAGGAGCTCGACGCGGATGACGGCGAGCTGACCCGCACGCAGAAAGTGCGCCGCCGCTTCATTGCCGAACGCTATGCGTCGCTGGTCACGGCACTCTACAACGGAGCGCATGACGCCGACATTTCCACGGAAGTGACGTTTGAGGATGGCCGGAAGGGCACGATCGCTGCACGAGTCGAGATTCGCGACATGCAAATCATCGGTCCGGCAGAATCGCTGGGAAGAGCGGCATGAGAGCCCCAAACACCAACGAAATCCTGCTGCAGGTCGAGGGCGTGGCACTGGCCTTCGGCGGCGTCAAGGCGCTGCGGGACGTCTCGTTCACCGTCAAAAAAGGCGAAATTCGCGCCATCATCGGCCCCAATGGCGCCGGCAAAACCTCAATGCTGAACGTCGTCAACGGGTTCTATCACCCCAACCATGGCGCCATCACCTTCAAGGGAAGCACCCGGTCCAAAATGCAGCCGTTCGAGGCGGCGCGCGGCGGCATCGCGCGCACCTTTCAGAATGTCGCCTTGTTCAAGGGCATGAGCGCGCTCGACAACATCATGGCAGGCCGCACCTTGAAGGTGCGCCGGGGGCTGTTGTGGCAGCTGCTGCGTTATGGCCCTGCCCTCGCAGAGGAGATCGAGCATCGGCGCAAGGTCGAGGAGATCATCGACTTCCTGGAGATCGAGACAATCCGCAAGGTACCCGTCGGGCGTCTGCCATACGGCTTGCAGAAGCGTGTCGAACTCGGTCGCGCCCTGGCGATGGAGCCCGACCTTCTGCTCCTGGACGAGCCGATGGCAGGCATGAACCTCGAGGAGAAGGAGGACATGTCGCGGTTCATCATTGATGTGAACAACCATTACGGCACGACCATTGCCCTGATCGAGCACGACATGGCCGTGGTCATGGATCTGTCGGACCGCGTAGCGGTGCTTGATCACGGCGTGAAGATCGCCGACGGCACGCCTGATGAAGTGAAGAGAAGTCAAGCCGTCATCGACGCGTATCTTGGCGTCGCGCATTGAGGTGCGTCCATGATCGCACTGGGTCAGTTTCTCGAGGTCCTGATCGGCGGATTGATGTCCGGCGTGCTCTATTCGCTGGTCGCGCTCGGCTTCGTGCTGATCTTCAAGGCATCCGGCGTATTCAACTATGCGCAGGGAGCAATGGTGTTGCTCGCGGGATTGGCGCTGGTTCGCGCCCTCGACCTCCTGGTCGCCAACGGCCTTCCGCTTTGGGTCGCGGTCATCCTCGCTATCGGCTTTGCCGCCGTGATCATGGCAGCAACCGCCTGGCTCATCGAGCGGTTCGTGATCGGACCTCTCGTCAATCAGGATGGCTTGACGCTGTTCATGTCGACGATCGGCGTGACATTCGTTATCGAGGGCGCCGCGGAGATGATCTTCGGATCGGATGTCTACCCGCTGCGGCTGTTCCCGACCGACGCCTGGTTCTTGTTTGAAGGCCTGTTCCCGGGCGGGATTCTGGTCAACAAGCTGGATGTCTGGGGCGCATTGATCGCGGGCGTCCTGGTCGCCGGCCTCGCGGTCTTCTTTCAGCGCACCAAGACCGGTCGCGCGCTCAGAGCCGTGGCCGACGACCATTTGGCCGCGCACTCGATCGGGATTCCAATCAGTTGGATTTGGTTCGTGGTCTGGCTCGTTGCCGGACTCGTTGCACTCGTCGCGGCGACCGTGTGGGGAACCAAGCTTGGCGTGCAGTTCTCCATCACGTTTCTCGCGCTGAAGGCTTTGCCGGTCCTGATCATCGGCGGCCTCACCTCCATTCCCGGAGCGATCGTCGGCGGGCTGATTGTCGGGTCCGGTGAGAAGCTCGCAGAGGTATATCTCGGGCCATCCATCGGCGGCGGCATCGAATATTGGTTTGCCTATGTGCTGGCGTTGGCGGTGCTGCTCTTGCGGCCGCAGGGCCTGTTCGGCGAACGCATCATCGAACGTGTCTGAGGCAGGGAGGTCGTTGTGCTCTATCGCGAAGCTGGCCAGTTCAAGGCGACCTATGCGGAGGATATGGCGATCTTCCCGATCCGGCAGGATCGTATCGCCCTCGCCGTCTTGCTCGCGATTGCTTTCATTGGCGTGCCGCTGTTGGCCACCTTCCGGATCTGGCCGTTCGGCACCGACTATCTGTTGTGGGCCATCCTGCTGCCCTTCCTCATCCTGGCGCTCGCCGCCATCGGGACGAACATTCTCGTCGGCTATTGCGGCCAGATTTCGCTCGGCAGCGGCGCGTTCATGGCCATCGGCGCCTATTCCGCCTACAAGCTGGCGACCGGCGTTCATATCCCGCTTGCCTGGCTTGGCTTCGCGATCGCGATCCCACCGTTGCCCGTGCTGGCATCCATTCTGCTTGGCGGGCTCATGGCGGCGGGTGCCGGAATCCTGTTCGGCATTCCCAGTCTCCGGATCAAGGGTCTCTACCTGGCGGTCGCAACGCTCGCCGCGCAGTTCTTCTTCGATTGGGCGTTCCTGCGGCTCCCGTGGTTCACCAACTACGCCCCGTCGGGATCAGTGAATGCGCCGGAACTGGATTTCTTCGGTATGGTCGTTCGCTCGCCGGTCGAGCGTTACCTGCTGTGCCTGCTCTTCGTGACCGTGATGGCGGTGTTGGCGAAAAATCTCGTGCGCGGCAATCTCGGCAGGCAGTGGATGGCGATCCGCGACATGGATATCGCCGCCGAGCTGATCGGCATCAGGCCGCTTTATGCAAAACTGACGGCTTTCGCGGTCTCTTCGTTCATCATCGGGGTGGCGGGTGCGCTCTGGGCGTTCGTCTACCTCGGTTCATGGGAGCCGCTCGCGTTCTCGATCGACCGCTCGCTTGAGCTTCTGTTCATGGTCATCATCGGCGGGCTCGGCTCGATCATGGGTTCGTTCATCGGAGCAGCGTTCATCCTCATCGTGCCGATCACGCTGAATGTGATTCCGACCAAGCTCGGCCTGCCACTGTCGACGCAAACGATCACTCACCTCCAGTTCATCATCTTCGGATCCTTGATCTGCTATCTGCTCATCAAGGAACCCCATGGCTTCGCCCGGCTGATCTCGATCGGCAAGGAGAAGCTCAGGCTTTGGCCGTTTCCCTATTGAGGCAGTGATCGTGCCTTGATCGCAATCGGGTGACGGCCGCCGACAACGGAGAGGAAGGAAGTACCGCAAGGAGGATATCAATATGGCAAGTATTGCACGCAGGTTACTGATACTCGCGATCGCCTTGGCCGGCGCGGCGCTTAGCGCACCGGCCGCAGCGCAAAACGAACAGTTCATCCCAATTCTGTCCTACCGGACCGGACCGTACGCTGTGAACGGCGCGCCCTACGCAAACGGCGTGGTAGACTACTACAACCTGATCAATGAACGTGACGGCGGCATCAACGGCGTCAGGATTCTGATCGAGGAATGCGAGACGGGCTACGCGACCGACAAGGGAGTGGAGTGTTACGAGCGTCTCAAGAGCAAAGGACCAACCGGCGCGGCCTTCATCAATCCGCTGTCGACCGGGATCACCTTCGCACTCACCGAAAAGACCGCGGCTGACAAGATCCCGATCATTACGATGGGGTATGGCCGTGCCGATTCCAAGAACGGCGCGGTGTTCGCATATAATTTTCCATTGCTCGGCACGTATTGGTCCGCGGCCGACATCGCGATCCAGCACGTCGCTAAGGAACTCGGCGGCTTCGACAAGCTGAAAGGCAGGAAGATTTCGCTGCTGTACCATGACAGCCCCTATGGCAAAGAGCCAATCCCGATGCTGCAAGTGCTGGCGCAGAAGTACGGCTTTGAGTTCACGCCGATTCCCGTCACGCATCCCGGCGTCGAGCAGAAGTCGCAATGGCTGGCGATCCGCCAGCACCGGCCGGACTATGTCCTGGTCTGGGGCTGGGGCGTCATGAACAGCACGGCAATCAAGGAAGCGGCCGCCGTCGCCTATCCGCGTGACAAGATGATCGGTGTTTGGTGGTCAGGCGCAGAGCCGGATGTGACGCCGGCGGGCGATCAGGCCAGCGGCTACAAATCGTTGATGCTTCAGCATGGCGCAGGAAAATTCCCCGCGCACGCCGACATAGAGAAGTACGTCTACGCCAAGGGAAAGGGTTCGACAGAACCCGGCAAGATCGGCGAAGTTCTCTACAACCGCGGCATCACGAATGCCATGCTCGGCGTAGAGGCGATCCGCAAGGCGCAAGAAAAATTCGGCAAGCAACCGCTGACGGGCGAGCAGGTCCGTTGGGGGCTTGAGAACCTCATACTCACCGATGCACGAATCAAGGAGCTCGGCTTTGAGGGTATGTTGAAGCCGGTCAGCATTTCCTGCTCCGACCACGAAGGCGCGCGCTACGGGCGCGTCCAGCAATGGGATGGCAAGGGTTGGAAAGTGATCTCCGACTGGTACACGGCTGACGAATCGCTGATCGAACCACTCGTCGCCGATGTGTCCGCGAAGTATGCCGCGGAGAAGAAGATCAAGCCGCGCGACTGCGCGAAGGAAACCTGACCCGTGCGAGTGATCCGGGAGGCAGGATTGCCTGCTCCCGGATCCCAGCCCCTGCTCAGTTTGGAGGTCTGCGCATGTCAATCGCCAAGGTCGTCACCGCTGCGACGGAAGCGGCAGCGCTGATTTTATCGGTCAACAATATCGAGGTTGTCTACGATCACGTCATTCTCGTGTTGAAGGGCGTCTCGCTGGAGGTCCCGCGAGGCGGCATTGTTGCGCTTCTCGGCGCCAACGGCGCCGGCAAGACGACGACGCTGAAGGCGGTCTCCAATCTGCTGCACGCAGAGCGCGGCGAGGTCACCAAGGGCTCGATCCTGTTCAACGGCGTCGAGGTGAAGTCCCTGTCGCCAAACGAGGTGGTGCGACGCGGCTGCATCCAGGTGATGGAGGGGCGGCGCGCCTTCCCTCATCTGACGGTCGAGGAGAACATCCTGACCGGCGCCTTTACACGGACGGACGGCAAGCTCGCGATCGCGCAGGACCTTGAACGTGTCTACGCTTATTTCCCCCGCCTCAAAGAGCGACGCAGTTCCACCGCCGGCTATACGTCGGGCGGCGAACAGCAGATGTGCGTGATTGGCCGCGCGCTGATGTCACGCCCGAAGATGATCCTGCTCGACGAACCATCGATGGGCCTCGCGCCGCAGATCGTCGAAGAGATCTTCGAGATCGTGAAGGATCTCAACGCCAGGGAAGGTGTGTCGTTTCTTCTCGCCGAGCAGAACACCAATATGGCGCTCAGATATGCAAGCCACGGCTACATCCTCGAAAACGGCCGCGTGGTGATGGACGGCGAAGCGCACGCCCTTGCCGCGAACGAGGACGTCAAGGAGTTCTATCTTGGCGTCGCCGGAGAGAAGCGAAAATCATACCGCGATGTGAAGCACTACAAGCGACGCAAGCGCTGGCTCGCCTAGCGGATGACGGCATCCCGGGCTCCCGGGACTCCGGGTTCGGCCCTTCGGACCGCCCCGGAATGACGGTGCTTGGGCTTACACCCCGCCCGGATAGTTCGGGGCTTCGCGCGTGATGGTGACGTCATGGACGTGGCTCTCGCGCAGGCCGGCGCCGGTGATGCGGACGAATTCGGCCTTGTCGTGGAAATCCCTGATGTCCTTGGCGCCGACATAGCCCATCGCCGCCCTGAGACCGCCGGCGAGCTGGTGCATCACATTGCCGACCGGGCCCTTGTAGGGCACCTGGCCCTCGATGCCTTCGGGGACGAGCTTCAGCGTGTCCTTGATGTCCTGCTGGAAGTAGCGGTCGGCCGAGCCGCGCGCCATCGCGCCGACCGAGCCCATGCCGCGATAGGCCTTGTAGGAGCGGCCCTGCCACAGGAAGACTTCGCCCGGCGTCTCGTCGGTGCCGGCGAGCAGCGAGCCGACCATGGCGATGTCGGCACCGGCGGCGAGCGCCTTGGCGAGGTCGCCGGAATATTTGATGCCGCCGTCGGCGATCACAGGCACGTCGGCCTTCTTCGCCGCCGCCACCGCGTCCATGATCGCGGTGAGCTGCGGCACGCCGACGCCGGCGACGATGCGCGTGGTGCAGATCGAGCCCGGGCCGATGCCGACCTTGATGCAGTCCGCGCCGGCATCGATCAGCGCCTGCGCGCCGCCCTCGGTCGCGACGTTGCCGGCCACCACCTGCACCGCGTTGGAGAGCCGCTTGATGCGGTTGACGGCATTGAGCACGTGGCGCGAATGGCCGTGCGCGGTGTCGACCACGACGACGTCGACGCCGGCATCGATCAGCCGCTCGGTGCGTTCATAGCCGGTCTCGCCGACCGTGGTGGCAGCGGCGACGCGCAGGCGGCCGTGCTCGTCCTTGCAGGCGAGCGGATGGGCGACCGCCTTCTCGATGTCCTTGACGGTGATCAGGCCGACGCAGCGATACTGGTCGTCGACGACGAGCAGCTTCTCGATGCGATGCTTGTGCAGCATCCGCTTCGCCTCGTCCTGGCCGACGCCCTCGCGCACCGTGACGAGGTTCTCGTGCGTCATCAGCTCCGAGACCTTCTGCCGGGGATCGCTGGCGAAACGCACATCGCGGTTGGTCAGGATGCCGACCAGCTTGCCCGGCACGTTCTTGGCGGCACCGGTGACGACCGGAATGCCCGAGATGCCGTTCTCCTTCATCAGGGTCAGCGCATCGGCCAGCGTGGCGTCGGGGCCGATGGTCAGCGGATTGACCACCATGCCGGACTCAAACTTCTTGACCTGCCGCACCTGCGCGGCCTGCCCTTCCGGATCGAAGTTGCGGTGGATGACGCCGAGACCGCCGGCCTGCGCCATCGCGATCGCCATGCGCGCCTCGGTGACGGTGTCCATCGCGGACGCCATGATCGGGATGTTGAGCGAGATCGCGCGGGTGACGCGCGAGCGAATATCGACTTCCGAGGGAAGCACGTCGGACAAACCGGGCTTCAGCAGCACATCGTCGAACGTGAAGGCTTCGCGGATAGCCGGAAATCCCGTGGCCATTGCCAACTCCTTTATCTGCGGCCCAGCCGCGATGGTCTTACGGATGAACGCTACCTGCGGCGACGCTCGCTGCGTCACCGTCGAATCGGCGCCCATCGGTGGGGTTGACGCTGGTCGATAGCATGGCCGCATGACGAATCAAAGTGTTTGCCAGCCATGCACAGGCCTTTTTAGGGTCCGGTTCAGGGCGCCCGGTAACCCGGCGGCGGCCCATGGCGGCGGATCGCCTCGACCATTTCGCGATGGCGCCGGTCCTCGCGCTTCATGTGGACCGCGATCACGGCATGGGCCGACGGCACCAGCAGCAACACGTGGAAAAACAGCCCGAAAACCGCGCAAAACACGATCAGGACCAGATTAAAGATGGCCGAAAACGGCTGTCCGTTCAGGAGCAGTCCGATCGGCGGCAAGAGGGCGGCAAGGACGTAGATCACGGCGAACCTTTGGACACGGGCGGATGCATACCAGCGTCACGCAGGATTTAGGGCGTTTGGCCGGTTCCGCAATAGCGTGGCCGAGGGCAGGATGATATGGCCCGCTCGCCCGCCTTTTCAGCACAGCTGTCCTGTTTTGATGAACAAGCAACGCCTGATCCCGCTCATCGTGGCCACCGCCCTGTTCATGGAGAACATGGACTCCACGGTGATCGCGACCTCGCTGCCGGCGATCGCCGCCGATATCGGCACCAGCCCGCTGACGCTGAAACTGGCGATCACCTCCTACCTGCTGTCGCTCGCGGTGTTCATCCCGGCGAGCGGCTGGACCGCGGACCGCTTCGGCGCCCGCATCGTGTTTGCCGGCGCCGTCGGCGTGTTCATGCTGGGCTCGATCGGCTGCGCACTGTCGTCCTCGGTGACCGATTTCGTGTTCGCCCGCATCCTGCAGGGCCTCGGCGGGGCGATGATGACCCCGGTCGGTAGGCTGGTGCTGCTGCGCTCGGTCGACAAGAGTGCGCTGGTCAACGCGATGGCCTGGGTGACGGTCCCTGCGCTGATCGGCCCGGTGATCGGGCCGCCGCTCGGCGGCTTCATCACCACCTATTTCTCCTGGCACTGGATCTTCCTGATCAACATCCCGATCGGGCTGCTCGGCATCTTTCTGGCGCTGAAATACATCGACCCGATCAAGAGCGAGGATCCCGAGCGCTTCGACCTGATAGGACTGGTGCTGGCTGGCATTGGCCTCGCCGGCATCGCCTTCGGACTGTCGGTGGCCGGGCTCAATCTGCTGCCGTGGCCGATCGTCGCCGCGCTGGTCGGGGTCGGCACGGTCTCGATGACGCTTTACGTCATCCACGCGCGGCGGACCGGTTCGCCGGTGCTCGATTTCGGCTTGCTGCGGCTGCCGACCATGCGCGCGTCGATCGTCGGCGGCTTCATGTTCCGGCTCGGCATCGGCGCGCTGCCGTTCCTGCTGCCGCTCTTGATGCAGGTCGGCTTCGGCCTGTCGCCGTTCCGGTCCGGTCTCGTCACCTTTGCGTCGGCGGTCGGCGCCATGGGGATGAAAACGCTGGCGGCGCGCATCATCCGCGCCTTCGGCTTCCGCAACATGATGACCGTCAACGCGGTGGTCAGTTCGGCCTTCCTCGCCGCCTGCGCCTTGTTCACAATCTCGACGCCGCTGATGCTGATCTTCACCATCCTGGTGGTCGGCGGCTTCTTCCGCTCGCTGCAGTTCACCGCAATCAACACGGTGGCCTATGCCGAGGTCGAAGCGCCGCAGATGAGCCGGGCCACCACCCTCGTCAGCGTCAACCAGCAGCTCGCGGTGTCCGCCGGCGTCGCGGTCGGCGCGTTCTCGGTTGAAACCACGCTGGCGCTGCATCACCAGACCGAGCTCTCCGCCGACGTGTTCGCGCCCGCCTTCATCGTGGTATCGCTGATCTCGGCGGCCTCGGCCTGGTTCTTCTGGCAGATGCCGGCTGAGGCCGGCAACGAGATCGCCGGCCGCAAGGCGATCGACATCTCGAGCCGCAAGGGCGCCGAGAAGCGCGCCGCGACCGAAGCCGTCAAGGTCGCGACCGAGGACACCCAGAACGCGCGCGATCAACGCCTCGGCTAGTCGATCGAACGAGCCGTTCCCGAGGCACGGACACCGCGAGTCGCCGTCAGGGTCACGACCAGACCATCAGGGGTGGCCGGTCATTCCGCCTGGCTGTTTTCGATCCGGACGTTCGATTAGTTCGTATGTGGGAACGTGGGTCGCTTCCAGCCACGATTCCAACGCAGCTCCGCAGACCGTGCAGATCGCATCACCCGTATGCGGCACCAAGAACTTCTCTTCGGTGCGTCTGTACTCGGCGCCGCAATTGCATTGAACAATGGTCGCCATCTGGCAAATATGCGCTTGCGTCGGCCGATTTTCTAGTCCGGCGCGAAACGGCCCCGGTGCGCGAAACTGACGCTGCATCAAGGCCGCCAACCCGTGGGGGGTTTTCTCCCGGTGGGCTTGGGGGGCATTGGCCGGGAGCAAAGGAGTCGACTCCAGCCGCGCGCCAAGGTTCCCGCCCGTCACTATGAAATGTATTTCTATGTGCTCGGTCTATCACCGTCATCCTGCGGTGGCCGCTTCTTCGGCGGCCCTCGAAGGATCGACGGGCACCAGCCGGGCCGCGCACCCTTCGAGGGCTCGCCCAGCGGCGCAAAGCGCCGCGATTTATCGCTCGTTCACCTGTCCGCGAAATCCCGTCGCCAGCACATAGCGCTCCGACGAATCCTGCCGGCTGGCGGCCGGCTTGACGTGGCGGACGGTGGCGAAATCGCGCTTCAGCTGCGCCACCAGCTCGGCGTCGGCCCCGCTCTGGAACACTTTTGCCAGGAACGTGCCGCCGGGATTGAGCACTTCGCCGGCGAAATGCGCGGCGGTCTCGACCAGGCCGATGATGCGGAGCTGATCGGTCTTGCGATGGCCGGTGGTGTTGGCGGCCATGTCGGACATCACGATGTCGGCGCGGCCGCCCATCATCGCGATCAGCTTCTCCGGCGCGTCGTGGTCGAGGAAGTCGAGCTGCGCGAAGGTGACGCCGGGAATCTCGCCCATCTCCAAGAGATCGATCGCGACCACCTTGCCCTTGCCGTCGGCTGCTCCTGTCCGCTTGGCCGCGATCTGGCTCCAGCCGCCGGGCGCCGCGCCGAGGTCGACCACGGTCATGCCCGGCTTGAGCAGACGGTATTTGTCGTCGATCTCGAGCAGCTTGAAAGCTGCGCGGGAGCGGTAGCCCATCGCCTTGGCCTTGGCGACATAGGGATCGTTGAGCTGGCGCTCGAGCCAGAGTTTTGACGACAGCTTGCGCTTGCCGCCGCTCTTGACCGTGACGTGCAGCCGCCCGGTAGTGTCTTTCGCCATACTGCTTCTCTACTCCCTCGCCCCGCTCTTGCGGGGAGAGGGTTGGGGTGAGGGAATGTTTCCGCAATGAAGATGAGAGATGCGCTCGTGGAAAGTCCCCCTCACCCGGATTGCACTGACATGCAATCCGGCCTCTCCCCGCAAGCGGGGCGAGGCAAGAGAAACTCTAGCACGCCCGCAGCGCGCCGTCCTCGCGCATCATCTCGACCAGCATGCCCTCGCGCAGGCCGCGATCGGCAACGCGGAGCCGCGGCATCGGGAACGCGTTGCGGATCGCATCGAGGATCGCGCAGCCGGCGAGCACCAGATCGGCGCGCTCGACGCTGATGCAGTTGTTGTTGACGCGAGCCTCATAGCTCATGCCGAGCAGCTTCTGGATCGTCGCGGTGACGTCGCAATCGTTCATCCAGATGCCGTCGATGCGGCGGCGGTCGTAGCGCGACAGGTTGAGGAACACGCCGGCGAGCGTGGTCACGGTGCCGGAGGTGCCGAGCATGTGCATGTCGCGCAGATCCTTGCCGTGCTCGGCCGCGAACGGCGCGACGTGCCGCGCAACCTCATCGATCATTCGCGCATACATATCCCTGGTGACGTTCTTGCCGCCGAAATGTTCGGCCAGCGTGACGACGCCGAGCGGGATCGACATCCACGCCTTGATGCGTGGCGCCGCGTCGGGCGCGTTGGGGTCGCGCTCGATCCGCACCAGTTCGGTCGAGCCGCCGCCGATATCGAACAGGATGGCGCCCCGCCCCTTCGGATCGAGCAGCGGCGAGCAGCCGATCACGGCGAGCGTCGCCTCGGTCTCACGATCGATCACCTCGAGCTTGATGCCGGTCTCGGCCGCCACCCGCGCGCGGAAGCTCTCGGCATTGCCGGCGGCGCGGCAGGCCTCGGTGGCGATCAGGCGGAGCCGGCGCGCCTTGCGATAGCGAATCTTGTCGCTGCAGATGGCCAGTGCGGCAATAGCCCGCTCAATCGCGGCCTCGCTGATCGAGCCCGTGGCGGCGATGCCCTCGCCGAGCCTGATGATCCGCGAGAATGAATCGACCACGCGGAACCCGTCGCCGGTGGGACAGGCGATCAACAGCCGGCAATTGTTGGTGCCAAGGTCCAGCGCGGCGTAGACGCCACTTTCCGCCGCCGCCGCAACCAACCCTGGCGGGGCTTCGCTGGCCGGAGGGCCGTCGCAAAGCCGCACATGGTCGTTCATCAAAACTGTCTTTCCACGGGACCCCAGGGGATCCGTAGGATCCTTTAGGCCCGCCGAATAATTATCGTTCACGGAAACTTTAGCAGCGTCAAAGCCCTACGCAAACTCCGTTCACATTGGGTCCATGCCCAATCGGGCGTTGTCGTTAAGGGGGGTGTGCGTTATCTCCTCAGCGCCCCCAAACTCCAGCAAATCCGGGCATTTCAGGTCATTTTCGATGCAAGATCACACGCCGCCTGCCTCCCTCGAAAACGCTATCGCACTGCAAAAATACGGCGTCGGACAGCCTGTTCGACGAAAGGAGGACGACACCCTGGTGCGCGGCAAGGGCAAATACACCGACGATTTCTCGCTGCCCGGCCAGGCCTATTGCTGGATGGTTCGCTCCTCGCATGCCCATGGAATCATCAAGGGGGTCGATACGGCGGCCGCCAAGGCGATGCCCGGCGTGCTCGGGGTCTGGACCGGCGCCGACCTTGCGGCCGCCGGCTACAACCCCTTCACCTGCGGCCTGCCGCTGAAGAACCGCGACGGCTCGCCGCTCAAGCAGACCAACCGCCCCGCGCTGGTGACCGACAAGGTGCGCTTCGTCGGCGATCCCGTCGCCTTCGTGGTGGCGGAGACCGCGGCGCAGGCGCGCGATGCCGCCGAGGCCGTCGAGGTCGATATCGAGCCGCTGCCCGCGGTGACCGACGCAGCTGAAGCCGCCAGGCCCGGCGCGCCGCAGCTCTACGACGACATCCCCGATAACGTCGCGCTCGACTATCACTATGGCGACGCCGCCAAGATCGAGGCGGCGTTCGCCGGCGCGGCGCACATCACCAAGCTCGACATCGTCAACACCCGCGTCGCCGTGGTCTCGATGGAGCCGCGCGTCGCCCTCGCGCATTACGACAAGAAAACCGAACGCTTCACGCTGCAGGTGCCGACCCAGGGCGTCTCCGGCAACAAGGCGATCCTAGCGCGCCTGCTCAACGTGCCCGCCGACAAGGTCCGCATCCTCACCGGCAATGTCGGCGGCTCGTTCGGGATGAAGAATCTCAACTATCCCGAATACACCTGCATCGCGCATGCGGCGCGTGAGCTCGGCCGCCCGGTGAAGTGGCTGGATGAGCGTTCGACCAGCTTCCTCTCCGACAGCCAGGGCCGTGCGCAGCTGATCCACGCCGAGCTCGCGCTCGATGCCGACGGCAAGTTCCTCGCGGTGCGGCTGTCCGGCTACGGCAATCTCGGCGCCTATATCACCGGCGTCGCTCCGGGCCCGCTGTCGCTCAACACCGGCAAGAACCTCGCCAGCGTCTATCGCACGCCGCTGCTCGGCGTCGACATCAAGACGGTCCTGACCAACACCACGCTGATGGGCGCCTATCGCGGCGCCGGCCGGCCCGAGGCCAATTACTACATGGAGCGGCTGATCGATGCGGCCGCCGACGAGATGGGCATCAACCGCTTCACGCTGCGCAAGCGCAACTTCATCAAGCCGTCGCAGCTGCCGTTCCCGGCGGCGTCCGGCGTCACCTATGACAGCGGCGATTTCGCCGGTGTGTTCCAGAAGGCGCTGGAGATCTCCGACTATGAGAACTTCGCCAAGCGCAAGAAGGAGAGCAAGAAGAGCGGCAAGCTGCGCGGTATCGCCGTCGGCTCCTATCTCGAGGTCACCGCGCCGCCGAGCGGCGAGCTCGGCAAGATCAGCTTCGAGCCCGATGGCTCGGTGAAGCTCACCACCGGCACGCTGGATTACGGCCAGGGCCACGCCACGCCGTTCGCGCAGGTGCTGTCCGACCAGCTCGGCGTCCCCTTCGAGAAGATCACGCTCGAACAGGGCGACAGCGATCTCGTCCGCTTCGGCAACGGCACCGGTGGCTCGCGCTCGATCACCGCGACTGGACAGGCGATCGTCGAGGCTTCCGCGCTCGTCGTCGAGAAGGGCAAGAAGGCCGCCGCGCACATGCTGGAGGCCTCCGAGGCCGACATCGAATTCGGCGCCGGCCGCTTCACCATCGCCGGCACCGACCGCTCGATCGGCATCATGGAGCTCGCCGAGCGGATGCGCGCCGGCAAGATGCCGGAAGGCACGCCGGAGACGCTCGACGTCGATCACGCCACCAAGGAGACGGCGTCGACCTTCCCGAACGGCTGCCACGTCGCCGAGGTCGAGATCGATCCGGACACCGGCGTGACGCGGATCGTGCGCTACTCCGCGGTCAACGATTTCGGCGTCGTGGTCAATCCGATGATCGTCGCGGGCCAGCTGCACGGCGGCGTCGCGCAGGGCATCGGCCAGGCGCTGATGGAGGAAATCAGCTACGACGCCTCCGGCCAGCCGATCACCGGCTCGTTCATGGACTACGCGCTGCCGCGCGCCGGCGACGTGCCGTCGATGCTGGTCGGCGATCATCCCTCGCCGGCGAAATCCAACCCGCTCGGCACCAAGGGCTGCGGCGAGGCCGGCTGCGCCGGCAGCCTCGTCTGCATCGTCAACGCCGTGGTCGACGCGCTGTCGGAGTACGGCATCAAGCACATCAACATGCCGCTGACGCCCGAACGCGTCTGGCGCGCGATCCAGGACGCCAAGGCGAGCGCGGCATAAGGGCTCTCCTGCTCCCTCGCCCCGCTCTTGCGGGGAGAGGGCTGGGGTGAGGGACTCCATCCGGCGAGCAAGGTCGTTGTAACTGGAATTGTGCCTTGCCCCTCACCCGGATCGCATCTGCGATGCGATCCGACCTCTCCCCGTGAAGAACGGGGAGAGGTGGAAAGTTACGCCGCGGCCTGCTCGCGCGGCTGGGTGATCGCGATGTGCCAGCAATGCGCGAGCGGCACACCGTTGCCGAGCACCAGCGCGTCGAGCTCGACGAAGCGGTGGCCCTTCTTGTCGTAATTGCCCGTCACCTTGGCGCGCGCGGTCAGCTCGTCGCCGATCTTGCCCGCCGACAGCAGCTGCATGCGGGTGCCGACATGGATCCAGGGCCCGAGGATCGCATTGTCGACCAGGACCTTGTTCATCACCCGCGGCAGCAGGCCGGGATGGCCGAGACCTTCGCGCAGGTAGATCGGGTCGGTCTCCCGGATATCGGCGAGATATTCCTTCGCGGCATCACCCGACCAGTCGCGCGGGATGGTGCCGAGCCACTTGCCCTCTTCATAGGACGACGCGCTGACCGGCTTGCGCTCGGCGACAGCTGCGACCTGCTTGTAGTCGTCGAGCACGAACTTCGGCGCCGATGCCGGCAGCGACGCGGTGCCGGTCGCGCAGAGCTCGCCTCGGCTGTGGAGCTCGATCGTGAGCCCATTGCCGGTCTCCTGGCCCGTCAATTCCGCGATCTCGCCGTCATAGACCGGCTTGACGAAGCGCGCCTCGATCAGGCCGCGCGCGAGGAAATCGCGGCCCCATTTCTCAACCGGCAGGTGCATCATGTAGGCCATCACGTCGACGCCGGGCACCAGCCCGCCGGAAAAGCCGAACTTCCGCGCCACCGTGTCGTCATGGATCTTGTTCTCCGACAGTTTCGAGGTGTTGTACGCCGAGACGCGGTAGGTCAGCGAAGCCGTCTTCGAATCCATGGGGTTTCCCCTTATTTCCGTTGTTTTTCTCAGGCAATCGTAGTCGAACCGGGCAGCGTGACAAGCCTCTCGTTTTGCTCGCAATTTTCCGCCCGATGGAGTACACGCAGGCCGCGCCTGCCAACCCTGGAATCGATGACTGAAACCCCTGCTCCCACCCGCATCTATGTCGACGCCGACGCCTGCCCGGTGAAGGACGAGATCTATCGCGTCGCGATCCGGCTCGGCGTGCCCGTCAGCGTGGTCGCGGTCAATTTCATCCGCGTGCCGCAGGATCCGCTGATCGAGCGCATTGCCGCCGGTTCCGGCATGGATGCCGCCGACGACTGGATCGCGGAACGCGCGCATGAAGGCGACGTGGTGGTCACGGCGGACATTCCGCTGGCGAGCCGCTGCGTCAAGGCCGGCGCCGATGTGATCGCGCCGAACGGCAAGCCGTTCACCGAACAGTCGATCGGCATGACACTTGCGGTGCGCAATCTGATGACCGATCTGCGCTCGTCGGGCGAGATCACCGGCGGGCCGAAATCATATTCGCCGCGCGACCGCTCGACCTTCCTGTCGACGCTCGACCAGACCATCCGCCGTATCCAGCGCCGCCGCGCCGAGCAGGCGCAGGCGAGCGAGCCGGGTTAGCGCAATGGCTCCGCCTCCTCTCATCCAGCTCAAGGACATCAGCCTGACCTTCGGCGGTACGCCGCTGCTGACGGGCGTCGAGCTCTCGGTCTCCGCCGGCGAGCGCGTCTGCCTGATCGGCCGCAACGGCTCCGGCAAGTCGACCCTGCTGCGGATCGCGGCCGGCCTGGTCGAGCCTGACGCCGGCAGCCGCTTCGTACAGCCCGGCGCCACCATCCGCTATCTGCCGCAAGAGCCGGATTTCGGCGAGCACAACACGACGCTCGCCTATGTCGAGGCCGGCCTCGGCCCCGGCGACGACCACTACCAGGCCCGCTATCTGCTTGAGCAGCTCGGCCTCAGCGGCGAGGAAGATCCCGCGCTTGTCTCCGGCGGCGAGGCGCGCCGCGCGGCGCTGGCGCGCGTGCTGGCGCCCTCGCCCGATATCCTGCTGCTCGACGAGCCGACCAACCATCTCGACCTGCCGACCATCGAATGGCTCGAGGCCGAACTGGAAAGCCGGCGCTGCGCGCTGGTGCTGATCAGCCACGACCGCCGCTTCCTCACCAATCTGTCGCGCACCACGGCCTGGCTCGACCGCGGCCAGATCCGGCAGATCGAGCGCGGCTTCGGCGCCTTCGAGGCGTGGCGCGACGAGGTGCTGGCCGAGGAAGAGCGCGAGCAGCACAAGCTCGACCGCAAGATCGTCAACGAGGAGCACTGGCTGCGCTACGGCGTCTCCGGCCGCCGCAAGCGCAACGTCAAGCGGCTCGGCAATCTGCATGCGCTGCGCGACCAGCGCCGCAACTATCGCGGCGCCACCGGCAATGCCACGCTCGCCGCCGCCGAAGCCGAGAAGTCCGGCCGCCTGGTGATCGAGGCCAAGAACATCGCGAAGGCGTTCGGCGAGCGCAAGATCGTCGACGGCTTCTCGACCCGGATCCAGCGCGGCGACCGGCTCGGTATCGTCGGCCCGAACGGCGCCGGCAAGACCACATTGGTGCATCTGTTGATCGGCAACGATCCGCCCGACTCCGGTTCGGTGCGACTCGGGGCCAATATCGAGATGGCAACCCTCGACCAGCACCGCGAGAGCCTCGACCCGAAGCTGACGCTGGCTGAAGCCTTGACCGGCGGCCGCGGCGACCACGTCATGGTCGGCGACAAGTCGAAGCACGTCATCGGCTACATGAAGGATTTCCTGTTCGCGCAGGAGCAGCGCGGCACGCCGCTGGAAGCGCTCTCCGGCGGCGAGCGCGGCCGCCTGATGCTGGCGCGCGCGCTGGCCAAGCCGTCGAACCTCTTGATCCTGGACGAGCCGACCAACGACCTCGATCTCGAAACCCTCGACGTGCTCGAGGACATGCTCGGCGATTACGAAGGCACGGTGATCCTGATCAGCCACGACCGCGACTTCCTCGACCGCGTCGTGACGTCGGTGATCGTGCCCGAGGGCCAGGGCCGCTGGATCGAATATGCCGGCGGCTATTCCGACATGCTGACGCAGCGCGGCGCCGACGTGAAGCGCGAGACGGTGAAGGCGGATACCGCGACCGAAGAGAAGAAGGAAGCCAGGGCGGCAGCGCCCGAGGCAGCACCGCGGCGCCGGCTGAGCTTCAACGAGAAACACGCGCTGGAAACCTTGCCGAAGACCATCGACAAGCTGCACAACGAGATCGCCAAGCAGCAGAAGCTGCTCGACGATCCCGATCTCTATACGAAGGATCGCAAGAAATTCGACGCCGCCTCGGCCGCGATCGCAAAGGCGCAGCAAGAGCTCGCTGCCGCCGAGGACCGCTGGCTCGAGTTAGAGGTGCTGCGCGAAGAGATCGAGCAGGCATGAACACAATGATTCTTGCCGTCATTGCGAGGAGCGGAGCGACGAAGCAATCCATGCATCTGCAAACGCGGACAGATGGATTGCTTCGCTCCGCTCGCAATGACGGAAACTCTGCAATGGAGCCACCCCGATGACGACGCCCCTCGCCGCCAAGATCGCCAAGGAATACGGCACGCCCTGCGCCGTGATCGACATGGACCGGGTCGAGCGCAACATCGCACGCATCCAGAAGGCCTGCGACGAGGCCGGCGTCGCCAACCGTCCGCACATCAAGACGCACAAGAACCCGATGCTGGCGCAGCTGCAGATCAAGGCCGGCGCCAAAGGCATCACCTGCCAGAAGCTCGGCGAGGCCGAGATCATGGCGGACGCCGGCATCGACAACATCCTGATCAGCTACAATCTGCTCGGCGACGAGAAGATGGCGCGGCTCGGCGCGCTGCAAGCAAAGGCCAACGTCACCGTCGCAGCCGACAATTCCGTCGTCGTCGGCGACCTGCCGAAGGCCGCCGCCGCCTCCGGCCGCCCGCTCTCGGTCGTGGTCGAATGCGACACCGGCCGCAAGCGCGCCGGCGTCGAGACCCCGGCCGAGGCGATCGCGCTGGCGCGCGAGATCGCAGCCTCCAAGGGCCTCAGCTTCGCGGGCTTCATGCTGTATCCGACCGAGACCGGCTGGGCCGATGCGCAGAAATTCTATGACGAGGCGCTAGCCGGCGTGCGCGCCCATGGCCTCGACGCGACCATCGTCTCCACCGGCGGCACGCCGAACCTGAAGAATCTCGGCAAGCTGAAGGGCGGCACCGAGCATCGCTTCGGTACCTACATCTACAACGACCGCATGCAGGTCGCGGCCGGCGTCGCGACCTGGGACGATTGCGCGCTGCATATTTATTCCACCGTCGTCAGCCGCGCCGGCCCCGAGCGCGGCATCCTCGATGCCGGCTCCAAGACGCTGACCTCGGACACCGGCGGCCTCGAAGGCCACGGCCTGATCCTCGAACATCCGGAGGCCAGGATCGCGCGCTTCGCCGAGGAGCACGGCTTCCTCGATCTCTCCCGCAGCAACACCCGCCCCAATGTCGGCGACGTGGTGCGGATCGTGCCCAATCACGTCTGCGTCGTCGTCAACATGATGGACGAGGTCGTGATGGTGCGCGGTGACGAGATCATCGGTGCGCTGCCGGTGACGGCGCGGGGCAAGCTGCGGTAGCCGCATACACAGACCTTGTAGGATGGGTAGAGCGTAGCGAAACCCATCATGTCACTGCGGATCGAAGTTGATGGGTTTCGCTTCGCTCTACCCATCCTACGAACTCCGCATTTACTCCCGCATCAGCGCCTGCAGCTCGCGGTCCAGCGCCGCGCGAAACACCTCGATCGGCCGCGCCAGGCGGCCGGCCGGCGGGCGATGCACGATCCAGGCGCGGACTGCGGGATTGAAATCCGCGATCTTCACGGCCTTGAGCCGGCTACGGATCGGGCTTCGTTTCAGCGCCACCGGCGTCACGAGGCCGATGCCGAGCCCGCGCGCCACCAGCGACAGCCGCAGCTCGCTGTCGAGCGCCTCGACCGCGATGTTGAACGGCAGATGCGCCGCATCGAATTGACGCTTCAGCGTCTGGCGAAAGCCGCAGCCGTCCTGGTTGATCACCCATCCGGTCCGCGACAGCCATTCGAGATCGACCGACTTCGGCGTCTTCATGTCGCGCGCGACGACGAACACCACCGGCTGCGCGCCGAGATCGTCGGCCACGAGATCGTCGGGCGGCGCGGTGCCGTCAGGCAAACAGATTGCAGCGGCATCGAGCTCGTTGCGGCTGACCCGCTCCATGTGGTTGGGCGACCAGCCGGAGACGACGCGCACCGCCAGCGCCGGAAATTCGCCGCGCACCGCATCGAGCGGTCCGGTCAGCCCGGCCTCCGACAAAAACGGCGTCAGGCCGAGCCTGAACTCGCCGCGCACCACGCCGTCATTGGCGACGCCTGACTTGAGGTCGTCGAGCATGCGCAGCAGCCGGCGGCCCTGCTCATAGGCTTCGATTCCCGCCGCCGTCGGCTTCAGCGGCTTCGATAGCCGGTCGAGCAGCTGCGCGCCGAGCATCTCCTCGAGATTCTGGATCCGCCGCGTCACGCCGGGCTGGGTCAGGTTCAGCCGCGCCGAGGCCGCGACGATCGATCCGGTCTCGACCACGGCGACGAACGCCACGAGGTCATGGGTGTTCATAATAATCTCGCATATTCTTCATCATCTTATTTGAATTGTAGCATATTATCCCGATCCCCTAAAGGGGGCCTCGCCACTCCATCGCGAGGTCCCATGACCATCTCCGAAGCCACCAAACTCTCCCCGGCGCGCACCGTCGCCGTGCGTCCGCTGATCTGGATCGGCGCCATCACGACCGGCACCGTCGTCACCAATCTCTTTGCGCCGCAGATTCTCGTCGGTCTGATGGGCCGCTCGCTCGGCATGACCGCGCTAGAGGCCGGCCTGATCTCGACGTTGACCCTGCTCGGCTACGCGCTCGGGCTGCTACTGCTGGTGCCGCTGGTCGACCTCGTCGAGAACAAGCGGCTGATCCTGCGCACGCTGGCCTGCGCTATCGTCGCGGCGATCGGCACCGCGATGGCGCCGACGCCGTTGATCCTGCTGGCCGCCACCTTCATCCTCGGCGCGTCGTGCGCGGCGATCCAGATGGTGGTGCCGCTGGTTGCGTCGATGGTGCCGCCGGAGCGCCGGGGACAGGCGATCGGCGATGTGATGAGCGGCCTGATGATCGGCATCCTGCTGTCGCGGCCGATGGCGAGCCTGATCGCGGACAGCTGGAACTGGCGCGGCTACTATGTCACCTCGGCCGTGCTGATGACGGTGCTCGCCGCAGCACTGGCGCGCACCCTGCCGACGCTGCAGCCGGCGGCGAAGGTCAGCTACGGCGCGCTGCTGCGTTCGTTCCCGACACTGCTGCGCGAGGAGCCGGTGCTGCGCGTCCGGTCCTGGACCGCGGCGCTGGTGATGGCCTCGTTCACCGCGTTCTGGGCCGCCGTGGCGCTACGCCTGCCGGACGCGCCGTTCAAGCTCGACGCCAGGGGCATCGCACTGTTCGCACTGATCGGCGTTGCCGGCGCCGTCGCGACGCCGCTGGCCGGCCGCTCGGGCGACCGTGGCCTGGCACGGCCGATGCTGATCGGCTCGCACCTGCTGATATCCGCATCGCTCGCGCTGTGCGCTTGGGCCGGCGTACTGGAGTCGCGGATTGCAGCACTCGTCGCGCTGAGCCTCGGCACCATCCTGCTCGATCTCGGCATCACCACCGACCAGACGCTCGGCCGCCGCGCCGTCAACCTGCTGCGCGCCGAGGCGCGCGGCCGGATCAACGGCCTGTTCGTGGCGCTGTTCTTCATCGGCGGCGCGGTGGGCGCGGCAGCGGCGTCCGCGGCGTGGAGCTTTGGTGGTTGGACCGCGGTGTGTGCGGTGGCTGCGGCGTTCGGTGTGCTTGGATTCATCACCGACCTCGCCACGAAGACCGGCTCGGAATGAGCCTATCCCGTAGGATGGGTAGAGCGCAGCGAAACCCATCATGCTTCCGCTGGGAAAAAAGTTGATGGGTTTCGCTTCGCTCTACCCATCCTACAGAGCTACGATTTCTGCACGAGCCATCGTAACACGCCCTTCCCAGCGGCGACGCCCGTTGCAAACGACGCCTGCAACAGATAGCCGCCGGTCGGCGCCTCCCAATCGAGCATCTCGCCGGCCGCGAAAACGCCGGGCAGCCGCCGCAGCATGAAATGCGCGTCGAGTTCGTCGAACCTGATGCCGCCAGCGCTCGAGATCGCGCGTGCGATCGGTGCCACGCCGGTGATCCGGATCGGCACCGCATTGATCAGTTCGGCCAATTCGGCCGGCGGCAGCGCGGCCAGCGAACGGCCGACGGCGACGGCCGCCTCCTGCAACAGCCCGATGCCGACCGGCGAGAGCTGCGCGGCCTTGCGCAGGAAATTGGAAAGGGATTGCTTGCCCTTCGGCGCCGACAGACGCGCGACCAGTTCGTGGCGCGCGGCATCGGGCCGCAACGCCACCGTCAGTGTCGCCGTTCCCTTCGCGAGCACCGCCTCGCGCAATTCCGCCGACAGCGCATAGATGGCGCCGCCCTCGATGCCGGCGCGGGTGACGATCGCTTCGCCGCGCACCGTATGCGGACCAATCGTGAGCGCGACGCCCTTGAGCGGCTGGCCCTCGAACCGGTCGCGGAAGATATTCGACCAGGCAACCGTGAAGCCGGAATTGGCTGGCTTGATCGGCGCCATGGCAACGCCCTTTGCGGCGAGGATCTCCGCCCAAGCGCCGTCCGAGCCGAGTCGCGGCCAGCTCGCGCCGCCGAGTGCCAGCACGGTTGCATCGGCATTGACCACGCGCGGACCGCCTGAAGTCTCAAACAGCAGTCCCCCTCGCGCGTCCCATCCGGTCCAGCGATGCCGGAATGCGAATGCAACGCCCGCGGCATCGAGCCGCCGCAGCCAGGCGCGCAAGAGAGGCGATGCCTTGAACGCCTCGGGGAACACGCGGCCGCTGCTGCCGACGAAGGTCGGCTGCCCCAGCGCCTCGCTCCAGACGCGCAGTGCTTCAGGCGGAAAAGCCTCGACCGCAGCCTTCAGATGCGGCATCGCCTCGCGATAGCGCGCAAGGAAATCCGGCAGCGGTTCGGAGTGGGTGAGATTGAGCCCGCCACGGCCGGCCATCAGGAATTTGCGGCCAGCCGACGGCATCGCGTCGTAGACAGTGACTTGTGCGCCACCTTGCGCGAGCACCTCCGCCGCCATCAGGCCGGCAGGTCCGGCTCCGATGACGGCGACGCTCATGCTCAGAGCTTGATCCCGGCCCGCGCGGCGGCCTGGGCGACATACTTCTGTGTCTGCTCGAACGCGCCCTGCAGCGCCTTCGCGGTCGACATGTCGCTGATCGCGTTGAAGTGCGCGGCGACGCCGTCCGGCGTCCATTCGGACTGCGGCAGGTTGACGCCTTCGGTCTCCAGCACGCGGATCACGGCAAACGAGCCGGCGCCGGCGCCCATGATGGTGCGGGTCGGTGCGTCCTCCGAGAGCAGGAATTCGACCGCGGGCGTGATCGCTTCCGGCTTCATCAGCGCCAGCGCCTGCGGCGGCAGCAGTTCCTCGGTCATGCGGGTCGCAGCGGTCGGCGAGATGGTGTTGACCTTGATGTTGTTCTTGCGGCCCTCTTCGGCGAGCACGTTCATCAGGCCGACCATGCCGGCCTTCGCCGCGCCGTAATTGGCCTGGCCGAAATTGCCGAACAGGCCGGACGACGACGTCGTCAGCACGATGCGGCCGTAATTGCGCTCGCGCATGCCGGCCCACACCGCCTTGCAGCAGAAGAAGGTGCCGGTGAGATGCACGTCGAGCACCTTGGCCCAGTCGGCGACCTCGAGCTTGGTGAACGACTTGTCGCGCAGGATGCCGGCATTGGCGCACAGGAGATCGACGCTGCCCCACTCCTTGGTGGCGCGCTCGACCATCGCGGTGACCTGCTCGAAGTTCGAGACGTCGGCGCCGTCGGCCATCGCGGTGCCGCCGGCTTTCCGGATCTCCTCGACCACGGTCTCGGCCGGCGACAGCGACCCACCGGTGCCGTCGCGCGCGCCGCCGAAATCGTTGACCACCACCTTGGCGCCGCGGCTGGCGAGCCCCAGCGCATGCGCCCGTCCGAGACCATTGCCCGCGCCGGTGACGATAGCGACGCGTCCGTCAAACCTGATTGCCATGCCGTAAATTCCTGTTCTTCCCTTCTCCCCTTGTGGGAGAAGGTGGCGCGCGCCAGCGCGCCGGATGAGGGGTCTGTCTCCGCGAGCTCAAGCGAGAGTCTTTGCGTGGAGACAGACCCCTCACCCGGCTTCGCGTGCCGCGAAGCCACCCTCTCCCACAGGGGGAGAGGGTGGAGACGCTCGCGATTGGCAGCTTTTGAGCAGCGATGGATGGCCGGGTCAAGCCCGGCCGAGACTGGCCAGGCGGCCACCGGGCGCGCTAGACCGAAGGGGTCATCGACCCGCAGGGTTTCAGGCTTTTGAGCACATGCCCGCTCCAGCACTCGTGATGCTCTTGAGCGTAGCTAATCGCACCGATCACAATCAAAGCGACTACGACAATTCCGGCGACGATGTTTTGCACCATGGCTGCCACTCCCGGGACCGCACCGCCTAAAGCGGGCATCATGGACACCGGGGAACACAGCCGTCAATGCGCTACATGGGCCAGAGCAGCGCACCGCCTGAAAAACAGATTGAGGTGGCTCGCTGCACCTCCCCGCTTGCGGGAGAGGTGCACAACCCTTCGCGGTTGCAACACAACCGTGTCTTGTGATCCTCAGCTGAAATAGATCAGGCCGAGCCAGTCGGCGACCAGCGCGGGCTTTTCCTCGCCCTCGATCTCGACCGTGACGTTGGTGCGCGACAACAACTCCTTCGGCTTGCGCAGCGTGGCTTCGGCCAGCACGAAGCGGCCGCGGACGCGTTTTCCGGAGCGCACCGGCGAGATGAAGCGCAGCTTGTCGAAGCCGTAATTGACGCCCATCGCGGTGCCCTCGAGCACCGGCATCACCTCGTAGGACATGATCGACATCAGCGACATCGTCAGGAAGCCATGCGCGATCGTGGTGCCGAAGGCGGTCTCCTTCCTGGCGCGCTCGGGATCGACATGGATGAACTGGTGATCCTCGATCACGTCGGCATAGGTGTCGATGCGGCCCTGATCGAGCAGGTGCCACGAGGACACGCCGATCTCCTTGCCGACCATGCCCTGGTAGGTTTCCAGCGACACCGGCGGCTTCTTCCAGACTTCGTTCATTGGCTAACCTCTGCTAACCGGAGGTCCGCACCTTCTGCAGCTCCGGAAATTCTTCCTCGCGGAACTCGATCCCGCGCAACGCATCGCTTCTGACATCGTCGTGTTCGAGCCGGCGCAACTGCACGCGACGGATTTTTCCAGAAATCGTCTTCGGCAGTTCGGTGACCAGCTCGATCTTGCGAATGCGTTTAAACGGTGCGAGCCGCGTGTGCAAATGTTTGAAGATCGACAGCGCGGTCTCCGGCGTTCGTTCGACGCCTGATACCAGCAGCACATAGGCCTTCGGGACCGCCAGCCGGATCGGGTCCGGGCTCGGCACCACGGCGGCTTCGGCCACCGCGTCATGCTCCAGCAGCACGCTCTCCAGCTCGAACGGCGAGATCCGGTAGTCGGAGGATTTGAACACGTCGTCGGTGCGGCCGACGAAGGTGAGATAACCCTCGTCATCGGTGAACACGACGTCGCCGCTGCGATAGATCTCGCCGTCGGTGCCGATCAGCTTGCCGTCGTCGCCCTGATAGCCCTGCATCAGGCCCGCCGGCCGGTCTGCGCCGAGCAGCAAGGTCACCTCGCCTTCCTTCGCGGCGTGGCCGTCATTGTCGGTGACCTGCACGCGATAGCCCGGTAGCGGCCGGCCCATTGAGCCGACCTTGACCTCCTGTCCCGGCGAGTTGCCGGCCAGCGCGGTGGTTTCGGTCTGGCCGTAGCCGTCGCGGATGGTCAGCCCCCAGGCCGATTTGACCTGGTCGATGATCTCCGGATTGAGCGGTTCGCCGGCGCCGCACACCTCGCGCAGCGAGACCTTGAAGCTTGCGAGCTCTTCCTGGATGAACAACCGCCACACCGTGGGCGGCGCGCACAGCGTGGTCACCCCGCAGCGGCCGATGATCGAGAGCAGTCCCTTCGCCTCGAAGCGTGGCTGATTCGCGATAAAGATCGTTGCGCCGGCATTCCACGGCGCGAAGAAGCAGCTCCAGGCATGCTTGGCCCAGCCGGGCGAGGAGATGTTGAGATGGATGTCGCCGGGCTGCAGGCCGATCCAGTACATGGTCGAGAGATGGCCGACCGGATAGCTGCGCTGGCTGTGCCGCACCAGCTTCGGCTTTGCCGTGGTGCCCGAGGTGAAATAGAGCAGCATCGGATCGTCGGCCTTGGTCGGGCCATCGGGCGTGAACGCCTCGGGCGCCTTCGCCGCATCCTCGAACGGCAGCCAGCCGTCCTGCGGCTGCGTCGCGCCGACCACGATACGGGCGAGCTTGTCGCTGCCGAGGCCGACGAACTTCGCGACCTGATCCTGCGTGGCGACCACCGCCCTCGCCTTGCCGCGGTCGAGCCGGTCGCGCAATTCATCCGCGGTCAAGAGCGTGGTGGCGGGGATCACGACGACGCCGAGCTTCATCGCCGCCAGCATGGTCTCCCACAGCGGCACGACATTGCCGAGCAGCAGCAACAGATGATCGCCGCGCTTCAGCCCCTGCGCGCGCAGGAAATTTGCAACCTGGCTTGAGCGGCGCGACAGCTCAGCGAAGGAAAGCTTGGTCTCGTTGCCGCTGGCGGCATCGACGATCCACAGCGCCGGCCGGTCGCGGCTGTCAAGATTTCGCGCCAGTTCGGCATCGAACCAATCGAGCGCCCAGTTGAACGGCACCGGATCGGGCCAGCGAAATCCCTTCACCGCGGCGTCGTAGTCGGTGCGGTGCTTGAGCAGAAAGGCGCGTGCGCCCTGAAATGTGGTCATCCGGCTTCACCACGTATTCTGTCGTCATCCTGAGGAGCCGCGCATTGCGCGGCGTCTCGAAGGATGGCCACGGACACCATCTTTCCATCCTTCGAGGCTCGCTCCGCTCGCATCTCAGGATGACGGCGATTTACTTCGGGGCAAGGGCCCTAACGTGCTGGATAATTCCGGAAAAGTCGACCCCGCCGTGGCCCGACGCGTCGAAGGTCTTATAGATCTCCTGCGCGTGCTTGCCGAGCGGCGTGACCGCGCCGGCGGCATTGGCGGCGTCCTGCGCCAGGGTCAGGTCCTTGACCATCAGGTTCGAAGCAAAACCCGGCTTGTAATCGTTGTTGGCCGGCGAGGTCGGCACCGGGCCGGGAACCGGGCAATAGGTCGTCAGCGACCAGCACTGTCCCGACGAGGTCGAGGCGACGTCGAACAGCGCCTGGTGCGACAGGCCGAGCTTTTCGGCGAGCACGAAAGCCTCGCCGACCGCGATCATGGAAATACCGAGGATCATATTATTGCAGATCTTGGCTGCCTGCCCTGCACCGCCCGCGCCGCAATGCACGATCTTCTTGCCCATGTTTGCCAACATCGGCTGGGCCGCCGCGAATGCCTTCGGCTCGCCGCCGCACATGAAGGTCAGCGTCGCGCCCTTGGCGCCACCGGTGCCGCCGGAGACCGGCGCGTCGACCGAGGCCATGCCGTGCTTGGCAGCCAGCACATGCGCCTGCTTTGCGCTTTCGACGTCGATGGTCGAGCAGTCGATGATCAGCGCGCCGTTGGCCATCGCGGGCAGCACCTCGTTCCAGACGCCGAGCACGTGCTTGCCGGCCGGCAGCATGGTGATGACGACATCGGCGCCCTTCACCGCAGCAACGCTGCTCTCGGCGATCGCGGCGCCGTCACTCCTGGCCTGATCGCGAGACGCTGCGACCAGATCGAACGCGGTCACCTTGTGGCCGGCCTTGACCAGATTGGCGGCCATCGGCCCGCCCATATTGCCGAGCCCGATGAATGCGACGTTTGCCATGGGAAGTCCTCCGCTTGCGACGTTTCTATTTGCTGTCGGGAAATTTCAATTCGTCAGCGCCGATCTCGGCGAAGTAAGGCGTGAGCATCTCCGGCGTCACCTGTTCGATCCGGGCCGGCGACCATGTCGGATTGCGATCCTTGTCGATGACGGCTGCGCGCACGCCCTCGCGGAAATCGTCGCTGGCGAACACCTCGAGCGCGGCGCGATATTCGCGCTTCAGGCACTCTTCCAGCGTCGCGGTCGCGCGCGCCAGCCGCAGCAGTTTCAGCGTCACCACCATGCCGCGCGGCGACTTCTCACCGAGCGTCTTCAGCGTGGCCTGCGCCAGGTCGGAGCCGTCGGCCCTCAGCGCGGCGACGACGTCCTCCATCCGGCCGTGTGCGAACCAGCCGTCGATTTTGGCCTGCATCGCGGCGACAGGGCCAGCCGTCTCGCTAGTGGCGAAGCCTCCGATCAGCCGGTCGATCTCGGCCGAACTCGTACCCGGCGTAACCTTGGTCAGCGCATCGCGCAGCGCCGGCAGCTTTGCGCTCGGCACCACGGCGTCGGCGAATTTGGCGTAGATCGCATCGGGTCCGTTCATGGTGGTGCCGGTGAGCCCGAAATAGGTGCCGATCTCACCCGGCGAGCGCGACAGCAGATAGGTGCCGCCGACATCGGGGAAGAAACCGAGGCCGACCTCGGGCATCGCGAGCTTGGTCCGCTCCGTCACCACGCGGTGGCGGCTATGCGCCGACAGCCCGACGCCGCCGCCCATCACGATGCCGTCCATGAAGGCGACATAGGGCTTTGGGAACTTCTTGATCCGCGCGTTGAGGATGTATTCGTCGCGCCACAGGATCTTGCCGAGATCGCCCTTGACCTTCGAGCTCTCCCAGAGCGCGCGGATGTCGCCGCCGGCGCACAGGCCACGCTCGCCCGCGCCCTCCAGCACGATGACAGCGACATCGGGATCGGCCTCGAACGCATCGAGCGCCCTGTCGATGTCGTGGAACATCTCCAGCGTCACGGCATTGATCGCCTTCGGCCGGTTGAGCCGGATAATGCCGGCAGAACCTTCCTTGCGCGCGATCAGGTCGCCCTCGGCTGCTGCCGCATCATTCATCGCGCGCCCTCGATCAACTTGCGCGACACGATCAGCCGCATGATTTCATTGGTGCCTTCGAGGATCTGGTGCACGCGCAGATCGCGCACGATCTTCTCGACGCCGTATTCGCTGAGGTAGCCGTAGCCACCATGCAGCTGCAGCGCCTGGTTGGCGACCTCGAAGCCGACATCGGTGCCAAACCGTTTTGCCATCGCGCACAGCATGGAAGCGTCCGGATCCTTGCGGTCGAGCGCGGCGGCCGCCCGCCACAGGAAGGTGCGTGCGGCTTCCAGCTCGGTCGCCATGTCGGCGATCTTGAATTGCAGCGCCTGGAATTCGTCGAGGCGTTTGCCGAATGCCTTGCGGTCCTTCATGTAGGCCAACGCCTTGTCGAGCGCCGCCTGCGCGCCGCCGAGCGAGCACGCCGCGATGTTGAGGCGGCCGCCGTCGAGGCCGGCCATCGCGATCTTGAAGCCGATGCCCTCCTCCCCGAGCCGGTTCGCGACCGGCACGCGCGCGTTCTCGAACATCACAGCGCGGGTCGGCTGCGCATTCCAGCCCATCTTGCGCTCGTTAGCGCCGAACGACACGCCCGGCGTCTTGCCGTCGATCACCAGCGTCGAGACGCCGCCCGGACCGTCGCCGCCGGTGCGCACCATCGCCACCAGCAGGTCGGTGCTGCCGGCGCCGGAGATGAACTGCTTCTGGCCGTTGAGCACGTAATGATCGCCGTCGCGCACCGCGCGGGTGCGCAGCGCGGCCGCGTCGGAGCCGGCGCCCGGCTCGGTCAGGCAGTAGCTCGCGATCAGCTCCATGGTGCAGAGCTTCGGCAGCCATGTGTGGCGCTGGATGTCGTTGCCGTAGGCATCGATCATCCAGGACGCCATGTTGTGGATCGAGATGAAGGCCGACGTGGTCGGGCACCCCGTCGCCAGCGCCTCGAAGATCAGCGCCGCGTCGAACCGCGTCATCGCCGAGCCGCCGACATCGTCCTTGATATAGATGCCGCCGATGCCGAGGCCTGCCGCCTCGCGCATCACGTCGACTGGAAAGTGCTTTGTCTCGTCCCATTCGAGCGCGTGCGGCGCGATCTTCTCCGCCGCAAACGCCCGCGCCATGTCGCGAACCGCGATCTGGTCCTCGTTGAGAGCGAACTGCATCTCGCCGCCTAGCCCTGAAGGTTACCCCACCGTCATTGCGAGGAGCGAAGCGACGAAGCAATCCATTCTTCCACGCGGGGGATAGATGGATTGCTTCGCTGCGCTCGCAATGACGTTCCCGGAAATCACTTCATCGTCGGGATCGAGAACTCCGCGCCTTCCTTGACGCCGGACGGCCAGCGCGAGGTCACCGTCTTGGTCTTGGTGTAGAAGCGGATCGAGTCCGGACCGTGCTGGTTGAGGTCGCCGAAGCCGGACTTCTTCCAGCCGCCGAAGGTGTAATAGGCGATCGGCACCGGGATCGGCACGTTGATGCCGACCATGCCGACATTGACCTTGGCGGCGAAGTCGCGCGCGGCGTCGCCGTCGCGGGTGAAGATCGCGACACCGTTGCCGTAGTCATGGTCGGACGGCAGCGCCAGCGCCTCGTGATAGTCGTGGGCGCGCACCACCGAGAGCACCGGGCCGAAGATCTCTTCCTTGTAGATCCGCATGTCCTTGGTGACGTTGTCGAACAGCGAACCGCCGAGATAGAAGCCCTTCTCGTAGCCCTGCATCTTGAAGCCGCGGCCGTCGACCGCGAGCGTCGCGCCTTCCTTGATGCCGATGTCGATGTAGCTCTTGACCTTCTCGACCGCCTCGCGGGTCACCAGCGGGCCGTAATCGGCCGACGGATCGACCGAGGTGCCGATCTTGAGCGACTCGACGCGCGGGATCAGCTTCTCCATCAGGCGGTCGGCGGTGGTCTTGCCGACCGGCACCGCGACCGAGACGGCCATGCAGCGCTCACCGGCGGAGCCGTAGCCGGCGCCGATCAGCGCATCGACCGTCTGGTCCATGTCGGCATCCGGCATCACGATGGCGTGGTTCTTGGCGCCGCCGAAGCACTGGCAGCGCTTGCCGGTCTGCGC
This sequence comes from Bradyrhizobium sp. KZN70725, assembly GCF_055264925.1. Taxonomy (NCBI): domain Bacteria; kingdom Pseudomonadati; phylum Pseudomonadota; class Alphaproteobacteria; order Hyphomicrobiales; family Nitrobacteraceae; genus Bradyrhizobium; species Bradyrhizobium sp. KZN70725. The sequence goes on from NZ_JBUYWT010000002.1 coordinate 44,650, forward strand.
GGCGCGCTCGTAGATGTACTGCGCGATCGGGGTCGAGCCGACGAAGCCGATCGCCTTGATATCGGGATCGTCCAGGATGGCGTCGACTGCCTCCTTGTCGCCGTTGACGACGTTGAGGATGCCGGCCGGCAGGCCCGCCTCGATCATCAATTCGGCGAGCATCATCGGCACGCCGGGATCGCGCTCCGACGGCTTGAGGATGAAGGCGTTGCCGCAGGCGATCGCCGGCGCGAACTTCCACATCGGGATCATCGCCGGGAAGTTGAACGGCGTGATGCCGGCGACCACGCCAAGCGGTTGGCGCATCGAATAGATGTCGATGCCGGGGCCGGCGCCCTCGGTGTACTCGCCCTTCATCAGATGCGGGATGCCGCAGGCAAACTCGGCGACCTCGAGGCCGCGCTGGATGTCGCCCTTGGCGTCGGGAACGGTCTTGCCGTGCTCGCGCGCCAGCAGCTCGGCGAGCTTGTCGTAGTCGCGCTGCACCAGCTCGAGGAACCGCATCATGACGCGGGCGCGGCGCTGCGGGTTGGTGGCGGCCCATTCCGGCTGCGCAGCCTTGGCGTTCTCGACCGCGGCGCGGAGCTCGGCCTTGGAGGCCAGCGCCACCTTGGCCTGGACCTCGCCGGTCATCGGCTCGAAGACGTCAGCCGTGCGGCCCGACGTGCCCTTGACCTCCTTGCCACCGATGAAATGTCCGATTGAGCGCATGGAAAAACCTCCCTGAAGCACCTGAATCGCCGCTCCTCGCGGCGGGATCGCTTTACAAACCCTATTGACCCTGCATTTTATGGGATTCAAGTCCGATAAATTGCACCATAGATGTGCGGAAATGCTGGATCAAGGCGGCGGCACAATTGACTGGGACGACTTCCGTTTCGTGCTTGCCATCGTGCGCGGCGGGTCGGTTTCGGCTGCCGCCAAGCAGCTCGGCGTCGATCATGCCACAGTGATCCGCCGTGTCGACCGGCTGGAGCGCCACCTCTCCGCAAAACTGTTTGATCGGCGCAAGACCGGCTATCTGCTGACCGAGGCCGGCCAGCGCGTCGCCGACAGCGCGGAGGCGATGGAATCCACCATCGTCGCCAACCAGGAGGCGATCGGCGGCTCGCGCGCCCACCTCACCGGCACGGTGCGGATCGGCGCGCCCGACGGCTTCGGCAGCCACTTTTTGGCCTCGCGGCTGGTCAAGTTCACCGAGCGGTATCCCGATCTCGATCTGCAGCTCGTCGCCACCGCGCGGCTGTTCTCGCTCTCCAAGCGCGAGGCCGACATCGCGATCAGCCTGACCATGCCGAAGGAAGGCCGCATCGTCGGCCGCAAGCTCCTGGACTACACGCTCGGGCTTTATGCCGCACCCGCCTATCTCGCCCAGGCGCCGGCAATTGCTGCGCGCGCCGACCTGCCGCGGCATCGGTGCGTCGGCTATATCGAGGAGCTCTTGTTCACGCCGGAGCTCGACTATCTGCCGCAGGTCTCGCCAAAGATCTCGGCGAAATTCCGCAGCGCCAATCTGATCGCGCAGCTCAACGCCACCATCGCCGGCTTCGGCATCGCCGTGCTGCCGCACTTCATGGCAACGGCCCACCCCGAGTTGCAGCCGGTGCTGCCGGACGAGGTGCGGATCTCCCGCACCTTCTGGCTGCTGATGCACGCCGACAGCAAGGACCTCGCCCGCATCCGCGCGGTGGCGGACTACATCTACGAGACCGTGGAAGCCGAGCGCGCGCTTTTTGGCGGGGTGTGAGGCGGACACCGTGTTATTCCCGTCATCCTGAGGAGCGCGTAGCGCGTCTCGAAGGATGCACGGCCCGGCTGGTGGCCGTCGACCCTCCGAGACGCGCGCGATGCGCGCTCCTCAGGGTGACGGATCGAGTATTAGGCGCGCTGCACCAGTTGGCGCTCTAAGCGCTAATTCACCTTCTTCTTCGCCGGTGCCTTGGCCGCGGCGGCGCGCCCCAGCACCGCCTCGCGGCCCGCGCTCAGGATCTCGTCGGACATTTCGCCGCTGCCGGCGATGCGCGACATTACTATGGTGCCCATCATGGTCGCCAGCGTCGCCATCGCCTGCTTGCGGGCGGTCTTGCGCGGCACGTCGATGATCTGGTCGGCCATCATGTCGATCATCTGGTCGAGCTTGAGGGCAAACGCCTTGCGGGTCTTCGGGCTCTCGCGGGCGATCTCGGCGCCGAGCGCCGGGATCGCGCAGCCCTGGCCGGGATCGTCGCGGTGCACCGCCGAAAGATAGCCGTCGATGATGGTCGAAAGTCGCTTCTCCGGCGGCGTGTCCGCGGCGACCTTGCGCCAGCGCTCGATGGCGCGGTCCATCGCGTAGCTGAAGGCCTCGATCACCAGCGCCTCGCGCGAGTCGAAATGCGCGTAGAAGCCGCCATGGGTCAGGCCGGCGTCCTTCATCAGGTCGGCGACGCCGATACCGTGGGCGCCCCGCTCGCGCAGCCGCGTCGCGGCCTTCTTGACGATCCGCGCGTGGGTCTCCTGCTTGTGTTCTTTCGAATAGCGCATACCGGTCTCATGGAATGTTTCTAATCATATAATAGCAGATTTGCGGCCGGAGTGCTGCAGTTATTTCGCCTTGTCGGCCACTTTCGGTTCCCCGCCGAGCATCGAAAACATCGCGGTCGCGTGCACCGCAAGATTGCCCTTGCCGTCGCGGACGAAGCCCTCGGTGTAACTGGTTTGGCGCCCGAGCTTGATCACCTTGCCTTCGGCGCTGATGGTGCCCGACCGTGCCGACAGCGGCCGCCGATAGGTCAGCTTGAGGTCGAGCGTCACCGAAGTCTGCCCCGCCGGCAGCATGGTCGAGATCGCACAGCCCATCGCGGTATCGAGCAGCGCCGCGGCGGTGGCGCCGTGCAGCAGGCCGATGGTGTTTTCCAGGCTCTCATGCGGCTCGAGTTCCATCACGATGCGCCCCTGCTCGACCACGGCCATGCGGAAGCCGATCAGCTTGGCCATCGGCGGCGGCGGCAACCGGCCGTCGCGGATCGCGCGCATCGCCTCGATCCCGGACATCGGCAGCGCCGCTTTCGCCACCGGTCCGGGCGCCTGCCATTCCACCACGCGGGTGCGCGTTAGATCGGGCGAACGAAGATCGATGCTTTCGGCGGCGGTCATGACGGCTCCATTTATATGACGCATATAATTCTATAGATCCGCATCCCTCGGCGCAACCGCCGCACCCGGTCCCTTGACAGAGCCATGCTTTGTCCGGGACATGGCGCAAGTCATTCCGGGGCGACGCAAGCACCAGACCCGGAATCTCGAGATTCCGGGTCTGGTGCTTGCGCACCATCCCGAAATGACTTGTCGATCCATTCCTGCGCCGGGGCTTTTCCATGGACATGCTCAATCCCCACTGCGGCATCGCCCGCGACGACAGAGGCGTCGTCCGCCTCACCATCTGCAACGCCGGCAAGCTGAACATCGTGAGTTCCGCGGTCACCAACGGCGTGCGCGAGGGTTTTGAGCATCTGGCCGCCGATCCGAGCATCCGCGCGGTGATCCTGGCCGGCGAAAGCGAGCGCAGCATGATCGGCGGCGCCGACATCAAGGAAATGGCGACGCTCGACCAGACATCCGCCGAAGCATTCATCAGCCGGCTGCGCGACCTCTGCGAGGCCGTGCGCAAATTCCCGGCGCCGGTGATCGCCCGCCTGCCCGGCTGGTGCCTCGGCGGCGGCCTCGAGGTCGCGGCCGCCTGCGACGTCCGCGTTGCCGCACATGACGCGATGTTCGGCATGCCCGAGGTGCGCGTCGGCATCCCCTCGGTGATCCACGCCGCGCTGCTGCCGCGCCTGATCGGCTGGGGCCGCGCCCGCTGGCTGATGATGACCGCGGAGAACCTCGACGCCCAAACCGCGCTCGCCTGGGGCCTGGTCGACACCGTGGCAAAGCCCGGCGGCCTCGACGACGCCGTCGAGCACACCGTCAAGGCGCTGCTGGAATGCGGCCCCGAGGCGCTACGCATCCAGAAGGACCTGCTGCGGCAATGGGAAGAGCTGCCGCTGACCGAGTCGGTGAACCTCAGCGTCGGCGTGTTCGGAAAGTCGTTTCAGACCGGCGAGCCGCAGCGCCTGCTGCAGGGATTTTTAGATCGCAAGCGGTAGCGGTTCAGCACCTGTGGCCCGCGTGAGCGCCGCAACATGTCATCTGTAGCCCGCATGAGCGAAGCGACATGCGGGGCCGGATGCCCCGGATATCGTTTCGCTCATCCGGGCGACGCTTGCTGCGTCCTCGCCACACATTCGCCGATGCGTCGATCGGCCAGAGGCCGGGCTACCACCAGCGGCTAGCTCGAGACCGGGATCTCGATCAGCACCAGCGTGCCGCGGCCTGGTTCGCTTTCCAGCGCGATCCGGCCGCTGAGCGACGACACCACGGTATTGAAGGCGATGTGCAACCCGAGCCCGATATTGCCCCGCTCCCGCCCGGTGGTGAAAAACGGATCGAACACGCGGGCCTGCAAATCCTCGCGGATGCCGACGCCTTGGTCGGCGCAGGCGATCCGGGCCAGCGCCTGATCCGGCTGCGTCACCGTCATGGTGAAGCGTCCGCCGCGGCCGTCGGGATAAGCGTGCGCCGCCGCGTTGAACGCCAGGTTGCTGATCACCTGCGCCAGCGCGCCGGGATAGCTGTTCAGAACGATGCCTTGCGGGCAGTCGAGTTCGACGATCAATCCCTGACGGGACAGCAGCGGCCCGAGCTTTGCGATCAGCTCGGACAGCCATCCGCCCAGCTCGAACGTGTGACGCTCTTCGTCGGCCTGATGGATGGCGACTTGCTTGAAGCTGTGCACCATCTCGGATGCCCGATGCAGGTTTTCCGAGGTCAGTCGAAGGCCGTTCTCGATCCGTGCAATGCCCCTTGTCAGGTCGGAGCGCCGGACAGCGGTGCCGTTCAGCGCCTCGCCCATCGCGCGAAGGTCCGCCTCCATCGTCGTCGACGTGGTCAGCGCCAGGCCAAGCGGTGTGCTGACCTCGTGTGCGACACCGGCGACGAGCTGCCCGAGCGAGGCCAGCTTCTCGGCCTGCACGAGGTGCGATTGCGTCGCGTGCAAATCGCGCAACGAGGCTTCCGAGCGCTCCTTTTCCTGCTTGAGCGCCTGCGCCGTTCGAAACTGCTGGCGCGCGCGGAACTCGCGGGCGGCGACGGCGTAAAGCGACAACGCATAGGCATTGATGACGAGGGAATGATTGATGAAGCGCAAGCCCGGCGGCAGCGCAGGCCCGAGCGATTCAGCGATGCACAGGGCAATCCATGTCGTGAGACAGAACACCGCCAGTGGCCCGATCCGCAGCGGCAGCATGGTCGAGACGAACAGGATCACCATCATCACGCCGGGTGCCGCATAGGTGAATCCCGAGGGCAGCACGAGGTAGACGCTCGGCAGCACGCAGCCTGGAACGACGCAATAGACGAGGAAGATCGTCTCGGCCCACGGCTTCATCGCCGGCACCGAGAGCAAGGCGGTGAGCGGCAGCAGGACCAGCACGGCGACCCCGCCGCGGATCGCCAGCGTGGTCGCCACGACGTCGGGATAGAGCACCCAATCCCAGAACGCATATCCGGCATAGGTGAAGGCGCCGAGCAGCATCGCGACCTGCGTCCAGCCGATATTGCCCCGCACGTACTGGTCTACAAATCGGCGCTCCTCGACGATGTCGTCGAAGCGCAGTCCAAGGCGGGTCAAAAGACGGAGCATTACAATATCAAACGAAAAAGGCCTGGCACTGGAACTTGGCACTGGAAATGGGAGCGTCGAAAATGATCTACGACAGCTTGCCCGCGCTGTCGCGTCCTTTTGGCGCATCGGCGACCGCGGCGCGGCATCGCGCCGCGCCCCTCACCGGGCGTTGGCCGGGGCGTGGGTCGGCCAGAGATCGGCGCGCCAGTGCAGCGCGATTGCCAGCATGGCGATGAAGCCGGCGGCGGCGAGCAGCGTGCCGGTCGCGGTGTAGCCGATCAGGTCGATCGGGCTGCCGGCGGCGAGCAGCCCGAGCGGCAGGCCGTAGATCACCATCATGCGCACGCCCATGACGCGGCCGCGCAGATGCGCGCTGGCGTTGCGCATCAGCATCACGGCGGCCGAGATCATCGACATGCTCTGCGCGATGCCGGCGAGCAGCAGGCAGGCCATCGCGACCGGCATGGTCCGGAGCTCGACGAACACCAGCAGCATGGCGTACCAGGCGAGCGTCGCGCCGATCAGGAGCCGCGCGATGCGTACCCCGCCGGCCATGCTGAGCGTGATCGAGCCGATCAGCGAACCCACCGCAAAGCTTGCCGAGAGATAGCCGAGCCCGGTCTGGTCGGTATGGAAGATGTCGCGCGCGACATAGGGCAACAGGCCGTTGGTGAGCGGGAACGCCGTGAGGTTGGCGAGGAACGCGACGCAGAGCGCGGCGCGCATGCCCGGACCGCTCCAGGCATAGACGATGCCCTCCTTGAGGTCGCGCAGCAGCTTTGAACCCGGCGCGTCGCCGGAGGCGAGATCGGTCGTGCCATGCGACTTGGGGCGGCTCATGCAGAGCATCAGGATGGCGGCGACGAAATAGAAGCCGGCGATCCCGACATAGACATAGCCGATGCCGAGCGCCGCGAACAATCCGGCCCCGGTCAGGGCTCCTGCGATGCGCGCGGAGTCCTGCGTGGTGCGCGCCAGGCTGATGGCGCCGACCAGCTGCTCCGGCGGCATGATGTCGGCGAGCAGCGCGCCGCGCACGCCGAGATCCGACGGGCGGATCACGCCCATGATCGCGACGATGATCATGACGTTCAGCGGGGCGAGATGCCCGGTCAGCGCCAGCGTCATGATGGTGCCGGCGAGCGCCGTATAGGCAAAGCGCATCACGGCGAGGAGATCGCGGTGCCCCATGCGGTCGCCGATCATGCCGACGACCGGCGCGACCAGCGTGCCGACATATTGCAGCGACGCCAGCACGGTGAGCAGCAGCACCGAGCCGGTCTCGACCATGATGTACCAGCCGAGCACCAGCGTCTCGACCTCGAACGCCCAGGAGGTGAGCAGATCGGACGGCCATTGAAAGCGATAGCTGCGGATGCGAAATGGCGCGAGCGCGGAGGTCCGCGTGGTCCCGCTCAAGACGCGATGACGCGTGTCACGGCGTGTCCTGCCCTTTTTCCTTGTTCTTCTGGGTCTTGCTTCTTGGTCGTGCTTGCGGCGCTTTGAATTCGTCTCGAGTCGCTTGGGAGAACGCTCTGTTCCGTCAGCGTAGCGCCGAGTCGATTGGTGTCAATCGAGGCCGCCGCATGCGGCCATGCACGATGGTATCCGCAGCGACGTGATGGCGTAGCCTCGCGAATCGCAGGCCCTACATCGGCGGCGCGGCGCGCCGCAGCATGAAATGGGTGGGTATGAAGGCGAGCAGTGGCAGGCCGATCATCAGGCCGGCCAGCCACACCAGCGGCGGCACGAAGCCTTGCGCCGCCCTGTCGCTGGTGCCGAAGACGTAGTTGATGTTGACCGGGGTCATGCCCGGGTCCGACCGCGGTCCCGGCATCACAAAGTAGCAGATCAGCAGCAGCGCCCATGCCAGCACGCCCCAGGCGATCAGCGCGCGCTGGTCATAGCCGAGCCGCCAGACCAGGAACAGCAGCAGGAACGGCAGCCAGCCGTGGAAGCCCGACAGGAACCGCAGGAACAGCGACAGGTTCTGGTCGAACATGTAGTCGGTCATTCCGGTGAGCGAGCAGCCGGCGACATGGGCGAGAAAGTCGATTACCCAAAATGTTTGCGGCACAAGGAGTCCGACGGCGCACATCGAAATCAACAGCGCGCTCTCGGTCCAGACCCCGATCAAGGTGAGGATCAGGCAGACATCGCAGAAATACAGAAAGTTGGTCGGCCCGTAGCAGTAGGTGTACACCGGCACCAGGACAGCCATGAAGGCGCTGAAGCCGATCTTGACGGAGAGCGGAATGCGGGCGGACGGCTGCTCGACGGCGATCACGGACATTGCGGTGGGACCTTCCATTGCACAATCCACCAGCCCTAGCGCCGGATCGGTAAACAGACCCGTATTCCGCAACCTTGAATTGATCGGCGTCCGGGAATTCGGTTAACGCCAGCTCAGCGGCGCCGGTACAGTTTTAGCCGCCCGCGCGCGCGATGATCGTACTAGCATGTCTGTTCCGAAGCCGCGGAGGACGACATGAACGCCTTCGAAGTTTTCGCGATCTACCTGGCGCCCTTTGTAATCATCGCGATCGCAATCCGCCTGCTGATGCAGCGCCATGCCGTCGACCTGCCGGACGTGCAGAAACAAGCGGGCTCCGCGCCGAAGCGACGATTTCTGCTCGGCGCCTGGCGGTCGGATTAGGTCAGGTCGCAGACAAGCTCGGATGCGCCGCCGCCCAGCGAAAATTCTCAATCACTGATTTGCCCGACGGCGCAAGCGACGACCAAGCGAGTGTATGGTTTGTCTGTCTCACCCGATCGAGGGACGAATCGCGATCGTCACGAACGGTCGATATGCGGACACCTATTCGGTGTCGTCCCTGCCTAGTGCGCAATTGCGCACGGGAGCAGGGACCCATAACCACAGGCCGTCATTGTTGAGCGGCGCCCGAACGACGAGTCCCATTCACAATATCCGCTGCGGAGTATGGGTCCTGGCTTTCGCAGAGACGACGCCTGGGAAGCAACCGTGCGCTCTCATTCTCCCCGGCATCATCATGAATCGAGGACCATCCTCGTCGTCCTGGCGAAGGCCAGGACCCATTATCCCGAATGCGAATTGCCTCGCTATGCTGGGGCCGCTACCCTCCAACAGCACAAGTCGGTGGTTATTGGTCCTGGCTTTCGCCAGGACGACATTGGTGATGGCGGAACGATCCCATCCCCGACTCATGCGAACACGACATTTTGTCATGAGAGCCGCAGTTGCATTTTTTGCATTGCATCATATGATGACAATAATTCAATCAAATCCCTGGCCTTGAAGGGACTCCTGCCATGGCAACCAGCACCGATCCCGTCGTCATCCTCTCCGCCGCCCGCACCCCGCTCGGCCGCTTCATGGGCGAGCTCGCGCCGCTGCCGGCGCACAAGCTCGGCTCGCATGTGATCGGGGCGGCGCTCGAACGCGCGAAACTCGCGCCCGAGCGCATCGACGAGGTGTTCATGGGCAACGTGCTGCCCGCCGGTCAGGGGCAGGCCCCTGCCCGCCAGGCCGCGCGCGGCGCCAAACTGCCGGATGCCACCGGCGCCACCACCGTCAACAAGGTCTGCGGCTCCGGCATGAAGGCGACCATGCTGGCCCACGACATCATCAAGGCCGGCTCGGCCGAGATCGTGCTGTCCGGCGGCATGGAGAGCATGAGCAATGCGCCGTATCTGTTGCAGAAGGCGCGCGGCGGGTATCGCGCCGGCCACGACCGCATCATCGATCACATGATGATGGACGGGCTCGAGGACGCCTATGAGACCGGCCGCTCGATGGGCGATTTCGGCGAGGCGACCGCGGAGGCCTATCAGTTCACCCGCGCCGACCAGGACGCGTTCGCGATGGAGACGCTGAACCGTGCCCGCAAGGCGGTCGAGGGCGGCGCCTTCAAGGCCGAGATCGCGCCGATCACGCTCGCCGAGAAGGCCGGCCCGCGCATCGTTGCCAATGACGAGCACCCGCTGAAGGTCGATCCGGCAAAAATCCCCGGCCTGAAGCCGGCGTTCCGCGCGGGCGGCACCATCACGCCGGCCGCCTCCTCCGCCAATGCCGACGGCGCCGCAGCGCTGATCCTCAGCCGCCGCTCGCTCGCCGATCGCGATGGACTGCCTGTGCTGGCCGAGATCAAGGGCCACGCCACCCACAGCCAGGAGCCACAGTGGTTCACGACAGCGCCGATCCCGGCGATCAGAAAACTGCTCGACAAGGTCGGCTGGAGCGTCGGCGATGTCGACCTGTTCGAGATCAACGAGGCGTTTGCGGTGGTCGCGATGGCGGCGCAGCGCGATCTCGGCATTCCCAGGGACAGGCTGAACATCAACGGCGGCGCCTGCGCGCTCGGCCATCCGATCGGCGCCACCGGCGCGCGGCTGATCGTGACGCTGCTGCACGCGCTGGAGGCGCAGAACCTGAAGCGCGGCGTTGCCGCGCTGTGCATCGGCGGCGGCGAAGCCACCGCGATCGCCGTCGAGCGGGTCGCGCACTGATCCGGTATGTCGTCATTGCGAGCGAAGCGAAGCAATCCATCTCTTTTCACAAACCGAACGATGGATTGCTTCGTCGCTTCGCTCCTCGCAATGACAGTTAGTTATGAAAGGCGTCCGTGAGGCAGTACGACGGCCTGGCGCCTGAGTCCGAAAACGAGGGAACTATGGCATTTTAGCCATGGCTCCTCTGTGCCATATTGCGCATCACGCAAAGCTTTCACCGCAATCGATCCGGAACACAATGATCTCGAACTGGCTTGCTTCCGCCCTCGCCCGCCGCAACATCCACTACGGCTGGGTGATGGTGGCCGTGACTTTCCTTGCCGCCCTGATCTCCGCCGGCACCGTCGGCGCGCCCGGCGTGTTCATCGTGCCCCTGCAGAAGGAGTTCGGCTGGTCCACCGCCGAGATTTCCTCCGCGCTGTCGATCCGCTTCATCCTGTTCGGGCTGATGGCGCCGTTCGCCGCCGCGCTGATGAACCGCTACGGCCTGCGCAACGTGACGCTGGCGGCGCAGTTGATCGTGGTCTCCGGTCTATTGGCCTCGCTCGCCATGACCCAGGTCTGGCAGCTCATCCTGCTGTGGGGTGTCGTGATCGGAATTGGCACCGGGATGACGGCGCTGGTGCTCGGCGCGACCATCGCTGCGCGCTGGTTCGTGGCGCGGCGCGGCCTCGTGGTCGGGATCCTCACCGCAAGCGTCGCGACGGGACAGCTCGCCTTCCTGCCCCTCCTCGCGACACTGACCGAGCGCTACGGCTGGCGCGTCGCCCTTGGGCTGGTCTGCGTCATGCTCGGCGTCGCCGCCTTCGCCGTGCTGATGGTGATGCGCGACCGGCCGAGCGACGTCGGCCTGCGTCCGTTCGGCGACGAGGGCACCGCGCCGCTTCCCGCGCCGCCGCCGGCCAATGCGCCGATCGTGGCCGCCGCGCTCGGCACGCTGCGCGATTCCGCGAAATCCTCGGTGTTCTGGATCCTGTTCGCGACCTTCTTCGTCTGCGGCGCTTCCACGAACGGCCTGGTGCAGGTTCACCTGATCCCGATGTGCCTCGACTACGGTATCCCGCAGGTGCAGGCGGCAAGCCTGCTCGCCGCGATGGGGATCTTCGATTTCTTCGGCACCATCGTCTCGGGCTGGCTGTCGGACCGCTACGACAACCGCTATCTGCTGTTCTGGTATTACGGCCTGCGCGGCCTGTCGCTGCTGTTCCTGCCGTTCTCCGACTTCACGTTCTACGGGCTGTCGCTGTTCGCGATGTTCTATGGCCTCGACTGGATCGCGACGGTGCCGCCGACCGTGCGCCTCACCGCGCAGCGCTTCGGCGCCGAGCGTGCCAACCTGGTGTTCGGCTGGATCTTCGCCGGCCATCAGCTCGGCGCTGGCGCCGCCGCGTTCGGCGCCGGACTGTCGCGCACGATCTATCAGAGCTACCTGCCGGCGTTCTTCATTGCCGGCGCGCTGTGCATCTTTGCCGCGCTGATCGCTCTGGCGATCGCGCGGCCGCAGCCGAAATCGGTGGCGGAGCCGAAGCCGGTCGCGGCCTGAGGCCGCTTCCCGCGCGACGTGCGCCGGTCAGTACGACAGAATGGTGCGCATCCCGAACACCACGCTGTCCTTGATCCGATGCGTTTGCGTCGGATCGTTGGGATCGACGGCGCCGCCGCCGGGATGGGCGATGTATTGAAACATCGGCTGCATGGTGAAATTCGGGTTCACCACGTGCTGGTAGGTGATCTCGAGAATCGCCTCGTAGTCGCGGATCGGATACGGCGTGCCCGCGAAGATCTGGGTGTCGCGGTCGAGCGCACGCGCGGCGTCCGAAATCCTGGCATAGATCGCGGCGATGCCGAACCGATCGTCCGGATATGTCTCGCTGAAGCCGGTGAACAGGAAGCCGCCGTCGACATAGGTGCTGATCAGATTGCGGTCCGATGGGCTGACCGAGGCGCGCATGAAGAACGCCACGCCCTTGTCAGCGTCCGGCCTGGCGCGCGCAAGCAGCTGCTCGTAGACCATGAAGATGCCGTTGTCCCGCCGCAGCCATCGCGTGTCGCCGGAGCTGTCGGGATCAGCGAGCGACAGCCCGTCGGCCGAGAAGCGCTGGTCAGCAAACGAGCCCACGTGATACCAGGCGCCGCCGGTGATGGTCGCCGGCAGCCTGCTCTCGCCGATCTCGAACTTGTATTTGAGCTGGCCGATCCACCATGGCGGATCGTTGACCCGGAAATTCAGCCCGTGGGCGTTCAATATCTGCGGATCGTCCGTCCCCTGCGGCGGCGAAGCCGAGCCGTCGAACAGTGCCAGATAGGCGGTGATGCGATCGGACAGATTGGCCTTGAACCGGATGCCGGGCACGGCAAGTGGCGGCGACGGTCCGCCGGCCGGCAGAATGGTGCCGACAATGCCGGGCCAGCCGAGCGCCGAATTGATGAAGATGTCGTCGTACTGGCTGTCGATGAACTCGACGTCCGAGCCCTGCTGGCCGACGCGCACCGAGAGTTTGCCGCCGAGCAGCTTCTGCTCGATCCAGAATTCATAGAGCCGCATCGCCGGCAGCGACTCGACGCCGGACACCAGGAACAGGTTGCCGACATAGCTCCGCGACAGCCCGTCGCCGTGGATCTGGTACATGTTGGCGTGGAAGGTCGCGCCGGTCCAGCCCATCGCCTTCTCGAGGTCGATGGTGGTGCCGAGATCGAGACGGCCGGTATAGGCCGCGCCGTTGCTGACGCCGCCGGAGACGTTGGAAAACCCCTCACCGATATAGGTCAGGCTGAACTGGTAGCCGGCTTCCTCGAGCGCAGCCCGCGTATCCGCAATCCGGTCGGCGAAGGGCTGGTCCTCCGCATGCGCCGGCGCGCCGAGTGCGAGGCCCGCGGCCACCAACATCGCGGGGGAGAGAACTCTGTACATGGGAAATGCCGCGGTGCGATCGCGCTATTTGACGATGCCGAGCCGCCGCATCAGCAGATAGGCCAGCAGCGCCGACCCGGCCAACAGGCCTGCGGCCACCAGAAATCCGCTGTCGACGTCGGTCAGCGGCAATCCCTTGGTGTTCATGCCGAAGATGCCGGTGACGAGCGTCGGCGGCAGCAGCATCATGGTGACGACGGACAAGGCGTGGAGGTGCTTGTTGCTCTCCTCCTCGAGCTTGAAGCGCAGCTCTTCCTCGAGCAGGCGGCTGCGCTCGTGCAGTTCGACGATGTCGTGGTCGAGGCCGTCGAGCCGCTGCGCGAGCTTACCGGCCTGCAGCCGCAGCGCCGGGCTGAGATTGTCGGTGTTCTTCTGCTCGAGCCGGTGAAACAGCACGCGCAGGCCGGCGAGCTGGCGATGCAGTCGCACACAGGTGCGGCGCATCCGGCTCAGATTCTTGCGCAGCTCCGATCCGGTATCCTCGGCGAGCACCCGCTCCTCGATCGCATCGATATCGGTGCCGATCTTGTCCGCCATGCGGTCCATGGTATCGGCGATCTCGTCGACGATCTTCTCCAGCAGCGCCGCGACGCTGCCGACGCGATGGCCACCCTCGAGCACGCGGCGCGTCGCATCAGCGGAGCACAGCGCCTGATGGCGGCCGCTGACCAGGAGGCGTTCGGTCATCGCAAAGCGGAGAAAGCCGGTCTCCCGGGTCGCGGCGTCGATATCCCGCACCAGATCGGAAAACACGCCGTAGACGCAATTGTCGACGACGTGGATCTGCTGGAAATTGTCATTCGACAGCAAGAGGTCCCGCGCGAGCTGCGGGATGTGCATGTTGGCGAGCCATGCCCGGGTGCGGACGTCGGTCAGGTTGAAGTGCAGCCACAGCCTTCCGTCATGGCTCGGCTCGATCGGCGCATCGATCGGAAGCGCCTCGGCACGGCCGTCGTGATGCAGGCGGAACGCCCAGACCAGACCGGGGACCGCCTCACGGGTCAGCAGCGACCCGACCGGAGCGGGAGGTGGATCAGCCAGCATGGCCGCCCTCCAAGGCAATCGACAACGCAACCGCGCGAAATGACATGTTCAAAGCCTCGCCCACGCGCAACGCTGAGCAAGCGCGTCCCTTCGACGGAACATAGGAGGACGCGCCTGTTACAGTGTTATGTCAGCGACCGCCCTACTCCGCCGCAAGACCGGTCGGCGCCGCCGCCTCCGCGGCCTCCTTGTTGTAGTCATGCACGACGCGGCCGAACGGCAGCGTCAGATCGGCGAGGAAGTGGTGCGCGCCGACGACACGCTTGACCGGGAAATCGGCGACCGGTGCATTGACATGCGGCACCAAATGCAGCCGGCCCGGTCCGATCCAGGAGCCCTTGACGACGATGTCGGTCAGGTTGATCGCGACCAGCTGGCAGACCTCGAGATGCCCGTCGACGCCGGGGATCATCTTCAGCTTAACTTGCGTCTTCGACAGCGTGGCGCGGGTGACGTCGCCATTGCCCGCCATGCTCTCGTGCTTGTAGCCCATCGTGCCCATCGCAACGAGCTGGCCGGCATATTCCAGCGTGCCGGTCAGCGTGTCCTTGACGATCTCGAGCTTGGGATGAGCGTACTTCTTCGGAAAGCCCCAGATCTCACGGCCGGCCGCGATCGGCGGATCATCGTCGAGATACATCTGGCAGACGAAGTTGACCTCTTCGCCATGCAGGCGCGCGGGGATCACGAGGCCGGACTCGGTGTAGCTGCCGAAGCCGGAGCTGTCGGGCATCTTGATCCATTCGTAATGCACGAACGCCTGCTCGATCGGCTCCAGCGGCTCGGGCAGGCCGGCGCGGATCAACTCCGGATCGGTCTCATAGGTGATGACGAGGAATTCGCGATCGATGAAGCGATACGGACCGGCGGGATAGCTCGGGCCGGCGGCCGGCATCGACGGACGCTTGAGCAGATCTTCCCTGCGCATCGCAATAACCCCCTGTTTGAAAAATTTTCCCGGAAGCTAACGGCCGAGATTGACAGCGATGTGAGGAATTTCCGTCAGGCGCATGACCGCGGTTGCGCGTCGCGACCCGCGTCGCGTTGCCGAGGCCAATGCTAACCATGCAGGCAGGCATGCCGGATGCGCCGAGTGTGGGCGCCGCAATTGTCATCACGGCGTCATCGGCGCGCTGAATTCTCGCCGCGAATTTCTGGAGTGTCTGATATGGACGCGCGAACCCCGCATTTCGACGACATCGATCACGCGACGCCGGGCTGGCGTCCGGAACGCTGCGATCGCGTGGCCCTGGTCCTGCAGGGCGGCGGCGCACTCGGCGCCTATCAGGCTGGCGTCTATCAGGCGCTGCATGAATCCAACATCGAGCCCGACTGGGTGTGCGGCGTCTCGATCGGCGCGATCAACTCGGCGATCATCGCCGGCAATCCGCCCGAAAAGCGGCTGGAGCGGCTGCACACATTCTGGGATCGCATCACCAGCCGCAAGATCTGGCACTACACTCCGGACGGCGACGTCTTCCGCAAGGCGCGCAATTTCACCAGCTCATGGCTGACGACCACGCTCGGACAACCCGGCTTCTTCACCCCGCACCAGGCCAATCCGTGGTTCAGCGCGGCCGGCGCGCGCACCGCCACCAGCTACTACGACACCACGCCGCTGCGCGAGTCCTTGCTCGAGCTGGTTGATTTCGACCGCATCAATTCCAAGAAGATACGCTTCGCGGTCGGCGCAGTGAACGTGCTGTCCGGCAACTTCATCTATTTCGACAATGCCCATGACGAGATCATTCCCGAGCACATCATGGCGAGCGGCGCGCTGCCGCCGGCGCTGCCGATGGTGAAGGTCGGCACCGACCATTTCTGGGACGGCGGCATCGTGTCCAACACGCCGCTGCAGCATCTGCTCGGCCAGGAAGACAACATGAACTCGCTGGTGTTCCAGGTCGACCTGTTCTCGGCGCGCGGCGCGCTGCCGCGCGACATCCAGGACGTGATGGCCCGGCACAAGGACATCATGTATTCGTCGCGTACCCGCTACAACACCGACGTCTATCGCAAGACCTACAATCTGCGCACCGCCCTGCACAATGCGCTGGGGAAGATCCCCGACGATCAGCTGTCGGACGAGGAGCGCCAGCTCAAGAAGGCAAACGCCCGGCTGCCGGGCATCACGCTGTTGCAGCTGATCTATCAGCAAAAGGCCTATGAGGGCGACGCCAAGGACCACGAATTCTCCGGCACCTCGATGCGCGAGCACTGGGTGAGCGGGCACGAGGACACCAAGCGCTCGCTGAAGCGGCGCGAATGGATCAAGATGCCCGAGAACGGCATGGGCATCGTGATCCACGACGTGCATCGGGAGGCGGAGTAAATAAGGCCGTCATTGCCGGGCTTGACCCGGCAATCCATCCCGCTTCGGATGACTCATTCGATGGATGCGCGGGTCAAGCCCGCGCATGACGCGTTGAGTCTGAGGGCCCTTACGGCCGCGTCGACATGTTGCTCGGCGGACCAGCCTTGCGGATCGGTTCGCCGAGGCGCGCGAACTCGCAGAGCAGCGAGCGCGTCTTGCGCGGGTCGATCACCTCCTCGACCCAGAACTTCTCGGCCGAGCGGAACGGCGAGCGCAGCTTGTTGAGGCGATCCTCGATCTCGCGCAGCTTGGCGGCGGGATCGGCGGCCGCATCGATCTCGGCGCGATAGGCCGCCTCGATACCGCCTTCGAGCGGCAGCGAGCCCCAATAGGCCGACGGCCACGCATAGCGCATCGAGAAGCGGTTGGCCGGCTGATGCACCACGCCGGCGACGCCGAAGGCGTTGCGGATGATGATGGTGCACCACGGCACCGTGCTCTGGTTGACCGCCGCCATCGCCCGCACGCCGTGGCGGATGGTCGCCGTCTTCTCCGCCTCGAGCCCGATCATGAAGCCCGGGCAGTCCATCAGATAGACCACCGGCAGATGGAAGGTCTCGGCGAAGTCGACCCAGCGCACCACCTTCTGGCAGGCGTCAGCGGTCCACGAGCCGCCATAGTGGAACGGATCGCTGGCGAGCAGCAGCACCGCCCTGCCCTCGATCCGCGCCAATCCGGTGATGATCGGGCGGCCGAAATTGGTGCCGACCTCGAAGAACGAGCCCTTGTCGACGACGGCATCGATGATCGGCCGCATCTTGTAGACCTGCCGGCGGTTGCGCGGCACGGCGGTGAGCAGCGATTCCTCTGCACGTTCCGGATCGTCGGTGCAGGGAATGGTCGGCGGCAGGTCGTAGACCGACGACGGCAGATAGGACAGGAAACGCCGCGCATAGTCGAACGCCTCCTCTTCGGTCTCGACGGCCTGGTCGATCGCGCCGGCGCGGGTCTGGATGTCGGCGCCGCCGAGCTCTTGCTTGGTCAGATCCTGACCGAGGCGCTTCACCACCGGCGGGCCGGCGACGAACATCGCGGAGCTCTTGGTCATGACCGAGTAGTGGGTGGCGGCAAGCCGCGCGGCACCGAGGCCCGCGACCGAGCCGAGCCCGAGACCGACCACCGGCACGCGGGCCAAATTGGCGGTCGTGTACCAGTACCAGCGCGTACCGCCGACGCCGCCGGGCAGATTGGCCGCGCCCCTGGTCTCGATCGTCTTCACCGAGCCGCCGCCGCCGGAGCCCTCGATCACGCGAACGATCGGCAGGCGGAAGTCGTGCGCCATCTCCTCCGCCATCAACGGCTTGGCGGAAATCGATGCATCCGCCGAGCCGCCGCGCACGGTGAAGTCGTCGCCGACCACGACGACGGTGCGGCCGTCGACCCTGGCGCGGCCGAACACGCAGTTCGCCGGCGTCAGGTGCTTGAGTTCGTTGCTCTCGTCATATTCGGCAATGCCGGAGATGGCACCGACCTCATGGAAACTGTTCTGGTCGACGAGCTTGTCGATACGCTCACGAACCGTGAGCCGGCCCTGGTCGCGTTGCCGCTTGACCTTGTCAACGCCTCCCATCTCCCGCGCGAACGCTTCGCGGCGGGCGAGGTCGTCGAGTTCCGGCTTCCAGTTCATTCACTGCTCCCGTCTTGAGGATTTTGTTGTTGTTATGGGCGGTCACCGGAAGCGACTTGCGCTCGATCCGATTGCTGAAGATGTCGCCGTCGGCGCCTTCGAGCAGGCTGCCGAGCGCGGCCGCGAGCTCGACCATTTGCGGCGCGACCTCGCGATGCAGCCGCGCCTCGTCATACATCGCCGAGAGCAGGCCGATCGTGGTGACCACATAGGTCTGATACTGCGGCGACCACAGCGGCACCGCGACGCCGTTGATGTGCGGGCTCCACAGTCCGCAGGCGACGACGTAGCCGTGCTCCTGCAAATGCCGGCGGTTGGCCTCGATGCGCGGCGTCAGCATCTTGGCGCTGTCGGGCAACTCGCCTTCCATCTCGGCGATCAGCGCGTCGCCGACCGCGGGATCGAGCGCGGCCGTGTAGGCGTGGCCGGCCGCGGTGGTCGCCATCGAAATCCGGCTGCCGGTGGCCTCATGCAGGCCGAGCGCGTTCGCCGCGCGGGCGAACTCCAGATAGACCAGGTGAAAGCGGTCGGGGATGACGAAGCCCACCGTGCCGGGCAACTGATCGGCGACATCCTGCAGGCGCAGCCGGATCAGATTGCGCAGCTGCAGCCCCTTCATCATCGTGGTGCTCATCGCGACCGCGCTCGGGCCGATGCGATATTTCTGGTCGCGCGGCAGATAGACCAGCTGACCCATCCGCGTCAGCGTGTGCGTCAGCCGTGACACCGTCGAACGCGGCAGGCCGCAGCGGTTCGAGATCTCGAGATTGCCGAGCCGGGCCTCGTGTCCCTCGAAGCACCGCAACACATCGAAGGCGCGCGACACCACCTGGATGACATCGCCATCGCCTGTCTCGCTGGCGAGCATTCCCTGCCTGCTAAGCCGTTCCGAGCGCCTTCCCATCTGTTTGGCTCCATTCCGCCCTGCGGAATAAAATTCCACTTGCAGAAGAAGCTACCTCAGGCAATCTGCCGCCACAACAAAAAGCCGTTCGCCGGATGAAATTTCCGCAAGACGGTATCGGAGAGTGGAATGCCAGAGATCAAGGTTGTGACCGAAGTTGCCGGGCGCGTTTGCGCGCTTCCTGTCGAGACCGGCAGCAGCATCGGCAATGGCGACGAGATTGCGTTCGTCGAAGCGATGAAGATGGAAATACCGGTCACGTCGACGACAGCAGGCAAAATCAAGTCGATTCTGGTCAAGATCGACGATGTCATCGCCGAAGGCCAGGCGGTCGCGATCGTCGAGACCTGAGATCCCACCCCTGCCATCCGGCCGCGACAATCTGTCCGGTGATGCAGCGGCCGAAATCGCCGGCTTGCGCCGGAGGTAGCGTTGCCATCGCCGGATCACGATGCAATCATTCCGCCCGGAAAAGTTTCGCACAGCGAAACAAAGGGAGGAATTATGATCCATCGGCTGATGGCGCTCGCGCCTGCCGCTCTTGCCGGCATTTCGATCTTCGCTGCCCTGCCCGCCTCGGCCGACGACATCAAGCTGCCGCCGACCATGGCGGTGACCGCCTACGACACCGGCACCGCCGGCTTCAACATCGCGGTCGGCGTCGGCAAGATGATGAAGGACAAATACGGCACCGACGTCCGCGTGCTGCCGGCCGGCAACGACGTCGCGCGGCTCGCGCCGCTGCGCGCCAAGCGCGCGGTCTCCTCGGCGATGGGATCGGGGACCTATTTCGCGCAGGAAGGCGTGTTCGAGTTCGGCGCCAAGGAGTGGGGCCCGCAGCCGCTGCAGCTCATGCTGTCGTCGGTCGACTGCAATTGCGGCGCGCTCGGCGTGGCAGCCGATGCCGGCGTCAAGGAAATGAAAGACCTTCGCGGCAAGCGCGTCGGCTTCGTGGTCGGCTCGCCGGCGCTGAACCAGAACTCGCTCGCGATGCTCGCGTTCGGCGGCCTCACCCAGAAGGACGTCAAGATCGTCGAGTTCGCAAGCTATGGGGCGATGTGGAAAGGCCTGATCAACAACGACACCGATGCCGCCTTCGGCACCACGATCACCGGCCCCGCCAAGGAAGCCGAGACCTCGCCGCGCGGCCTGATGTGGCCGCCGCTGCCCGCCGACGACAAGGAAGGCTGGGCACGGGTGAAAAAGGTCGGCTCGTTCTTCTTCCCGCAAACCGCAACCTGCGGCGCCGGCATCTCGCCGGACAAGCCGATCCAGCTCGGCAATTACCCCTACCCGATCTTCGTCGCCTATGCGGCGCAGCCGGTCGACCAGATCTACGCGATCACCAAGGCGATGATCGTCAACTACGACGCCTACAAGGATTCGGCGCCCGGCGCCGCCGGGCTCGGCGCCGACCGGCAGACCAAGAACTGGGTCGTCCCCGTGCATCCCGGCGCGGTGAAGGCGCTCAAGGAAACCGGCCACTGGAGCGACGAGCAGGACGCGCACAACAACACGCTTTACAAGCGCCAGGAGGTGCTGGCCGCCGCCTGGACGGATTACGGCAAGTCGAGCCCGCCGTCGGACGACAAGGCCTTCCTCGATGGCTGGATGAAGGCGCGCGCTGCCGCGCTTGCGAAAGCCAATATGCCCAATGGCTTTGAGTGAGACCCGCCAACGCGCGATGAGATCGGGTTAGTCGTCATCGCGCTTGCGCCCGTTCGAGCATGGTGCTTCCGGAAAACCGCTTCGCACTTTTCCGGATCATGCTCTAGGCTACGGGCAAAACGGACAACATTGGGGGATGCAATGCCCGAGAACGCCGCGGCTGCGCCTGCGAAAAGAATCGAGTTTGAAGATCCGCATGCCGGTCTCGACAATCTGCAGGAGGCCGAGGTCACGCGCGTGCGCACCCTGCGCGGGGTGTGGCGCTGGGCGCTGGTGGTCGCAACCGCCGCAACCATCCTGCTCTGCATCAACCAGCAATTCTCGCTGCGCTTCTTCATCGACTACACCCAGCTCAACACCGAATATTTCTATCTCTTGATCGCGCTGATGCTGCCCTTCACGTTCCTGATCTTCCCCGGATCGGAGCGCGCGCCGCTGAACCGCATTCCCTGGTATGACCTCGCGCTCGCCGTCGCGACCTTCGCCGCCTCGATCTGGCTGATGCTGAACGTGCGCAAGGCGGCGCAATATGGCTGGGAGTCCGACGGCGCCCCGAGGAACGTCATCATCGCCGGCCTCGTGATGTGGGTGATGCTGATGGAGGCGCTGCGCCGGACCGGCGGCTGGAGCCTCCTGCTCAGCGTGCTGCCCTTCACCGTCTATCCGCTGTTCGCCGAGGCCAGCTGGCTCGGGCCGTTCCGCGGCTCGCAGCTGACGCTCGACCAGACCACCGCCTATCACGTGTTGTCCGGCGAGAGCCTGCTCGGCATTCCGATCCAGGCCTTCGCCGATACCGTGATCGGCTTCCTGGTGTTCGGCACCGCGCTGATGATGACCGGCGCCGGAAAATTCTTCATCAACCTCGCCTTCGCGCTGTGCGGCACGTTCCGCGGCGGTGCCGCCAAGGTCTGCATCTTCGCGTCCGGCCTGCTCGGCATGATGTCGGGCTCGATCGTTTCCAACGTGCTGACCGCCGGCACCATGACGATCCCGGTCATGAAGAAGAGCGGCTTCCGCGCCTCCTATGCCGGCGCGATCGAGGCCTGCGCCTCCACCGGCGCCGTGCTGGCGCCGCCGGTGATGGGCGCCACCGCGTTCGTGATCGCGCAGTTCCTCAATATCAGCTACGCGGAGGTCGCGGTGGCCGCGATCATTCCTGCGGCGCTCTACTATGTCGGCCTGTTCATGCAGGTCGACTCCTACGCCGCACGCCACGGGCTGAAGGGCATTCCGCGCGCCGAGCTGCCGCGCGTGATGGATACGATCAAGAACGGCTGGTATTACGTCTTCGTCATTGCGCTCCTGATCGTGATGCTGCTGTATTTCAAGCGCGAAAGCCACGCGCCGTTCTACGCCACCGCGCTGCTGCTGGTGCTGAACCAGATCTTCTCCAAGGAGAGCCGCTGGACGCTCGGGACGATCGGAAAATTCCTCGAGGTCAATGGCCGCACCTTCGTCGAGCTGGTCGGCATCCTCGCCGGTTGCGGTCTGCTGATCGGGGCGTTCTCGATGACCGGCGTGGTCTCGAGCCTGGCCAACGATCTTTTGACGCTTGCGGGCGACAACGCGTTCCTGCTGCTCGTGATGTGCGCCTTCACCAGCCTGATCCTCGGCCTCGGGCTGACCACCACCGCCTGCTACATCTTCCTCGCCATCCTGGTCGCGCCCGCGCTGGAGAAGCTCGGGCTGAACCGGATGGCGGTGCACATGTTCATCTTCTATTGGGGCATGCTGTCGTCGATCACCCCGCCGGTGGCGATCGCCTCCTTCGCTGCGGCCGGCATCGCCGGCTCGCCCGCGATGAAGACCGGATGGGAATCGATGTGGGTCGGCAGCATCATCTATTTCATCCCGTTCTTCTTCGTGCTGAACCCGGCGCTGGTGATGCAGGGACCGAGCCCCTATCTCGCCGGCCTCGGCCTGATGGCGCTCGCGGCCTGCGGCACGCTGTTCATCTGCGGCGGCATCCAGGGCTACCAGGCCTTCGTCGGCGACCTCCGCGGCGCCGGTGCCCTGGAATGGCCGCTCCGGGTGCTGCTGGTGATCGGCGGCTTCGTGCTCGCGACGCCAGGCGGCGGCATCAACCCGCTGTCGCAACTGCAGGTGTCGCTGCTGGGGCTCGCGATCCTCGCCCCGACGGTTTTGATCGCCTTGCTGCTGGTCCGCCGTCAGGCGCTGGTTCCGAACCAGTTGCGCGCGCCTTGATTGCGTTGCACAACAGGAGGCGATGAAACGATCGCCTCCTCCCGTCACCGCCACCACCACGGCTTGGTCCAGCTCGAAGCCGCCGCTGCTGCGGTTTCTGCACACTTGTTACGCAGACTTCCTGCCGGAGGCCGCGGGCGCGGTTGCCGACTACATCCCCGAGCTCGGCAAGGCCGACCCTGCCCATTTCGGCATCAGCCTGG
The DNA here is from genome assembly GCF_055264925.1 of Bradyrhizobium sp. KZN70725. Lineage (NCBI taxonomy): Bacteria > Pseudomonadati > Pseudomonadota > Alphaproteobacteria > Hyphomicrobiales > Nitrobacteraceae > Bradyrhizobium > Bradyrhizobium sp. KZN70725. The sequence goes on from NZ_JBUYWT010000002.1 coordinate 67,781, forward strand.
CGACGCTCGACGGCCACGTCTACGAGGTCGGCGACACCAGGGTGCCGTTCACCATCCAGTCGATGTCGAAGCCGTTCGTGTTCGCGCTGGCGCTGGACACGCTGGGCGCCGAACGGGTGGAAAGCGTGATCGGCGTCGAGCCGTCCGGCGACCCCTTCAACTCGATCCGGCTCAATGCCGAGAACCATCCGTTCAATGCGATGGTCAATGCCGGCGCGATCGCCTGCTCCGGCCTGCTCCACGCCGACAAGGGCGACGGCGCGTTCGACTACATCCGCCAGGCGCTCGGCCGCTTCGCCGGACGTGAACTCGATATCGACGAGGCGGTCTATGCCTCCGAGAGCGCCACCGGCGACCGCAACCGGGCGATCGGTTATCTGCTGCGCACCAACAGCGTGATCACCGAGAACGTGCCTGCGGTGCTCGACGTCTATTTCCGGCAATGCTCCATCCTGGTCACCGCACGCGACACCGCCGTGATGGCGGCGACGCTCGCCAATCGCGGCATCAACCCGCTGACAGAGGAGCAGGTGGTGACGCCCTACGCCATCGCGCGCACGCTATCGGTGATGACCTCGTCGGGCATGTACGACTATGCCGGCGAATGGATCTACCGCGTCGGCATTCCCGCCAAGAGCGGCGTCGGCGGCGGCATTCTGGCGGCACTGCCGGCGCGGCTGGGGCTCGGCAGCTATTCGCCAAAACTCGACAAGCACGGCAACAGCGTGCGCGGCATCAAGGTGTGCGAGACGCTGTCGGCGCATTACGACCTGCATATGCTCAACCGCAGCGACGACGCACGCCACAGCATCATCGCCGACTACAATATCGGCAAGAACCCGTCGCGGCGGGTGCGCCGGCCGCAGGAGCAGGAGATCCTGGCAAGGCACTTCCAGGAGGTCCGAGTGATCGAGCTGGTCGGCACCCTGTCGCTCTCCAATGTCGACTATGTCTCGCGCCGCCTCGCCGGCAGCCCGCGGCCCGAATTCGTGATCTTCGATCTGCGCCGCGTCACCGCGACGACCCGCGCCGGCGCAAGGCTGGTGGCCGAAGCTTTCCAGGAGCTCGCCGAGCTCGGCGTCACCGTGATCCTGTCCGGCATCAAGCGGACCTCGCGCGAATGGGCCACGATCAGCGAGTGGACCAGGCGGCTCGGCAATATCAGGGATTTCTATCTGCTCGACACCGCGATCGAGTGGGCCGAGGACCAGATCGTCTACCGCTATGGCGGCTCGATCGACTTCCTCGAGACCACGGAGCTTTCCGAGCAGCCGCTGCTCGCCGGATTGAGCGAAGCCGAGATCGCCGATCTCACCTCGATTTGCACGGTCCGGACCTACCAGCAGAATGAAAAGGTCATCGCCGCGGGCAGCGAGGCCACCTCGCTGTTCTTCCTCCGCAGCGGCGTGGTCCACGTCACCCTGCCGGACGGCATCCGGCTCGCGACGCTGACTGCCGGCATGGCGTTCGGCGAGATGGCGCTGCTGGAGCCGAAGCGGGTCGCGGACGTGGTCGCCGACATGTCGGCGACCACCTACGAAGTGACGATCGAGGATTTCGAGCGCTTCCGCGAGCGACATCCGCGCGCCGGCGAGCGGATCATGCGCAACCTCGCGCAGATCCTCGCCGAACGGCTGATCCTGGCGAATGCAAAGGTGGATCTGCTGACGTCGGGGTAGGTCTCTCTGTTCTCCCTCTCCCCGCCCTTCGCGGGGAGAGGGTCGGGGTGAGGGGCTGCATCCGCAAAATAACTTCGAGTTAGACTCGCGGAGATTCCCCCTCACCCGGACCGCATTCCGCTTCGCTGCATGCGCTCCGGCCTCTCCCCGCAGGCGGGGCGAGGCGAAGGACTCCGCGACGCGATCCGCTCAGCTCACTACTTCCGTCACCGGCTGCATGTCGATCTCGAAGGTCTCGAGAAATTTCGACGTCATGATGTAGAAGCCGACCGAGAGTTGCAGCTCGATCAGCGCGGCCGGCGTCAGCTTCACTGCGATCGCCCTGAAGGTGGCGTCGGTCGGCTTCTTGAGCTTGACGATCTCGTCGGTGAAGGCGAGCGCCGCGCGCTGCACATCGTTGAAGCAGGTCGCGGACCGCCAATCCTCGAGCGCGGCGTTCTGCTCGTCGGTGACGCCGACATTCTTGCCGATCCGCTTGTGCGCGACGATCTCGTAGGGCGCCTCGCAGAGAATGCCGGTGCGCGTGATCGCAAGCTCGCGGACGACGGGATCGAGCTCGCCCTTGTGGCGGATCGCGCCGCCGAGCCGGCAATACTGTTCAAAGTAGCTTGGCGAATGCGCCATCATGCGAAAGATATTGGCGTTGCGGTTCTTGTCGAGGATCTCGCGGGTCCGCGGGCTTGCCTTCGCGGGATCGGAGTAGTCGATACGGGCCATTTCCTAACCTTGATCTTGCCGTCGTTTCTGTCGGGTTCCGAAACACTAGAGCTTTTTCCGTTCCGATGAAATCGGAACGGGGCCCTAGATCCTTGTTTCGACGCGTTTTCTTCACGCGAACCGATATCCACTTCGCTCGAAAACGCTCTGTACGGGCTGCTGTCGCAGGAGCGACACGCGCGAGTCAAATTGCCGCCGCATTCCCAGACAACGCTGTCACAGTCGATATTCGCTGAGTGGGGACTCGTCAAAAGCGAATACTCGACGCGGGGTGTTCCGAGTAAAAAATCCGGCCGTCTTGCGCGCAATTTGCGCAACGATGAGTCACGCCCAAGTCTAGGGGAAACGCATGAAGGAAGCCACCAAGAGGGCGGCCTCGGAAGCGCTTGCGCAAATGCTGGCGGTGACGGCAATGCTCGTCATCGCCAGCGTGATCTTTTATTGGCACTGAGGCATGATCCCGAAAAGTGTGTAGCGGTTTTCGGAAAGATCATGCCCAAAATGATCCGCAAACTATGAGGGGCAAGAGCGAACCTGTTCAGCCTGGTCTTGCGTTCTGACTGGATCGTTCAGCCCCTCATTTCGCCTTTGCGAAATATGGAACCAGCCTCCCCGCGAATTGCGTGAAGCGCGCCGCGACCTTGTCGCCGATGGCAAGGTCGTTGTCGCCATGGGCCATCATGCGAAAGCCTTCGTCGGCATCGACAAGCACGATGTTGTAGGGCACATGCGCCCGCGCCTCCGGCGTCGCGGCGCGGCAGACCAGCGAGGTCGCATACACCGTCCCTGCCCCACTCGCGCGATGCTCGGCAAGATCTGGCGAACCGCATGCGGCGCAAAAGCTGCGGCGGAAATATTGCCGCGCGCCGCAGCCGTTGCAGGTCTGGTAGACGATGGCTTCAGTGCCCTTGGTCCAGTCCACGATCGGTCCGCTCATCGCACGCGCTCCAGGAACATGCTGACATGCGACGACAGCACGCCGCCATCGCCGTGCAGAAGCGCCACCGAGGCGTCGCGCACCTGACGATTTTCGGCGCGGCCGGTCATCTGCAGATGGGTCTCGATCAGATGCGCCATCGCGCCGCCGACGCCGCAATGGCCGTAGCTGAGCAGGCCGCCATGGGTGTTGAGCGGCATCTCGCCATCCTGATTGAAATAGCCGGCGCGCACCCGCGCCGCCGCCTCGCCGCGTCCGGCAAGGCCGAGATCCTCCAGCAGCATCGCGAGCGTGATCGTGAAGCTGTCATAGACCGCGGCGTAGCGCACGTCCGGGATCGCGACGCCCGCCGCCTGCTTCGCTTTCGCGATCGAAATCTCGGCGCCGAGTTCGCTCAGCGCAGGCGCTGCGGTGACGTGCTGATGGGTGTGTGCCTGGGCGCAGCCGCGGACGCGGACCTGCCGCTCGCCGGTCGGCTCGCGGCTGATCACACAGGCCGCACCGCCGTCCGACACCGGGCAGCAGTCGAGCAGCTTGAGCGGCATCGCCACGGGCTTGGAGGCCATCACGTCGGCAACCGTGATCGGCTCGTGGAATTGCGCGCCGGGATGCGTCAGCGCGTGCTTGCGCATCAGCACCGCGAACTCGGCGAGGTCTACCTGCGTGAGGCCGTATTCATGCATGTAGCGCGTTGCGACCAGGCCGTAATAGGCCGGGATCGTCGGCCCCAGCGTCACCTCGTAGTCGGGATGGCCGACCTGGGCCAGCGCCTGGATCGAGGCGTCCCGGCTCTGCCCGGTTAGCCGGTTCTCGCCGCCGACCACCAGCACGTGTTTTGCAACACCGGCGTCGACCAGGTGATGCGCCAGCATGGTCATCGCAAGCCCGGTGGCGCCGCCGACCTGCACGGCGTGCGCGTAAGCCGGGCGAATGCCGAAGTGCTCGGCGAAGACCGTGGCCAGCATGATGTGCGGCGAGACCGTGGAGTAGCCGCAGAGGATGCCGTCGATCTCGGAGCGCTTCAGCCCGGCATCCGAGATCGCAAGCTCGGCCGCCTTGCTCATCAGGTCGAGCGAGGACAAGCCCTCATGCTTGCCGTAGGACGTGAGGCCGACGCCGGTCACGAAGCTCATTTCAGCGCACCTATCTCAGAGCGTCATTCCGGGGCGATGCGAAGCATCGAACCCGGAATCTCGAGATTCCGGGTCTGGTCCTTCGGACCATCCCGGAATGACAACCTACAATGACTTGCGTCATCTCAATACGACTTCGGAAGGCCGAGCACCTTCTCGCCGATGAAGCTGAGGATCAGCTGTGGACTGATCGGCGCGATGCGCGGGATCAGCGATTCCCGCAAGTAGCGCTCGACGTGGTACTCCTTGGCGTAGCCGAAGCCGCCATGGGTCATCACCGCTTGCTCGCAGGCATGGAAGCCGGCTTCCGCCGCGAGATATTTTGCGGAGTTCGCCGCGGGGCCGCAGGGCAGGTTCTGGTCATACTGCCAGCCGGCGCGCAGCACCATCAGCCAGGCTGCCTCCAGTTCCATCCAGCACTTCGCCAGCGGATGCTGGATCGCCTGGTTCATGCCGATCGGCCGGTTGAACACGATGCGGCCCTTGGCATATTCCGACGCCCGCTTCAGCGCGATCTGGCCGAGGCCGACGGCTTCAGCCGCGATCAGGATGCGCTCGGGATTCATGCCGTGCAGGATGTATTCGAAGCCGCGGCCCTCCTCGCCGATACGGTCTTCGACCGGGATCTCGAAATTCTCGAAGAACAGCTCGTTGGAATCGACTGGCTTGCGGCCCATCTTCTCGATCTCGTGCACGGTGACGCGCTTGCGGTCGAAATCGGTGTAGAACAGGCTGAGGCCATGGGTCGGGCTGCGCACCTCCTCCAGCGGCGTGGTGCGCGCGAGCAGCAGGATCTTGTTGGCGACCTGGGCGGTCGAGATCCACACCTTCTGGCCGTTGACGATGTATTTGTCGCCCTGGCGCACCGCGCGGGTCTTGAGCTGCGTGGTGTTGAGGCCGGTGTTCGGCTCGGTCACCGCGAAGCAGGACTTGTCGCGGCCGCCGATGATCGGCGGCAGCATGCGCTGGCACTGCTCCTTGGTGCCGAACACCACCACCGGATTGAGCCCGAACACGTTCATATGCACCGCGGACGCGCCGGACATGCCGGCACCGGATTCGGAGATCGTGCGCATCATGATCGCGGCATCGGTGATGCCGAGCCCGGAGCCGCCATATTCCTCGGGGATGCAGATGCCGAGCCAGCCGGCATCGGCCAGCGCGCGGTGGAAGTCGGCCGGATAGCCGCCCTCCTTGTCCTTCTTCAGCCAGTAGGCTTCGTCAAAGCGCGAGCAGATCTTGGCGACGGCATCGCGGATCGATTCCTGGTTGGCGGAGAGTGCGAAATCCATCTGTCGTGCTCCTATGCCTGCACCGCTTTGGCCGCGCCGTCGCGCACCATCGCCGCGATCTCCTCGGTGGAGAAGCCTGCCTCCCGCAAAATCTCCGCGCTGTGCTCGCCGAGCCGTGGCGCCAGCCGGCTCGGCTCGACCTTGGTCTCCGACCACCGCGCCGACGGCGTCATGCTGCGGATCCGCCCCTCGGTCGGATGATCGACCACGGGGAAGACGCCGGTCGCGACCATATGCGGGTCCTCCAGCAGGCTCTCGAGATCGTGCATCGGCATTACCGGCACGTCGGCCTTTTCGAGGATCCCGTTCCACTCGGCGGTCGTCTTGGTCTGCAGGATGCGCGCGAGCTCGGCGTAGACGACATCGATATTGGTGGCGCGGCCGGCGAAGGTCGCGAATTTCGGATCGCTGCGCAGATCGTCGCGGCCGGTCGCCTTGAAGAAGTTCTCCCACTGCTTGTCGTTGTAGACGATCACGCAGATATAGCCGTCGAGCGTCTTGTATGGCCGCCGGTCCGGCGACAGATGGCGCGCATAGCCGCCCTTGTCGAGCGGCGGATCGTAGGTCAACCCGCCCATGTGATCGCCCATGACGAAGCCGGCCATGGTCTCGAACATCGGAATATCGACGCGTTGGCCCTGCCCGGTGCGATCGCGATGCACAAGGCTCGCACAGATCGCGCCGACCGCGGTGAGGCCGACGATGCGATCCACCAGCGCGTTCGGCACATAGCGCGGCACGCCGTCCGAGGTTTGCGCCATCAGCGCCGGCAGCGCGGTCGCGCCCTGGATCAGATCGTCATAGGCGGGCTTGGCGGCATAAGGTCCCTCCTGGCCGAAGCCGAACACGCCGGCATAGATCAGCCGCGGGTTGACCTTGGAAACGACGTCATAGCCGAGCTGCAGCCGCGCCATCGCCTGCGGGCGCACATTGTAGACCAGCACGTCGGCCTTCGCGATCAGCCGCAGCACCGCCTCGCGCCCCGCCGGCTTCTTCAGATCGAGGCAGACCGAGCGCTTGCTGCGATTGGTGTTGAGGAACACCGGTCCCATGCCGGGATGCCGCGTCGGACCGATCTGCCGCGTCACGTCGCCGTCGGGGGATTCCACCTTGATGACGTCGGCGCCGTAATCGCCCAGCATCTGCGTGGCGTAGGGTCCCATCAGCACGGTCGTCATGTCGACGACCTTGATACCCTGCAGTGGTCCCATCGTCTTGTTAGCTCCCGGATGTCGTGGTTATAGAGCTAGTAACGGGAGCTATTCCAAGAGATCAAGCTGCGCCGGGCGTATGGGCGTATGCATGGCTGCGGCCGGGCCGCTTCCGTGCGGCGGAACGCAGGCTGGGCAAAACGAAGCGTATTCACCGCCGCCCTTATGCCGGCGACTGCCCCGTCATCACCTCGCGCGCCTTCAGGAGCTTTTCCAGTTCCGCATTCTGCTGCTCGAGCCGCTCGGCGATGCGCTCCTCGACTTCGGCGCCGGCTGCGCCTGCGGCCTGCTCGATCAGCTGCCTGATATTGTCCCGGAGGATCGCGATGCGATCGTTCACTTCCGACAGCGACAGAGACGTCTCGATTCCCATGGTCCGTTCTCCCGGTGACAAGCACAGGCAGCTTAGCGCGGCGGGAGGTCCGGGCATATCCCTTAACCGCCTTAGTGACCCCAATCCCTACTGTGCATGGGGTTGTCTTCGATGTTTTCGATTCAACCCAGGCTCGCCCCGCTTTAGCCCATGCCTTCCAGCATCTCCCGCAGCGCGGTCTTCAGCACCTTGCCGTAATTGTTCTTCGGCAGGGCATCGAGATAGACATAGCGCTTCGGCCGCTTGAAGCGGGCGATCGAGGCAAGGCAATGCGCGTCGAGCTTGCCGTCGTCGGCGGCGGCGCCGTCCGCGAGCACGACGCAGGCGACGACGATCTCGCCCCATTCCGGATCCGGCACACCGACGGCCGAGACCTCGCTGACATCGGGATGGGTCAGCAGGGCTTCCTCGACCTCGCGCGGATAGATGTTGGTGCCGCCGGAGATGATCACGTCCTTGGAGCGGTCCGACAGCGTGAGGAAGCCGTCGGCGTCGAGCCGGCCGACATCGCCGGTGCGCAGCCAGCCGTCCTTCAATGTCTCGGCATTGGCCTTCGGATTGTTCCAGTAGCCGAGCATCACGGTCGCGCCCTTGACCTCGATCTCGCCGGTCTCCCCGGGAGGCAGCGGCGTGCCGTCCTTGTCGGTGATGCGCACGGTGACGACGCTCTGCGCCAGCCCGACTGAAGCCAGCGTTCGAGATAGCGCGGATGATCGCTCCGGGCGTGCCAGCCGCGCGACAGCGCCGTGATGGTCATCGGCGACTCGCCCTGGCCATAGATCTGCACGAAGCGCTGGCCCATCGTCGCCATCGCATCGGTGATGTCGGCCGTGTACATCGGACCACCGCCATAGATGATGGTGCGCAGCCCCTCGCCGTTCTCGCCGCGCTTCTTCGCGGCATCGACCAGGCGGCGCACCATCGTGGGGGCCGCGAACATCACGACATTGTCGAGCTGGCGGCCGAGGTTGAGCACCTCGTCAGGATCGAAGCCGCCGGACTCCGGCACGACGTGGCGGCCGCCCATCCGGACGTGCGGGAAATTGTAGAGGCCGGCGCCATGCGAGATCGGCGCGGCATAGAGCGAGGCATCGTGCGGCGTCGCCGGATCGACGTCGGCGAGATAGCACAGCGACATCGCGACCAGATTGCCGTGGCTGAGCATCACGCCCTTGGGACGGCCCGTGGTGCCCGATGTGTAGAACAGCCAGGCGAGATCGTTGTTTTCGCGCGGCAGCGGTGCAGGTGGCCCCTCGCCGCTTCGCATCGTCTTGTAAGCGTCGCTGTCGACCGACAGCGTGGTCATGCCGGCGGGGCAGTCGTCCTTCGCCTTGTTCAACGCACCGATCGTGTCATCGGAGACGAAGGCGAGCTCGGCACCGCCATTGCCGCAGATCCACGCCGCCTCGCGGCCGTGCAGCTTGGCGTTGATCGGGATCGCGGCGGCGCCGATCCACCAGATGCCGTAGAGGCATTCGAGATATTGCGTGCAGTTCGACGCAAACAGCGCGATGCGGTCGCCGGCGGCAATGCCGTGATCGCGCGCCAGCGCCGCCCCGATCGAGGCGGCGCGGCGGGCAAAGGTGGCGTAGTCGGCGTCGAGATCGAAACCGGTCAGCAGCGCCGGCGCGTCGGGACGCGCCCGTGCCGTCGCCGCCAGCCATTCGGCAATGTTCAAGCTACTTCGCCGGCTCGAGGATCGAGACGTAGTTGGCGACCGCGGCGCCGCCCATGTTGAAGATGCCGCCGATCTGCGGGTTCTTGAGCTGCATGCCCTCGGGCGCTTGCCCCGTGAGTTGCATCGCGCTCATCACATGCATGGAGACGCCGGTGGCGCCGATCGGGTGGCCCTTGGCCTTGAGGCCGCCGGACGGATTGACCGGCAGCTTGCCGTCCTTCTGGGTCCAGCCTTCCATGATCGCGCGCGCGCCCTGTCCCTTCGGCGTCAGGCCCATCGCTTCATATTCGATCAGCTCGGCGACGGTGAAGCAGTCATGGGTCTCGACGAAGGACAGGTCGGAGAGCTGCAGGCCGGCCTTCTGCAGCGCGCGCTGCCAGGCGGTGGTGCAGCCTTCGAACTGCAGGATGTCACGCTTGGACATCGGCAGGAAATCCTGCGCATGCGCGGTGGCACGGATGTTCACCGCCTTGCCCATGGTCTTGGCGGTCTCGGCATCGGTCAGCACCAGTGCGGCGGCGCCGTCCGAGACCAGCGAGCAGTCGGTGCGCTTCAAGGGACCGGCGACGAACGGGTTCTTGTCGCTCTCGGCGCGGCAGAACTCGAAGCCGAAATCCTTGCGCATCTGCGCATAGGGATTGGCGACGCCGTTCTTGTGGTTCTTGGCGGCGATCATCGCCAGCGCATCCGACTGGTCGCCGTATTTCTGGAAATAGGCCTGCGCGATCTTGCCGAACACGCCGGCAAAGCCGCCGACCGTGTCGCCGTCCTCGGGTAGATACGACGCCTTGAGCAGGTTCTTGCCGATCTCCGGGCCCGGCGTCTTCGTCATCTGCTCGACGCCGACCACCAGCACGATCTTCGCGGCGCCGGCTTCGATGGCGCGAATGCCCTGATGCACGGCAGCCGATCCGGTGGCGCAGGCATTCTCGACCCGGGTGGTCGGCTTGAAGCGCAGCGCCGGATTGGCCTGCAGTACCAGCGAGGCCGTAAAATCCTGCGGCGAGAAGCCGGCGTTGAAATGACCGAGCATAATTTCGTCGACATCGGACGCGGCGATGCCGGCGTCAGCCAGCGCCTCGTTGGCGACCTTGACCACGAGACCCTCGACGGTCTCCGCGTCGAACTTTCCGAATGGCGTGTGCGCCCAACCCACGATGCTGGCGGTCATGGCTGTATCTCCCTGTTCCTGTTCGGAGAGTTATGTAGCGTATCTTCAGGCGGCTTTCAGCGTTTTCATCGCCGTCGCGCACATGGCGGTTATGCCCGCCCAATTGGCGGCGCGGATATCGGCCGCGGGGCACAGCCAGGAACCGCCGACCGCCAGCACATTCGGTTCGGCGAGCCAGGTCACCGCATTGGCCTCGCTGACCCCGCCGGTCGGGCACACCCTGACCTGCGGAAATGGCCCGGCCAGAGCCCGCAGTGCCTTGATACCGCCCGCCTGCTCGGCCGGGAAGAATTTGACGACGTCGAAGCCGTGGGCCAGCGCCTGCATCAACTCGGAGGCGGTCGCGATCCCCGGCGCGAAGGGCAGCTGGCTGGAGGCTGCCGCCGCCAACAGCTCGGGCGTCGCACCCGGGCTGATGCCGAATTTGGCGCCCAGCGCCTCGGCGCGCATCAGGTCGTCACCATTGAGGATCGTGCCGATCCCGACGATTGCCTCCGGCACACCGGCGATGATGGCCCTGGCCGCGTCGACCGCGACCGCCGTCCGCAGCGTCACCTCGAGCGTCCGCACGCCGCCGGCGACCAGCGCCTTTGCAAGCGGCACCGCGTCCTCGAGCCGCTCGATGGTCAGCACCGGGATCACGGTGGCCTGACGGATCAGCTCGGCGATCCGGTCCTGCTTCGATGTCGTTGTCATTGCGAGGCCTTACGGGATGGTGGGAGACGAAGCGCCTTTTTCGGCGGCATGGCGTAGCGCGGAATGATCGCGCCGGGATAGCACACCACGACACCGGCCAGCCGATGGCCGGCGCGCGCCGCCTCCTCTGGCTCGGCGCCGCCGAGCCGCGCGGCGAGATAGGCGGCGGCAAAGCTGTCGCCGGCCGCGGTGGTATCGACCACCGGCTTGGTAAGCTGCTCCGCCTTCACCTCGCGCGTTCCGCCGGCCGAGCGCACGATGCAGGCCGGCTCGGCCAGCTTCAGCACCACCTCGGGGCTCGAGATGCCGGCCAGCAGCGCCGTGTTGCTCTCGCCGGGATAAAGCGGCGCCAGATCCTCGGTCGAGGCAAGCACGATATCGGCCGTCTCGAACGCGCTGCTGAAGACCTTCCGCGCGACGTTCAGGTCCGGCCAGCCGCGGGCGCGGAAATTGGTGTCGAACGCAAACCGCGTCCCCAACAGCCGCGCACGCTTCAGCGCCGCCAGCAATCGCTCCTGCCCGTCCTCGCGCAGGATCGAGAGCGTGATCGCCGAGAGATAGACGACGTCATAGGTCGCGAGTGAGTTCAGGATGTCTTCCGTTTCGGGCAGATCCATCAGGTCGCGGGCGGCGGCGCTGTCACGCCAGTGGAAGAAGCGCCGCTCGCCCTTGTCGTCGGTCTGGATCAGATAGAGGCCGGGCAGCTTGCCCGCCGATCGCGCGACATGCTTGGTGCCGATGCCTTCGCTCGCCCAGCCCGCGATCATCTCATCGCTCAGCGCATCATCGCCGAGCGCCGTGAAGTAATCGACGTGGATGCCGAGCCGGGACAGATAGACCGCGGTGTTGAGCGTGTCGCCGCCATAGGAGCGCGAATACAGCCCGCCGAGCTGGCCGCCAGGAGCCTGGCGCAGCTCGATCATGCATTCGCCGATGCTGGCAACTCTGGTCATCTCAAGCGCCGCGCTAAAGCGCGATGAAGCCTGGTTGAATCATCATCGCGTCTTAGCCCCTTGTCTGAGCATGATCTTCGCGCAAACGCGTTCCGCGTTTGTCGCGAGGGAAACCGCTTCGCACTTCTCCGGATCATGCTTTGGCTCGGACGTTGCTCAGGCGGCGAACTTGCCGCCGAGTTCGTCCTCGATATGGATCCGGATGATGTCGTCGAACGTCTTCTCGGCCGTGGTGAAGCCGAGCTTCAGCGCGCGGTCGGTGGCGAAATCGCGCGGCCAGCCCGAGACGATGCTGATGATGGTCGGATCGGGCACCCGCTTGATCCGCGCGGTGACGTTCTTGCCGGCGACGCGCTCCAGCGACGCGATCTGCTCGCCGACGGTGACGGACATCCCGGGCATGCTGAGATTGCGCCGCGGCCCCATCGCATTGAGATCCATCGTGCCGGCGTGAACCAGAAAGCCGACCGCCGATTTCGGCGAGGCGTGCCAGTGCCGGACGTCCTCGGAGACCGGCAGCACTGCCTCCTCGCCCGCCAGCGGCTCGCGGATGATATTCGAGAAGAAGCCGGACGCCGCCTTGTTCGGCTTGCCCGGACGCACGCAGATTGTCGGCAGGCGGATCGAGATCCCGTCGAGCAGACCCTTGCGGGTGTAGTCGTTGATCAGGAGCTCGCAGATCGACTTCTGCGTGCCATAGCTCGTCAGCGGCGTATGGAAGAACTCGTCGCCGATCTTCTCGGGGAACGGCGCGCCAAACACCGCGATCGAGGACGTGAACACCAGCCGCGGCTTGTAGCCGCCGCCGACGGCACGGATGGCGTCGATCAGATAGCGGGTGCCGTCGAGGTTGATCCGGTAGCCCTTGTCGAACTCGGCCTCGGCCTCGCCCGAGACGATCGCGGCGAGATGGAAGATCACCTCGGGACGCTCGGCGATCAGGGGCGCCGCGGCGCCGGCATCGGCGAAATCGGATGCGACCACATTGACCGGGATCGAGGCATTGGCGGGCTTGGCCGGCGCGACCACGTCCTGCAGCGTCATCCGGGTGATCTCTTGCTTGCCGAGGCGGCCCTCGCGCAAGAGACGCTCGGTCAGCTTGCGGCCGACCATGCCGGCGGCGCCCAGAATCAGAATGTGCACGACCCTGCTCCTTTTCTTGTCTTGTTCGAATTCAGCTGCGGGCCTTGCGCGCTCATTCCTTCACGGCACCCGTCATCGCCGAGACATAATGCTCTACGAAGAACGCGTAAAGAATAACCAGCGGTAGCGAGCCGCATAGCGCCCCTGCCATCAGGGACCCCCAGCGATAGATGTCACCGTCAACGAATTCGTTGACGATGGCGACCGGCACGGTCTTGTTCGGGGTCGATTGCAGGAACGTCAGCGCATAGATGAATTCGTTCCAGCACAGCGTGAAGCAGAAGATGAAGGCCGAGATCAGGCCGGGGACGGCGAGCGGCAGCACGATCTTGATCAGTATCTGCCAGCGGCTGGCGCCGTCGATCAGCGCGCATTCCTCGAGCTCGAACGGGATGGTCTTGAAATATCCCATCAACAGCCAGGTCGAGAACGGAATCAGGATCGTCGGATAGGTCAGGATCAGCGCCAGGGGCGAGTCGAACAGGCCGTACTGAAACACGACGGTCGCGAGCGGAATGAACAGGATCGACGGCGGCACCAGATAGGCCAGGAAGATCAGGCCGCCGACGACGTTGGCGCCCTTGTAGCGCAGCCGCACGATCGCATAGGCCGCGAGCACGCTCGCGATGATCGACAGCACGGTGGCGCCCACCGCCACATACATCGTGTTCCAGAGCCAATGCGGATAGTAGCTCTCGAACAGCAGCTTGTGGACGTGCTTGAAGGTCGGATTCCAGGTCCAGAACGGATTGTACTTGTCGAGATCGAGCAGTTGCTCGTCCGGCTTGATCGCCGTCAGCCCCATCCAATAGAACGGGAACAACAGGATGATCACGATGATCGACAGCGGGATGTAGAGCGTCACGATCCGCCGCGGCACCGACTGCAGGTAGCTCATGCCCTCGCTGTTGTCGACGCGCGACGGCGTCGACAGGATGCTCTTGAGGTCGACCTTGGAGGCGGGAAGATCAGTCATTGCTCTCTCCCTGCTGCCACTTCCTGCGTTGCAGGCCGAACCATGACACCATGATCGCGGCGAGCAGGAACGGGATCATCGCGCTCGAGATCGCAGCGCCCTCGCCCAGCTGCCCCGCGATGATCGCGCGCTGATACGACAGCGTCGCCATCAAATGAGTGGCGTTGACCGGGCCGCCGCGCGTCATCGCCCAGATCAGCTGGAAGTCGGTGAAGGTGAACAGCACCGAGAACGTCATCACGACGGCGATGATCGGCGTCAGCAAGGGATAGGTGATGTAGCGGAACATCTGCCAGCGCGAGGCGCCATCCAACGTCGCCGCCTCATACAGCGACGGCTGCACGGTCTGCAGGCCCGCCAGCAGCGTGATCGCCACGAACGGTACGCCGCGCCAGATATTGGCGAAGATCACGCAGATCCGGGCCCAGGTGGTGTCGCCGAGGAAATTGATGTTCTGGGTGATCAGGCCGAGATGCTTGAGCGACCAGGAGATGATCGAGAACTGGGAATCGAAGATCCACCAGAACGCCAGCGCCGACAGCACGGTCGGCACGATGAAGGGGATCAGCACCGCGGCCCGCAACAGCGCCTTGAACGGCATGCGCTCGTTGAGCAGCAGCGCCAAATAGAGTCCGACCGCGAACTTCACGGCGCTCGCGATGAAGGTGTAGAGCAGCGTGTTGAAGACCGACAGCCAGAAGATGGCATCGTCCCACAACCATTCATAGTTCTCAGTGCCGATGAAATGACCGACGCGGCCGATGCGGGTGTCGGTGAAGGACAGCCAGATGCCGAGCCCGAGCGGATAGGCCAGGAAGAAGATCAGGAACGCCATCGCCGGCAACATGAACCAGAAGCCGAGCCAGTTCTTGTTGTGGCGGAGCTGATCCCAGGTGGTCGCTTCGCGGATTTCGGTTTTCGCACGTCGCGGCGCAAGGGCGATGTCAGCCATAGGCGATGTCCCGATTGCTCAACGGATTGAGCATGACTACGCAATATTCCAATGATGGCATTCCAATGATGACGCGGGCGGCGGCTCTCCGCCGCCCGCGGCCATCACATCAGCGATAGATGCGCTTCAGCTGCCGTTCGGCTTCCGCCATCGCGGCCTTGCCGTCCTTGGCACCGGTGCAGTAGTTCGCGAACATGTCGACCACAATGAAGTCGGCGATCGCGGTCGCGGCCTTCTCGCCGGGCGTACCGATGCCGGAGGCCGGCAGCGCGCGCTTCGAGGCCTGGCCGAACACCGCGTTCTTCGGATCGGCGGTCCACACCGGAGCCGAGTCGTAGGCATTGAGCGTGTGGGTGAGATAACCCCGCGCGCCCGACAGCCACTTCTCGAAATTCTCCTTCTCCAGCATGAAGGCGATGAACGCCTTTGCCGCGTTCGGATATTTGCAGAAGTTGAAGGCGAGGATCGGAACCGCGAGTTGCAATTCGGTCGGCTTGCCGATCGAGCCGACCGGCCACAATGCGTGGTCGATGTCCTCGGCGAGCTCCTTCTTGCTCGGATCGTCCTTGGCCGCGACGTAGATCGAGATGCCGTTCGAGGTCAGGAACAGCTCGCCGGACAGGAAGGCCTTGTTGTTGGAGGAGTCGTTCCAGGACGCGACACCCGGAATGAAGGTCTCCGACAGCGCCTTGGCATATTCCAGCGCCTTCATCGTCTCCGGCGAGTTTATGATGACCTTGTCGTCCTTGTCGACAGTCCAGGCGTTGTGGCCCCAGAGGATGTTGTGCACCCAGGCATTGGCGTCGCCGGTGGCGTGGCCGAGCGCGAAGCCGGCCGGCGTGTTGTTCTTCTTCAGCGCCTTGCACAGTTCGAGATAGGCCGGGAAATCGGACGGCACCTGCTTGAAGCCGGCCTTCTCGACCGCCGACTTGCGATAGGTCAAATAGCCGCCGATGGTCGCGACGGGAATGCCGAGCCAGTCATTGCCCTGCTTGCAGGTTTTGGCCGCGGCTTCGGTCCAGCCGCCATACTTGTTGCCGAGATAATCGGCAACGTCGTTCATCTTGAGAACCTTGGTCGGGAACAGCTGCGGCAGCGTGTGCAGGCCCCAGGCGAGGTCGAGACCCGAGCCGGTGTTGGCGGCGACCGAGGCCTTCGGCTGCACGTCCTCGAAGGACTCGCTGAACACGTTCATCTCGGTGCCGGTTGCCGACTTGAAGGCCGCGACCATGGCGTTGAATGCATCGTCTTCCGCGGGCACGAAGCGCTTCCAGCGCATCACGGTGAGCTTGGCGCCGGGCTCCGCCTTCCAGGGCGCGCTCTGCGCCCAGGCCTTGGCGAAGTCAAACAGCGCCGGCCCGGTGAGCATGCCGGTTGCAGCCAGCGCCGTGCCGCCCTGAAGTAGCGAGCGGCGAGTAAAATCGTGCATCGTCCTTCTCCCTATGATTGTGTTTTTGTTGTTTTTGATCTGGCCTGTTGGTCGGCCATTAAGATCGATCGGTCCGTCAGCTGTTCAGTCGCTTCCCCGTCGAATCGTCGAACAGATGGACCAGCGACGGATCCGGCTTGAGCCGAACCTTGTCGCCCGGGTTGAACAGATGGCGCTCGCGGAACACGGCGACGACCTGCTCGCCGCCGAGCTTGGCGAACACCTGGGTCTCCGACCCGGTCGGCTCGACCACCACGATCTCGGCCTCGGCGCCGTCATCGGCGATGGTGAAATGCTCGGGCCGCACGCCGTAGACCGCGGGCTGGCCGTCGGAATTGGCCGGCGCCGATTTCAGCGGCAGCTTGACGCCGTTCGGTCCCTCGAAATAGGCGGCGCCGTTCACCTTCACATTGCCCTTGAGGAAATTCATCGCCGGCGAACCGATGAAACCGGCCACGAACTGGTTCGCCGGCGTGTCATAGAGTTCGAGCGGCGAGCCCATCTGCTCGACGATGCCGTCATGCATCACGACGATCTTGTCGGCCATCGTCATGGCCTCGATCTGGTCGTGGGTGACGTAGACGGTCGTGGTCTTCAGCCGCTGGTGCAGCTCCTTGATCTCGGTGCGCATTGCAACACGCAGCTTGGCGTCGAGGTTCGACAGCGGCTCGTCGAACAGGAACACCTGGGGATCGCGCACGATGGCGCGGCCCATCGCGACGCGCTGGCGCTGGCCGCCCGAAAGCTGGCGGGGATAGCGCTCGAGCAGCGGCGTAAGCGCAAGGATTTCCGCGGCGCGCTTGACGCCGGTCGAGATCTCCTCGGGCTTGGCGCCGCGCAGCTTGAGCGAGAAGCCCATATTGTCGGCGACCGTCATGTGCGGGTAGAGCGCGTAGTTCTGGAACACCATTGCAATGTCGCGCTCTTTGGGCTGGACATTGTTGACGACGCGGTCGCCGATCGAGATCGTGCCGGAGGTGATGTTCTCGAGCCCCGCCAGCATGCGCAGCAGGGTCGACTTGCCGCAGCCGGAGGGGCCGACCAGAACGACGAACTCGCCGTCCTCGATCGGGATCGACACGCCGTGCAGGACCTCAAAATTGCCGAACGATTTCCGCACGTCGCGAATCTGGACCGACGACATCCACTTCCCTCCCTCAAGTTCCCGACGACGTACGACGAGTGCCGCCACCGCTCTGTTTTGTTCCGGCCGCGCTGGGTGCGCGGCGCTGTTGGACTGACGTTATTGTCCGCAGTTTATCCGGTTTTGGCAATCGTTCGATTAGCAATCGCTTGGTAGCGCTGTCAATATCAGTTTGTCTGCGACGAACGTCGTGATATGAGCGGCAAATGGCCCGAAAGCGCATCACGCCAGGCAAGATCCGGCTCGCCGAAGTCGCGAAGCTCGCCGGTGTCAGTCCCATTACGGCCTCACGGTTCTTCAGGAATCCGGAAGCACTTTCGGCCGGCAAGCGCGCGCGGGTCGATAGTGCGGCAAAAGAACTCGGTTACGTGCCCAATCTCGCGGCACGCGCGCTTGCGTCGCAGCGCACCGAGGTGATCGGTGTCCTGATCCCGTCGCTGACCAACAACGTGTTCTCCGACGTGCTGCGCGGCATCTATGACGCGCTCGACGGCAGCCGCTACAGCATTCAGCTCGCCAACACCCACTACAGCATCCTGCAGGAAGAGCGCCTGCTGCGTCTGTTTCTGGCACAGAAGCCGGCCGGGCTGATCATTACCGGCATCAACCAGACCGCCGATTCCCGCCGCATCATGGAGACGGTCGATTGTCCGATCGTCCAGATCATGGAGGTCGGTCCCTCCCCGATCGACATGATGATCGGATTCTCGCATTTTGACGCCGCAAAAGCCGCCATCGCCCACCTGCTGGCGCAGAGCTACCGGCGGATCGGATTCCTCGGCGCGCGGATGGATCCGCGGGTGCAGCGCCGGCTCGACGGCTATCGCTCCGCGATGACCGACGCTGGGCTGTTCGATCCACAGCTTATTGTGACAACGGCGATCCCGACCTCGGTCACGCTCGGCGGCACGCTGTTTGCCGACCTGCTCGCCAAGGCGCCCGACATCGACGCCGTGTT
The DNA here is from genome assembly GCF_055264925.1 of Bradyrhizobium sp. KZN70725. NCBI lineage: Bacteria > Pseudomonadati > Pseudomonadota > Alphaproteobacteria > Hyphomicrobiales > Nitrobacteraceae > Bradyrhizobium > Bradyrhizobium sp. KZN70725. The sequence continues at coordinate 86,223 of NZ_JBUYWT010000002.1, forward strand.
CTGCGTCAATGACGACCTTGCGCTCGGCGCGCTGTTCGAATGCAAGCGGCGGCACATGGCAGTGCCGGAGCAGATGGCGATCGTCGGCTTCAATGACCTCGAATTCATGGCGTCGAGCGAGCCGACCTTGAGCAGCGTGCGTACCAACCGCTACGAAATGGGCAGAAACGCTGCCGTGATGGTGATCGAGACGCTGGAAGGGCGCCGGCCGACCGAACCCGTCGTCGATCTCGGCTTCAGTGTCATGGAACGGCAAAGCTCGGCGCGACGCAATTGACGTCGCCCGGCAGCTGCCTGTCATAAGGGACGCGAAAATGATAAAATGATAGCGCAACCAAGACCCTTCAACTAAGGTCCAATCCATCACACGAAACACCTGTGCGTGATCGGTCGGGTTTGTAATGCATGACGATTTGCGCAAGGTAGAAACGACCTTGAACCAGAGCCCTTGAATGGGCCCACAAGTTTGCATTGCGGGAGAAACCAATGACAAAACCCCCCACCAACGGGCACGACGCCGCAGGCGCGACCAGCAAGGGCAAGGGCCGCAGGCTCCGCTCCCAGGAATGGTTCGACAACCCGCACAATCCGGGCATGACCGCGCTCTATCTCGAGCGCTATCTCAATTACGGCCTGACGCGAGAGGAATTGCAGTCGGGTAAGCCGATCATCGGCATCGCGCAGACCGGCAACGACCTCTCGCCCTGCAATCGGCATCACCTCGAGCTCGCACACCGCGTCCGCGAGGGCATCCGCGCCGCCGGCGGCATCGCGATGGAGTTTCCGACCCATCCGATCCAGGAGACCGGCAAGCGCCCGACTGCGGCGCTCGACCGCAACCTCGCCTATCTCGGCCTGGTCGAGGTGCTGTTCGGCTATCCGCTCGACGGCGTGGTGCTGACCACCGGCTGCGACAAGACCACGCCGGCCTGCATGATGGCGGCGGCGACCGTCAACCTGCCGGCGATCGTGCTGTCGGGCGGCCCGATGCTGAACGGCTGGCACGAGGGCCAGCGCACCGGCTCCGGCACCGTGGTGTGGAAGGCGCGCGAACGGCTCGCCGCCGGCGAGATCGACTATGAGCAATTCATCGAGATCGTGGCCTCTTCGGCCCCCTCGGTCGGCCACTGCAACACGATGGGCACCGCCTCCACCATGAACTCGCTCGCGGAAGCGCTCGGCTTCTCGCTGCCGGGCTGCGCGGCGATCCCGGCGCCGTATCGCGAGCGCGGCCAGATCGCCTACGAGACCGGCAAGCGCATCGTCGACATGGTCTGGGAGGATTTGAAGCCGTCGGACTTCCTGACGCGCGAGGCGTTCGAGAACTGCATCGTGGTCAACTCCGCGATCGGCGGCTCGACCAATGCGCCGATCCATATCAATGCGTTGGCGCGCCATGTCGGCGTCGAGCTGTCGATCGACGACTGGCAGAAATACGGCCATGACGTCCCGCTGCTGGTGAACATGCAGCCGGCCGGCTTCTATCTCGGCGAGGAATATCACCGCGCCGGCGGCGTGCCCTCGGTGGTGCGCGAGCTGATCAAGCACAAGCGCATCCACGAAGGCGCCCTCACCGTCAACGGCCGCACCATGGGCGAGAATTGCAAGGAAGCACCTGCGCCCGACGGCGACGTGATCTGGGGCTACGACAAGCCGCTGGTGAAGGACGCCGGCTTCATCGTGCTGCGCGGCAATCTCTTTGATTCCGCGATCATGAAGACCAGCGTGATCTCGAAGGAATTCCGCGACCGCTATCTGTCCAACCCGAAGGACCTCAATGCCTTCGAGGGCCGCGCCATCGTGTTCGAGGGGCCGGAGGATTATCACAACCGTATCGAGGATCCCGCGCTCGACATTGATGAGCACTGCGTCCTGTTCGTCCGCGGCACCGGCCCGATCGGCTATCCCGGCGGCGCCGAGGTGGTGAACATGCAGCCGCCCGCCGCGCTGATCAAACGCGGCATCCTGTCCCTGCCCTGCATCGGCGACGGAAGGCAGTCCGGCACCTCGGGCTCGCCCTCGATCCTCAACGCCTCGCCCGAGGCCGCCGCCGATGGCGGGCTCGCAATCCTGAGGACTGGCGACAAGGTGCGCATCGACCTCAACAAGGGCAGCGCCAACATCATGATCTCGGAGGATGAGCTGCGCACCCGCCGCGCCGAGCTGAAGGCCAAGGGCGGCTTCCCGCATCCGGCCAACCAGACGCCGTGGCAGGAGCTCTACCGCAAGACCGTCGGCCAGCACGCGACCGGCGCCTGTCTCGAGCTCGCGACGCGCTACCACGACATCGCCGGCAAGGTCGGCGTGGCGCGCGACAATCACTAGGACGCAAACCGTCATTGCCGGGCGCGGCCCGGCAATCCATCGTTCTTCGAAAGATGGATGCGCGGGTCAAGCCCGCGCATGACTGCCAATCGCCAAAGAAGGAAGAAACGCATGTCAGACCGCCTGAAGGGCAAACGCGCATTCGTAACCGCAGCGGCCGTCGGCATCGGCCGCGCCTGCGCGCTGGCCTTTGCCCGCGAGGGCGCGAGCGTGTTCGCGACCGATATCGACGAAGGCAAGCTTGCGCTGCTCAGGCAGGAAGGCGCCGCCGATGTTGCGAAGCTCGACGTGCGCGACACCGCAGCGGTCGAGGCAATCGCAAAGCGCGCCGGCAAGACCGACATCCTGCTCAATGCCGCGGGCTTCGTGCATCACGGCACGGTGCTGGAGTGTTCGGACGACGACTGGGACTTCTCCTTCGACCTCAACGTCAAGTCGATGCACCGCACCACGCGCGCTTTCCTGCCGGGCATGCTGGCGCAGGGCGGCGGTGCCATCGTCAACATCGCCTCCGCCGCCGGCGCGGTGAAGGCGGCGCCGAACCGCTACGTGTATAGCGCCACCAAGGCCGCGGTCGCGGCACTGACGCGCTCGGTCGCGGCCGACTTCATCACCAAGGGCATCCGCTGCAACTGCATCTGCCCCGGCACCATCGAGACGCCTTCGATGCTTGAGCGTGCGGCGGCTGCCGGCCCGCAGGGACGCGAGATGTTCGTTGCGCGCCAGCCGATGGGCCGGCTCGGCACCGCCGAGGAAATCGCCGCGCTCGCCGTCTATCTCGCCAGCGACGAAAGCTCGTTCACCACAGGCGTCGCCCATGTCATCGACGGCGGCTGGACACTCTAATCGGGAGGCAGCATGAACAAGATCGATCTCAACGGCCGCTATGCCGTCGTCACCGGCGGCGCGCAGGGATTTGGCCGCGCTATCACCGAGCGCTTTGTCGCGTCGGGCGCCAAGGTCGCGATCTGGGATTTCGACCAGCCGCTGGCCGAGAAGACCGCGCGGGCGATCGGCGAGAACGTGATCGCGATCAAGACCGACGTCACCAATCCCGACGCGGTCGACGCCGCGCGCGATCAAACGCTGCGGGCGTTCGGCAAGATCGACATTCTCGTCAACAACGCCGGCATCACCGGAGCCAACAAGCCGGTATGGGAAACCGATCTCGACGACTGGCGCAGGGTGATGCGCATCAATCTCGAGGGGCCCTTCATCTGCTGCAAGGCGATCGTGCCGACCATGATCGGCCGGAAGTACGGCCGCATCGTCAACATCGCCTCGATCGCCGGCAAGGAGGGCAATCCAAACGCCGCGCATTATTCGTCGTCGAAGGCGGGCCTGATCGCGCTCACCAAATCGCTCGGCAAGGAGCTCGCGCAGCACGACATCCTGGTCAATGCGGTGACGCCGGCCGCGGCGAAGACCGCGATCTTCGACCAGATGACCCAGCAGCACATCGATTTCATGCTGTCGAAGATCCCGAAGGCCCGCTTCGTCCAGGTCGAGGAGCTCGCCTCGATGGTGGCATGGCTGGCGTCGGAGGATTGCGCCTTCTCCACCGGCGCGGTGTTCGACATCTCCGGCGGCCGCGCGACCTATTAAACCGCCGCTCGCCTCGCCGGCTCCCGAAGCGCCGCGACGAGATGATCGGCCAGGAGTGACGCCGCGTGCGGCAGGTTTTGCGCGCGATGCAGCCGTATCTCGGCCCGCGGCAGCAGGGGCATGCCGTCGCGCGCGGTCAGCCGACGCAGCGTCGGCGGAAACGTCCCCGACTTGACCACGGTCACGGCGAGACCCTGCGCCGCGATCGCCTCGACCGCGGACAGGCTGTGGCTGACAAAGGCGAGCCGCCACGGCCGGTTCGCCTCGTCCAGCGCCTGCATCGCCCAGTTCCGGAACAGGCAGCCCTGCGGATAGAGCGCGACCGGCAGCGGATCGAGCTCCTCGACGCGATGCTCAGCGCTCGCGGCCCACACCGCCTGCTCGGTGCGCAGCAACTCGCCCTCGCCGCGTCCCTCGGGGTGCATCGCGATCACGAGGTCATAGGCTTCGCCGAGCCGATCGGTCATCGTCGACGTCAACCCGGTCTCCATCTCGAGATGGATCAGCGGATAGCTGGCGATGAAGTCCTTGAGCAGCGGCGGGACGATCATCGTCCCATAGTCGTCCATCACGCCAAGGCGAACCCGTCCATCCGTGCCATGCTCGCGCACCCGGCCGACCGCCTCCGCGTTGAGGCTCAGGATGCGGCGGGCATAACCGAGCAATCCCTCGCCGGCTGCACTCAGGTCGACACTGGACGTGCTGCGGTGAAACAGTTCGGCCTGCAGCCGCTCTTCCAGCCGCTTCACCTGCATGCTGACGGCGGATTGGGTCCGGTTCAGCGCTGAGGCCGCGCGGGTGAAGGAGCGATGCTCCGCCACCGCGACAAAGGCCTGCAGAAGATCCGGGTCCAGGATGGGCGCGCTCATAACGATCCGTGATTTAGTCGATCAAATCTATTCCATTTCCTGATTATGTCCCCGTCCCTAGATTGCGCAAGCAAAACCAAGGGACGGACGGAATGGGCGAGATCTGGGGGGTGTTGGCGGCGGTGGCATCGAGCGCGCTCGGCGGCACCTCGATCGGGGCGACGCGGTTTCTGGTCGGCGCCATCGACCCGCTGGCGATCGGCGCGTTCCGCTTCGGCATCGGCGTCCTGCTGCTGCTGCCGCTGGCACTGCTGCAACGCCGGAACTGGCCGACGCGGCACGATTGGCTCGGCGTTGCCGGCCTCGGCCTGCTGTTCTTTGCGGCGTTTCCGGTCCTGTTCAATGCCTCATTGATCTTCACCACCGCCGCGCGCGGCGCACTCGCGCTGTCGACACTGCCGCTTCTGACCATGCTGGTCGGCGCGGTGCTGGGCGCCGAAGCGCTCACCGCGCGCAAGACCGCAGGCGTCCTGATCACCATCCTCGGCGTCTCGATGGCGCTGCTCTCCGGCCTCGCCACGGCGCCGCCTGGTGCCTGGCGCGGCGACCTCTTGATGATCGCAGCCGCGCTGTGCATGGCGCTCTACAGCATCTGGTCAAAACCCTATATCCGCCGCGCCGGCCCGATCCCCTTCACCACGCTCGCGATGGCCGCCGGGGCGGTGGTGCTCATTGTCGCCTCGCTGCTGCGCGGCAGTTTTGCGCCGGTTGCCGATTTCGGCGCGCCGCAATGGTCCGGCGCGATCTATCTCGGCGCCTTCGGCGCTGCGCTTACCTTCTATCTCTGGGCCTTCGCGCTGGAGCGGACGACGCCGACCCGGGTGGCGATCTCGGTCACCGTCAATCCGATCGCGGCATCGCTGGTCGGCGCAGCCCTGCTAGGCGAGCCGCTGAGCTGGAATCTTTTGGCCGGCATCGTCACCGTGTTCGCCGGCATCTGGATCGCGACCACCCAGCCGCCTCTGGCGCACGCGGTCGCCCCCGACATGCGCTGACCTGCGGCAACGCTCGCCAGCAAGGCCTTCCGCGAATCCGTGCTAGCCTGAGGTCCGGTCCCAGCGAACCCGAGGCGGCATGCCATTGAACATCTCCCTCTATGACATCTCCGTCTGGGTATTGCCGGTGGTCATTGCGATCACGTTTCACGAAGCCGCGCACGGCTTCGTCGCTCATCGGCTCGGCGACGACACCGCCTGGCAGCTCGGCCGCGTCAGCTTCAACCCGCTGAAGCACATCGATCCGTTCGGCACGCTGATCCTGCCTGCAGTGCTGCTGTTCGCGCATTCGCCGTTCCTGTTCGGCTACGCCAAGCCGGTGCCGGTGAACTTCCGCAAGCTCAATCATCCCAAGCTCGATATGGTGTGGGTGGCGCTGGCCGGCCCGGCCACCAACATCATCCTGGCGATCGCCGCGGCGCTGGCATTCCACGCAGTGCCATTGGTGCCGGCCGATGCCGCAAAATGGACCGCGGACAATCTGAAAAACGCCTTCCTGATCAATATCGTGCTCGCGATCTTCAACATGATGCCGATCCCGCCGCTGGACGGCGGCCGGGTCGCGGTCGGGCTGTTGCCAAGGCCGCTGGCGATCCCGCTCGCCCGGCTGGAGCCCTACGGCATGCTGATCCTGATCGGGCTGTTGATCCTGCTGCCGGTGATTGGCCAGCAAGTCGGCCTAAATCTTGATGTTATTTCAACGATACTGCGAACTCTGACCGGCTATGTAATCAACGCCCTTCTCCTCATTACCGGAAACACATAGCCTTGATCTGCGCACGACCCGACCGAAAACCGGTAGCCATTTTTCCGGGTCGCGCGTTGAGGACAGGAACGCTTCGAGGCCATGGTGATCAAAGCTGCCGATATGCTGATTGCACGACGCGCCGACACCCGAGCGCGGGCCGACTTTGCGACCTGGAAGATGATGGCCAAGCTGAACGGCGCCTCCGCCTTGCCGCCTGAGGCGCAGAATTTCCTGGCCATTTACAACAAGCTGCTGGGACAGATGAGCGAAGCCGACGCCGGCGAGGCGACCATCCAGGAGATGTACCGCACCTACTATGTCGAGATGGGCGGCGCCGGCAAAGCGCCGGAGGTTCCGGCGCGCGCGCGCGAGCCGGTCGCCGACAATGGCAACGTCACGACGTTCCGCCGCCTGCCCCCCAAGAAGACGAGCACCTCCGACCCGAACGCCAAGCGTTCGATGCCGGTGGCACTGATCTTCGCCTGCCTCGTCGTGATCTACGTCGCGATCCGGTACTACTGGAAATAGCGCCGTCCGCGCTTCACCCTATCCGCGTCTGATGATCGAACTCCGCGCACCGCGGCATCCCGTCGCGCGTCACCGGCTGCGCAATCGCCGCGGCGCGGAATATAGCGCACGATCAAACGCGCCGGCGCTCTAGGCGATGCACCCGATGCCGGGCATAATCCGGAACTCAAAAGCAAAATCATACTGGAGGGAAGATGAAGCGTTCCATTGCAGCCTCGGTCACGACGGCCTTGGTCATGGCCACGAGTCTTGCGTTCTGCGGCGGTGCGTCGGCGCAGACGATGGACAAGATCGCCAAGGTCGGCGCGCTCGGCGATCAGTCCGGCCTCTATCAGGATATCGGCGGTCCCGGCTCGACGGTGGCGGCGCAGATGGCGATCGAGGATTCCGGGCTGCTGGCGAAGGGCTGGAAGATTGATCTGATCTCGGCCGATCACCAGAACAAGCCCGATGTCGCAGTCAACATCGGCAAGCAATGGATCGATGTCGAGAAGGTCGACGTGTTCGTCGACCTCGCGGCCTCCAATGTCGGACTCGCGATCGCCAACCTCTCGAAGGAGAAGAACGTCGTCAACCTGAACTCGGGCTCCGCCTCGTCCGACCTCACGGGCGCGCAGTGTTCGCCGAACACGGTGCACTGGGTCTATGACACCTACATGCTCGCCAACGGCACCGGCAAGGCGCTGGTCAAATCCGGCGGCGACACCTGGTTCTTCCTCACCGCGGACTATGCGTTCGGCCAGGCGCTCGAGCGCGACACCTCGGCGGTGGTCACCGCGAATGGCGGCAAGGTGCTCGGCAGCGTCAAGCATCCGCTCAACAACGCGGACTTCTCCTCCTTCCTGCTGCAAGCACAAAGCTCGAAGGCCAAGATCGTCGGGCTCGCTAACGCCGGCGGCGACACCACCAACGCGATCAAGCAGGCCGCGGAATTCGGCATCGTCTCGGGCGGCCAGCGGCTTGCCGGCATGCTGCTGTTCATCACCGACATCAACGCGCTCGGCCTCAACGTCGCGCAGGGGTTGAACTTCACCGAGACGTTCTACTGGGACATGAACGACCAGACCCGCGCCTTCTCCAAGCGCTTCATGGAGCGCTTCAAGAAGAACCCACCGACCATGGTGCAGGCCGGCGTCTATTCCTCGCTGATCCACTATTTCAAGGCGCTGGAAGCGCTCGGCGGCAATCCGCATGACGGTCGCGCCGTGGTCGCCAAGATGAAGGAGATGCCGACCGACGATCTCCTGTTCGGCAAGGGCTCGATCCGCGTCGACGGCCGCAAGATCCACCCCGCCTATCTGTTCGAGGTGAAGAAGCCGTCGGACTCGAAATATCCGTGGGACTATTACAAGCTGGTCGCCACCATCCCCGCGGACGAGGCCTTCCTCCCGCTCGAGAAGAGCGTCTGCCCGCTGGTGAAGAAGAGCTGAGGCAACGTCGTTCCGGGCCGCGTGAAACGGCGAACCAGGAATCGACCAGCGGCACATTCAATGGAGAAATGGATTCCGGGTTCGCGACTTGTCGCGCCCCGCAATGACGCCGGGTCTGATCGCAGCCAGCCGCGGCGCGCTACTTCTTCGGCTTGTTGTAATTGACGTCGAGGCTGAACGAGAACTGATCGTCGGTCAGGTCGGCCGGCGGCGCCGGGACCGGATCGGACCGGTGGACCATCGAGATCGCCGCGTCGTCAAAGGCGGCATCTCCGGACGATTCCAGCACGGCAACCGACAGCACCTTGCCCAGACGATTCAGCACCAGGGCGACCTTCACCTTGGCCTCCTTGGCCTTGCCCTTCTCTGGGAATTTCTTGTGCAGGTCGAGATAGGCGCTGATCTTCTTGCCCCACTTGGCGGTCAGCAGCAGCTTGTCCTTGCCGATGCCTGGGTTGGGTGCCTTGGTGGTTTCCGACTGACGCGCGTCCTCCAATTTGGTCGGCGCGGCCGCCTCCGAGGCCTGCTGCGCTTCCTGCGCGTTGGCCTCGACCTTGGCGACCTTGGCCTCCTCCTCCTTCTGCTTCTTGGCAGTGTCTTCCGTCACGATGCGATCGGGGTCGTCGGACTCCACCGGCTTTTCCTGAGGCAGGTCGGTGTCCTTCACCTCGGCCTTCTGCTGCGCCATTTCCTGCATAGCCTGCTGCTCGTCAGCCAGCGGTCCAGGCGGTAGGGCCTCTTCGGTCGCATCCGCGGAAGCCAGCTCGACGGCGTACTCCGCGCCGGCAGCGCCGAGCCCCTCGTCGCCGTCGTCGCCGCGCAAATTGGTCAGTGCCAGCGCGGCACCGCCCAGATGCAGCCCGACTGCCGTCACGGCGGCGATCACCCAGAGCCGCTTCGAGGTCCGCAGATCGAGATCGGGGTTGGTGGACATCGCGTTCGCCGTCAGGGTTTGGCAGGATCGGCCTGCGCCGCCGCGGGCGCTCCCGGAACGCCCTCGAGCGCGACCAGCTTCACGTGCGTGTAGCCGCCGGCGCGCAGCAGCTCCATCACGCCCATCAGCTCGCCATAGGGTACCATCCGATCGGCCCGCAGGAACACGTATTTGTCCCGGGTCATGTCGGGCACAGCATCCAGCGAATTGACCAGGTCGACGCGCTTCACCGCGTTCTCCCCGATCGCCAGCGTCAGATCCGGCTTGATGCTGAGATAGGTCGGCTTGTCCGGCTTCTTCTGCGGCGTCGCGCTGGAGGTCGGCAGATCGATCGGCAAATCGACGGTCGAGAGCGGTGCCGCCACCATGAAGATGATCAGCAGCACCAGCATGACATCGATGAACGGCGTGACGTTGATCTCGTGGGATTCCGCGAAATCGTCGTCGCCATCGTTCTCGGAGATCGAGACTGCCATCGCCTACTCCGCCGCTGCGGCGCGCGCATGCGCGTTGCGCGGAACGTCGCCATGGGTGCGATCGAGATCGCGCGACAGCAGCCGTCCGGCGGCGCCCGAGGCTCGGTTGACGAGCTCGAGATAGACCTTCGTGACGCGCGAGAAGTGGTTGTAGATGATCACGGCCGGGATCGCCGCGACGAGGCCGATCGCGGTCGCGAGCAGCGCTTCCGCAATGCCCGGCGCCACCACGGCAAGGTTGGTCGTCTGCGACTTCGAAATGCCGATGAAGCTGTTCATGATGCCCCAGACGGTGCCGAACAGGCCGACGAAGGGCGACGTCGCGCCGATGGTCGCGAGCAGGCCCATGCCGATGCGGATCTTGCGGGCTTCGGCGCGCACGATCTCGGCGAAGCTCGACGCCGCGCGCTCCTTGATGCCGCTGTCGCTCGAGATGCCCGCCGACAGGCGCCCCTCCCGCATCGCAGCAGCGATGAACGACGACAGCACGCTACCCTTGGCACCGAGCGCGAACTGCGCTTCGGCCAGCGAGCGCGATTCAGCGATCTTGGCCAGCGCGCCACGCAGCTTGCGCTGCGCCACCGTCAGCTCGACCATCTTGGCGATGAACACCGTCCACGTGACGAGCGACGCGAATGCCAGACCGAGCATCACCGCCTTCACAATGATGTCGGCGTTCAAGAACATGTTCCACGGCGACAATTCGTGCAGGCCGGTCGAGGTCGACTTCAGCGACTTGCTGTCGCCGCTCGCGGGCGCAGCCAGGGACGCCTCGTTCGCCGTCGGTGCCGGAGCCGCCGCGGCAGGGGCCGGCGCGGCCTGAGCCTGCGGCGCCGCTTGTGCCGGCTGGGCGGCCACCGGCGCGGCCTGGGCAGCCGCCGCAGGCTGGGCCGCCGCCGGCTGGGCGGGTGCGGCCTGAGGCCGGGTCACGGGTGCGGGCTGCGCTACAGGCGCCGTTTGCTGCTGCGCCGAAGACGGCGCGGCCAGCATCAGCATCGCCAGCGAGGCGATCATGGCGGATGCAGCGGGGAACTTGAATGTCATCATCAGTTACACTTCAGCCCAGTGACGGATCAGGTTGTGATAAATCCCGGTCAATTTGACCGTTTCGGGGTCATCGCGCCCCAGCCGCTCCACCAGAGCCTGGATCGCGGTATCGAGATCAAAGATCAGGCTGCGCCCGTGTGCATCCCGTATCATGCTCTGCAGCCAGAAAAAAGACGCTACCCGGGTCCCCCGCGTGACCGGCGTGACCAGATGCAAGCTGGAAGCAGGATAAACTACGAGATCGCCCGCCGGCAGCTTGATTTCATGGGATCCGTAGAGGTCTTCGATGACGAGCTCGCCGCCATCGTAGTCCTCCGGCTCCGATAAAAACAGCGTGACCGAGAGGTCGGTGCGGATCCTCATGCCCGTCAGCCTGTCGCCGCGCACCGCATTGTCGACGTGCAGGCCGAAATGGTGCCCGTCACTGGCGGCATAGCGGTTGAACAAGGGTGGAAAGATTCTAAGCGGGATCGCCGCCGAGATGAAGCGCGGGCTCGCCGACAGCGCCGACAGGATGCGGTTGCCGAGCTGCCGCGCGACCTCGCTGTCGGGCGGCAGCTGCTCGTTGCGCTTGACCATCGCGGACGCGGCGCCGGCGGTCGAGCGGCCGTCCTCCCATTCGGCTTGCGCCATGATGCGGCGGAAGTCCGCCACATCAGCCTTGCTCAATACGTTGGGAACACAGACCAGCATCTCGTGCCGCGAAGCCTCCGTCAGTAACGCGCAGAAACAACCAGATACGCGGCGCGTCCCGGCGCTTCGAGCACGAACGGCGCCGCGCTCTGGTACAGCGCATCGTAGTAGCGCTTGTCGAAGATGTTGTTGACGAACAGCTTCATGGTCCAGTGCTTGTCGATCTTAGCTTCGGCAAAGGCGTCGAAGCGCCAATAGCTCGGGATCGAGGTGCCCTGGTTGGCCGCGAGCAGCGTGCCGCCATAGACCTTCGAGCGATACACCGCCTGCCCGCCTAGCTCCCACATGTCGGTGAGCTGGTACTTGGTCAGCATGCTGAACGACTGGTGCGCGACGTTGGCGAGCGGCAGTCCGACATTGCTGGAGTACAGGATGGTGTTGGCCGGCGGCGCCAGCGACCTCGTCACTGCCGACTGCATCAGCACGAGACCGCCGAACACGCTCCATTTGTCGGTGATCTTGCCGCCGACGCCGAGATCGATGCCGCGGATGCGGTAGGCCGCGCCCGCGGTGATGCAGGAGATATTGCCGGTCGTCCCGGTCGGATAGGAGCAACCGAGCGCTGCCGCCGCGGTGGCGTTGTTCACGTTCTGCGATTCGCGCGCATTTTCCTTCTCGGTCTGGAACAGCGCCGCCGTCACCAGCAGATGACGATCGAACAATTCCCACTTGGTGCCGACTTCGATCGCCTTGTTCTTTTCCGGCCCGAAGATCTGGGTATTGCCGCCGTTCAGCACCGGAGACAGGCCGCCATACGCCGTGCTGGTGCCGTCGAATTCGGCGCCGACCGGGTTGGATGAGGTCGCATAGGCCGCATAGACGCTGCCGTTCGGCAACGGCTTCAAGGTGAGGCCGAGGTTGAAGTTCGGCATCCCGAAGTCGGCCGACTGACTGCCGAATGTGGTCCTGCCGCCCGAAGTCAGATAGCCTGACGTGTTGATCTTGTAGTCGTCGTAGCGGATGCCGCCATTGAGGATCACGAAGTCATTGTAGTTCGCGGTATCCATGATGTAGCCGCTGGTGGTGTCGATCCCGATCTTGGTCGGCAGCCCGGACAGCCCCGACGGAATCGGGAACGGAATGTTGGTGTATTGCGGATTGAACACGCTGACGCCGGAGAGCGATCCGCTTCCCGTGAATGCCGATGTGCCGGTCGTTATTTCCGAGCTCAGGCCGAGATATCTGTCGATCGACGACCGCTCGTTGTCGTATTCGACGCCGGCCGTCGTCGTGTGCTTGAAGCCGAGGCCGTCGACCGACTTGTAGGTCGCCTCGGTCTGGTTGGCGAACACGTCGGTGACCTGGTAGCGGCTTTGCGGATTGGCGCTCAACGTATACGCCGTGAACGGAGCGCCGGCGGCAAGCGTCGGCGCTTCCGGCAGCGTGCCGATGTAGTTCTGGGTCGAACGCGATTCCCGGATCTTGTTGCTGACCACGAGGTCCGGCGTGATCTGCACCTCGGCATTGATCGTGCCGATGTCCTGCCCGGTCCTGAAGAAGTCGCGGTTGACGAAGCCGTAGAAATTGTTGCGGTTGACGCCGAAATCCGGGAACGGACCGCCGGCCGTGCTCGCGGTGCTCGGCCGATAGTACGGCACGCCGAAATCCGGGAGTCCGGTCAGTTCGGTGTGGATGTAGTTGCCGGTGATCTTCACCGCATCGACCGGCTTCCATGTTCCGGCGACGAACGCGCCGTTGCGGTCGTCGGTGACGTAGCTGCGGCCGGCGACGCCGGCATCCTGGAACAGGCCGCCGGCGCGGATCGCCAGCGTCGGGCTGATCACCTGGTTGACGTCGAGCGTCACGCGCTTGGTGCGATCGGTGCCGAACGTGGTGTCCATGTTGTAGAAGCTGTTCTGCGTCGTCGCCTGCTTGGTGACGATGTTGATCGCGCCGCCGGTGGTGCCGCGGCCGGCAAAGGACGAGCCCGGGCCGCGCAGGATCTCGACCTGCTCGGTGAAGAAGTTCTCGCGGACGCTGACGCCGGAGTCGCGCACGCCGTCGATGAAGATGTCGTTGCGCGCATCGAAACCGCGGATGAAGAAGCGGTCGCCGAAGGCATTGCCGCCCTCGCCCGTGCCGAGCGTGACGCCGGCGGTCGACAGGATCGCCGACTTCAGCGATGTGGCGTTCTTGTCTTCGAGCACGTCCTTGGTCAGCACCGTGACCGATTTCGGCGTGTTCAGGATCGGCTCGGGATATTTCCCGGACGACTGCAAACGGTCGCCCTTGTACGGCGCGGCCGGATCCGCGTACGGATCGCGGTCGGCGGGAAGACCGCCGGCGTTGGGAAACGGCACCGGCGCTTGCTGTGCCTGCTGGTTGTTACGGCGCGCGGCGCGGCGCAGCGCGTTGCGGGCGCGGACCTGGTCCGCAGTGGGCCTTGACGTCACGGGCCGCGGGCGAGCGACCGGGGCATCGACATTCACCGGCGGCAGGTTGGATTGCTGCGCTTCAGCCCCCGAAAACGACGCCACCGCGATCAGGCTCGCGACTGCGGAGACCTTCGTGACGGAATAACCGGTGTCATCAGCCGAACCGATCGCTGCATCAAAGCGCAGCGATCTCGGCGCCTTCACATTGCTCATGTCTTGCTCGCCCCAGAAAAATCAGCTCGTTCGCGAAATGAAGCTGCGACGAACTGTCTCCATCGGTTATCGAGCGTGACCTTTTTTATCAATGCGACGAGCGCAACAGTCGGCTTGAATCGCCCCAATTCAAAGCGATTCTAATCTACGGTTTGAAATCGTTCTAAACTGTAGTTTTTAAGTGTTCTAATAATCGTTCTAAATCGATGCCGCCCGTCATTGGCTGCCGCGTGCGGGCGCTGTCCATGCGACCACGCGATTACTCGGCGCTTGGCGGCTTCATCAGCGAAAACAGCTCGTCGATCGTCCGCTGCGCGACCTGCCGCACGCGGTCGCTGTTCTCGAGGCCGGCGATGTTGACGCCGTTGACGACCGCTTTGATCTCGTCGCGGAAGTCGGTGAGAAAGCGCAGCGGGTCGCGCTGCTCGTTGGCGACGCGCGCGATCAATCCGGTAACCAGGATCTGGCATGCCATCATGCGCCCGTTCAACTCATCCATCGCAGCCCTCGTCCTCTCGCATCGTCGCTGCGCGATATGGACGACATCCCGCGACGATTCAACCGGCTCGCGCACGCTGCAACGGGTGAATGGATGGAGCGAAGGAATCTGCGCACGATGAGATGCGCTATTTCGCAGCGATGCGCTCCGCCTCCTCGCCGAGCGCCTTGATGCGATCCTTGACCTCGCGCAGCGTGGCGAGGCCGCTTTCGACATGCTTGTCCGAGACGTCGCGCAGCACATCGCCGGCGATCGCGTCGCGCAGGCTGTCGAGATCGTCGACGAGGCGGCGCCCGCTCCTGGTCAGGAACAGGCGATTGGCACGGCGATCCCTGGGATCGGGACGGCGTTCGAGCAGGCCATGCTCGACGAGGCGGTCGAGCAGCCGCACCAGCGAGATCGGCTGCAATTCGAGGACGTCGGCGAGATCGACCTGGGACAGTCCCTCCTGCTCGCGCAGGCGGAACAGCACGATCCATTGCGCACGCGTGGTGCCTCGCGCCTTGGCGCGATGATCGATATAATTGCGCAGCAGCCGGGAACTCTCGACGAGCTGCGCGATAAACTGGCGTTTGAGATCGAGCGACATAGGGGTCCTCGGTGCGTTTCCCAGGCGAATTGTTTCTGCTCGTTTCTGACCTAAACCTTTCCAAATGTTTAGGATTCTCAAGCCTTGGTGTGTTTACACATTAAGTGCACGCATATTATATCCGCAAGCTCTGTGAACCGTTTCGATCAGCCTTTATTGTTACGTCGAACCCAAGAGTCCGCATGTCAAAGTCACGCACCATCGGTTGGGTTTTAGTGATCGCTGCGGTCGGCGCCGCCGGTTATTTCGGCTGGCAGAAACACACGAGCAACCAGCAGGCGATCGAAGCCGCGCAGAAGCGATCCGCCCAACGCCCGGCCGTTCCGGTCAAGATCTCGCCGGTCGAGAAAGCCGACTTCCCGGTCTATCTCACCGGCCTCGGCACCGTGCAGGCGTTCAACACGGTCCAGGTCCGCACCCGGGTCGACGGTCAGATCACCAGGATCGCTTTTAAGGAAGGCCAGTTCGTCAAGGCAGGGGACACGCTGGTCGAGATCGATCCGCGGCCCTATCAGGCGACGCTCGACCAGGCCAAGGCCAAGAAGGCCCAGGACGAAGCCAATCTCGCCAACGCCAATCTCGACCTGCAGCGCACCACCAGGCTCGGCGAGTTCGCGACACGCCAGCAGCTCGACACCCAGCGCTCCACGGTGGCGCAGCTGACCGCCCAGATCTCGGCTGACGAGGCCGCCATCTTCAACGCCCAGACCCAGGTGGACTACACGACCGTCAAATCCCCGATCGACGGGATTGTCGGCCTGCGACTGGTCGATATCGGCAACATCGTCAATGCCTCGGCCCAGACCGGCATTGTCACGATCACCCAGATCGAGCCGATCACGGTGATCTTCACCGCGCCGGAAGACCAGCTGCCGGATATCAAGGCGGCGCTGGCCGTGGCGCCGCCCAAGACCATTGCCCTGACCACCGACGGCAAGCGGGTGCTATCCACGGGAACCCTGGCGCTGATCAACAATCAGGTCGACACGTCAAGCGGGACTGTCCGGCTGAAGGCGGTGTTTGATAACAAGGACCACGCGCTGTGGCCGGGCCAGTCGGTCTCGACCCGCCTTCTGGTCAGGACCTTGAAGGATGCCACCGTCGTCCCGGATGACGCAGTGCAGCATGGCACCGATGGCCTCTACGCGTATTCAGTCAATCAGGAGAACAAGGCCGAGCTTCGCAAGATCAAGGTCAGCCAGTCGATCGACGGCAAGTCGGTGATCGACGAGGGCCTGTCGCCCGGACAGCAGGTGATCACCGCGGGGCAGTACAAGGTCTCGCCGGGAACCCCGGTGACAACGGCAGTGGCGAGCTCGGATCCGTCCCAGTCGAAGGTTGCGCAGGAATGAGCGTCGGCGCCGGAATTTCCGCACCATTCATTCGTTTCCCCATCGGCACCTCGCTGCTGATGGCGGGCATCCTGTTCGTTGGTCTCGTCGCCTATCCCCTGCTGCCGGTCGCGCCGCTGCCGCAGGTCGACTTCCCCACCATCCAGATCACTGCGACCCTGCCCGGCGCCAGCCCGGAAACGATGGCGACATCGGTCGCCCAGCCGTTGGAACGCCAGTTCGCGCAGATCCCCGGCATCGCGCAGATGACCTCGACCAGCTATCTCGGCACGGCGGCGGTCACCATCCAGTTCGACCTCAACCGCAGCATCGACGGCGCCGCCAACGACGTGCAGGCCGCCATCAACGCGGCCAGCGGCCAGTTGCCGAAAACCCTTCCCTCGCCGCCGACCTACCGCAAGGTCAACCCGGCGGACTCGCCGATCATGCTGCTGTCGGCGACATCGGACACGCTGCCGCTGACGACGGTCAGCGATGCCGTCGACGCCCAGCTGGCGCAGCAGATCAGCCAGATCTCGGGCGTTGCGCAGGTCATCATCGGCGGCCAGCAGAAGCCGTCGGTTCGCGTCCAGATCGACCCCGCCAAGCTCGTCGCCAAGGGCCTGTCGCTGGAGGACGTCCGCGCTGCGATCAACATCGCCACCGTCGACAGTCCGAAGGGCAACATCGACGGCGCCACCCGCGCCTATACCATCTACGCCAACGACCAGCTGCTCACGGCGAGCCCGTGGAACGACGTCATCATCGCCTACCGCAACGGCGGGCCGCTGCGGATCCGTGATATCGGCCAGGCCGTCACCGGGCCCGAGGACGCCAAGCAGGCCGCCTGGGCCAACGGCAAGCGCGGCGTATTCCTGGTCATCTTCAAGCAGCCCGGCGCCAACGTCATCGACACCGTCGACAAGATCAAGGCGGCGCTGCCCCGACTGGTCGCCGCGATCCCGCCGGCGATCAAGATCGACGTGATCAGCGACCGCACCACCACGATCCGCGCGGCGGTCGAGGACGTCCAGTTCACCCTGCTGCTGACCATCTTCCTGGTCGTGATGGTGATCTTCGTCTTCCTGCGCAGTTTCTGGGCGACCGTGATCCCGACGGTCACGGTGCCATTGGCGCTGCTCGGCGCCTGCGCGCTGATGTGGGTGTTCGGCTACACGCTCGACAATCTGTCGCTGATGGCGCTGACGATCGCGGTCGGCTTCGTGGTCGACGACGCCATCGTGATGCTGGAGAACATCAGCCGCTACATCGAAGAGGGCGAGAAGCCGATGGCTGCCGCCTTCAAGGGCTCGCAGGAAATCGGCTTCACCATCGTTTCGATCAGCATCTCGCTGGTCGCGGTGCTGATCCCGCTGCTCCTGATGGGCGGCATCATCGGCCGCCTGTTCCGCGAATTCGCGGTCGTGCTCGCGATGACCATCTTCGTCTCGATGTTCGTGTCGCTGACGCTGACCCCGATGATGGCCTCGCGCTTCCTGCGCGCCCACAATGACGAGAAGCACGGTCGGTTCTACCAGCTCAGCGAGCGCGGCTTCGACGCCATGCTGCGCGGCTATCAGAGCGTGCTCGACCTCGCGTTGCGCTGGAAGTTCACGACGCTGATGATCTTCTTCGGGACGCTGGCGCTGTCAGTCTACCTGTTCGTCGTCATCCCGAAGGGCTTCTTCCCGCAGCAGGACGTCGGCCTGATCACCGCGACCTCGGAAGCCAACCAGGACATCTCCTTCGCCGACATGAAGCGGAAGCAGGAGGAACTCGGCAAGATCGTGCAGCAGGATCCCGCGGTGGCGACGGTGGCGATGGCGATCGGCGGCAGCGGCCGCGCCGGCAACAACGGCGCGATGTACATCACGCTGAAGCCGCTGAAGGATCGCGACGCCAACGCGCAGCAGGTCATCGCCCGGCTGCGGCCGAAGCTGGAGAAGGTCGAGGGTGCCCGGCTGTTCATGCAGGCGGCGCAGGACGTCCGCCTCGGCGGCCGCCCGACCCGCACCCAGTTCGAATTCACGCTGCAGGATGCCAACCTCGCCGAATTGAACGAATGGGCGCCGAAGATTCTCGGCAAGATGCAAACGCTGCCGCAGCTGCGCGACGTCGCCACCGACCAGCAGACCAACGGCACCACGCTCGAATTGAAGATCAACCGCGACACCGCCTCGCGCTATGGCATCCAGCCGCAGCTGATCGACGACACGCTCTATGACGCGTTCGGCCAGCGCCAGGTGACGCAGTACTTCACCCAGCTCAACAGCTACCACGTCATCCTCGAGGTGTTGCCGGAGCTCCAGGGCGCGATCGACACGCTGAACAAGATCTACATCAAGTCTCCGCTGACCGGCGAACAGGTGCCGATCTCGACCTTCGCGACCTGGACCAGCGTGCCGGTACGGCCGCTCTCGATCAGCCACCAGGGCCAGTTCCCGGCGATCACCATCTCGTTCAACCTGGCGCAGGGCGTTGCGCTCGGCCAGGCGACGGAAGCGGTGCAGAAGGCGATGGTCGACCTCGGCGCGCCGCCGACACTGAGCTCGAGCTTCCAAGGCACCGCGCAGGCGTTCCAGCAATCGTTGTCGACCGTGCCGCTGTTGATCCTCGCGGCGCTCGTGGTCGTCTACCTGATCCTCGGCATTCTCTACGAGAGCTACATCCACCCGATCACGATTCTGTCGACGCTGCCGTCGGCCGGCGTCGGCGCGCTCGCGATCCTGATGGCGGCCGGCTTCGACTTCTCGCTGATCGCGCTGATCGGCATCATCCTTTTGATCGGCATCGTGAAGAAGAACGGCATCATGATGGTCGACTTCGCGATCGCGGCCGAGCGCGACCAGCACATGGAGCCTGTCGCGGCGATCCGCCAAGCCGCCCTGCTCCGCTTCCGCCCGATCATGATGACGACGATGGCCGCCTTGCTCGGCGGCGTGCCGCTGATGCTAGGGACCGGCACCGGCTCGGAAATCCGCCAGCCGCTCGGCTACGCCATGGTCGGCGGCCTGATCGTCAGCCAGGCGCTGACGCTGTTCACGACGCCGGTCGTCTACCTCTATCTCGACAGGCTCTCGAATGCGTTTGCGAACTGGGGCCGCTCGCCGCGCACCGACCACGATGCTGACGACGACGAGCATGGATCGGTCAAGGAGGCCGCCGAGTGACTTGACTTTGCTGGCATCCCGGCACATCCGAAAGATGTCCATTCGGAGCCGGTACCGTGAAGATTGTCGCCAAGTCGCTCTTCGTCCTGCTGACCGCGTTCGGCATGGCCCACTCTGGCCACGCCCAGACGGCCAAGAGCAAGAACGCGCCCGCTCCGGCAGCTGCGCCCGCGGCTCCTCAGGGTGATACAGCAGCCCCCAACAATTCCGGCTGGATTGCGCGCTGCACCAGTGCGAGCCGCGACGCTCCGCTCGAATGCGCGATGGAACAGACCGCGGTGCTCACCAAGACCGGCCAGCTCATCGTGCTGGTCAATATCCGCGTTCCCGGCGACACCCGCACGCCGGTGGCGCTGATCCAGCTTCCACTCGGATTGAACCTGCCGGTCGGCGCCAAGCTGCAGGTCGACGACGGCAAGGCCGTCGACGTGCCGATCCAGACGTGCGAGGCACGCGGCTGCTACATCAATACGCCGATCGCCGCCGATGTCCTGACCCAGCTGAAATCGGGCAAGCAGCTCAAAGTGTCGTTCCAGAATCTCGGCAAGGAAACCATCTCCATCCCGATGCCGCTTGCGGACTTCGCGACGGTCTACGACAAGATCAAATAGCGCCGCGCAGCGTAGCCGTCCGCTATCGCTCCCGCTTGTAGAGGAACGCGTTGTCCGGCTGCGGCATGCCGATGGTCTTGTAGAACCCGATCGAGTCCGGCGCCGACAACAGCAGGCACATCGATTCAGGTCCGGCGAGGCGCCGCGTTTCCGCGATCAGACGCTTGCCGATGCCATGTCCCTGGTATCCGCGATCGACCGCAAGGTCCGACAAATAGCAGCAATAGGCGAAATCGGTCAGCGCGCGCGACACGCCGACCAGCTTGCCCGCCTTCCGCGCCGTCACGATCAGATTCGCATTGGCGATCATGCGCTCCATCCGGTCGGTATCCGCCAGCGGTCGCCGCTCGCCGAGGCCCGACTGCCGCAGCACCTCGATGAACTCATCGACGCCGATCGACGCTTCGCGGGCATAGAGAATTTCGTCCATCAGCCTAAACCTCTGTTGCAACGAGCCGGACCACACGCGCGAGACCATGGTGGATTACGCCGGACCAATCCACCCTGCCGTGATGGCACACATACGACTGGTCCTCCGTCGGCAGCTGCAGCCGGCTATCTCGTCGGGATTTGAGAGGATGATCACGCCACCGAGGCGGATTGGCTGGGGAACCTGGATTCGAACCAAGACAAACAGAGTCAGAGTCTGTTGTGCTACCGTTACACCATTCCCCAAGAATCGTCCGTGGTATCAACAGCTTAGCTGGATGACTGGACATCTCGGTGCAGCGGGTTCGCCTGCCAAATCAGCGCCCGCGCGAGAGCGACCTTCTACCCGCTTGGTCCCACGCTTGGCAAGCATTGTTGGCGGAGCGGGCGCGAAAATCGCAAGTCGGGACGCCACTGACCCGACCGGTGCGAGCCACACGAGTCACATCCCGGCGAGCAATTCCAGCAGCAGTTCGGGCCAGGCTGCCCACACGGCTCCAACACCAAATCCGGCGGTGCCGAACCCAATCGCGCCGATCCAGCCGTGGCACCCAAATCCCTGCACGCCGATCACGGTTGCCATTCCAACCATCGAAACCGTCCAGGTTACCTGAACCACGACAACGAGCGTCTTGATCATTGGTCTCACGCACAATCGCTTGTTGGAGTAACCGCCCTAACAACGGCACCCGCGGCGCCTTCGCGCGGACGTCGCGACCGTTCTCTCTGGTTGGTGCGGCTCACCGGCGGGCCGTTCACACACCTCCCTCGAAGTTGATCGCCCACAGACCGCCGGACATCAGCGCCAAGCGTGGGGACGCAGGCCTTAGCGCGGGACATCGGCGCAAGGCATGTCATCTGACGTGTCATGCTTACGCATGCACCGCCCGTTCGTGGAAAAGGTCGAGCCGCGTCTCGTGAACGCCTTGCCGGCCCGACCTCAGTACAGCCCGCCCCTCCCAGACCGCATCACGGCCCGATCGGCGTCCGGCGAAATGCCCTGCTGGGTGCCGTCGATCACGTCGGTGCCGGCGACCATCCCGGGATCATTGAACGGCGGCGCCTGGCCCGGCTTGAAGGCCTCGAGCACCACGCCCCGGTTCTGGCCGGGCACAGCGCGCTGGCCAGTCTTGGCATCGACCAGGACCAGCCGGATGCCGACCGGCTGCTTGAACGGGGTGGCGGGCTTGTCGGCCAGCGCGAGCTTCAGGAAGTCGCGCGCGATCGGCGCCGCGGTATGGCCGGCCTGCGCGTTGCGGCCGAGCGAGCGCGGCTTGTCGTAGCCGACATAGAGACCGACCACGAGGTCCGGCGAAAAGCCGACGAACCAGAGATCCTTGGCCTCGTTCGAGGTGCCGGTCTTGCCGGCGAGCGGCTTGCCGACGTCCTTCAGCGCGGTGCCGGTACCGGCCTGAATCACGCCCTCCATCAGCGAGGTGATCTGGTAGGCGGACATCGCGTCAAGCACCCGCTCGCGGCGGTCGACGAGCTGCGGCTCCGGCTGGTTCTTCCAGCCCTCCGGTGCGTCGCAGCCGCGGCATTCGCGCTGATCGTGCTTGAAGATGGTGTGGCCGTAGCGGTCCTGGATGCGGTCGATCAAGGTCGGCTTCACGCGGACGCCGCCATTGGCGATCATCGAATAGGCCGTGGCCATCCGCATCACCGTGGTTTCGCCGGCGCCGAGCGCGTAGGCGAGATAGTTCGGCAACTCGTCATAGACGCCGAAGCGCTTTGCATATTCGCCGATCAGCGGCATGCCGATTTCCTGCGCCAGCCGCACGGTCACCGTGTTGAGCGAGAGCCGCAGCGCGTTGCGCAGCGTCACCTGGCCCTGATACTTGCCGGTGGAGAAGTTTTCGGGCCGCCAGATGTTGCCCTGCCCCTGGTCGATCTCGATCGGCGCGTCGATCATCATGGTCGATCCGGTGTAGCCGTTGTCGAGCGCCGACGAATAGACGATCGGCTTGAAGGTCGAGCCGGGCTGCCGATAGGCCTGCGTCGCGCGGTTGAACTGGCTCTGGTCGAACGAGAAGCCGCCGACCATCGCCAGCACGCGGCCGGTGTGCGGATCCATCGCCACCATCGCACCCGACAGCTCAGGGATCTGTCGCAGCCGGTACTGGCCTTCGACGCGCTGGCCGTCCTTGCTGAAGAGCGGGTCGGCGTAGATCACGTCGCCTGGCTGCAGCACCTGCGCCACCGATGTCGGCGTCTTGCCCTTGCTCTTGGCCCAGCGCGCGCCGTCCATCGTGATGATGCCGGTCTCGCGCTGCTTGCTGATGGCGCCGCCGAGCTCGCGGCCCGGCTGGAAGCCGATCCGTGCCGACTGGTCGTTGCTCTCCAGCACCACCGCCATTCGCCACGGCGAGATGTCGGACAGCGATTTGATCTCGGCGAGCGGCACGCCCCAGTCACTGGTCAGGTCGAGCCTTTGGATCGCACCGCGATAGCCCTGCTGCTCGTCATAGTTCACGAGCCCAGCCACCATGGCCTTGCGCGCCATCACCTGGACCTTGGGGTCGAGCGTGGTGCGCACCGACAGGCCGCCCTCATAGAGCTTCTTCTCGCCATAGCGCTCGAAGATGTCGCGGCGGACTTCTTCCGAGAAATATTCGCCGGCGAAGGTGTGCGCGCCATTGCTGCGGTTGGTGACGGTCAGCGGCTCCTTGCGCGCCTTGTCGGCGTCGGCCGCGGTGATCCAGCCGTTCTCCTGCAGGCGGTCGATCACGTAGTTGCGGCGCTCGACGGCGCGCGCGCGGTTGCGCACCGGATGCAGGCTGGCCGGCATTTTCGGCAGCGCCGCCAGATAGGCCGCTTCCGCGACCGTCAGCTCATTGACGGACTTGTCGAAATACACCAGCGAGGCCGCCGCGATGCCGTAGGCGCCAAGGCCGAGATAGATTTCGTTGAGATAGAGCTCGAGGATCTTGTCCTTGGAGTAAGCCCGCTCGATTCGCATCGCCAGCAAGGCTTCCTTGATCTTGCGGGTGAACGACACCTCGTTGGTCAAAAGGAAGTTCTTGGCGACCTGCTGGGTGATCGTCGAGGCGCCCTGCGGCCGCCGGTTGGAACCGAAGTTCTGGATGTAGGCGACACCGGCGCGCGCCATGCCGGTGTAGTCGACGCCGCCATGCTCGTAGAAATTCTTGTCCTCGGCGGCGAGGAACGCGTTGATCACGAGCTTCGGCACCGCCTGGATCGGCAGATAAAGCCTGCGCTCCTTGGCGTATTCGCCGAGCAGCGAGCCGTCGGCCGCGTGCACGCGGGTCATCACCGGCGGCTCGTAGTTCTGGAGCTGCGAATACTCGGGCAGGTCCTTGGAGAAATGCCAGAACAGCCCTGCGACCGCGGCCAGACCAGCCAGGAACAGGATGGTGCCTGCGGTGAACAGGAACCCGAAGAACCGCAACAGAAATTTCATCGACCAGATTTCCGTGGCGAATACGTCGCTCGTTCTGAGCGCGCTGCGTGCCACTTAGGCCGCCCGGTATATCGGTCGCTCCATGGACCTGCAATTCAACACCGGAGAATTAAAGCAAGCCAGGCGTCAAACTTATGCCATAGAGCCCGGCTCGCGCCCGCAGCCAAATCGGCAGACCTCGCCGACTGGCAGCGCCCGCGGAGGCTGCATCGATCGCCGCTGCAGCGCTGCGCGCTTCGCGCACCGCGCCTGATAGCGCTGCGGTCTCGATACGCTTGCGCGGAGAGCACGTTCCGAAAGAAAAGCGCGGGCCGGACGGACCGATTCCCCGATCCGGCCGACGATTTG
Organism: Bradyrhizobium sp. KZN70725; assembly: GCF_055264925.1. Lineage (NCBI taxonomy): Bacteria > Pseudomonadati > Pseudomonadota > Alphaproteobacteria > Hyphomicrobiales > Nitrobacteraceae > Bradyrhizobium > Bradyrhizobium sp. KZN70725. Next base: position 110,859 of record NZ_JBUYWT010000002.1, read on the forward strand.
GGTGCTGCGACATCAGAAATCGGTGGACAGCGCCGGCGCGCCAATCACATTAAGGATTTGTTAACCATAACTACCGCAAGTTGTTGGCATACACCGACTCGCGACGGGCTGATTTGGATGGCACTGCGCGGATTCAAACGGCCATTTACGGCCGACCCTAACGTTCTTGGATTTCCAAGACCACCCGCATCGGCCATGGGCACAGAAGCCTTGGACCTCGTCTATCAGGCGGCGGATTTGTTCCGCAGCATCGAGGACAGGGCCCGCGCCGGCGAAGCGCGCGCCGAGGCCGCCGAACAGGCGCAGCTCGAAATCATCGCCGCCACCGAGCGCAAATTGAGGGATGCGTCGCGGGCGCTTGAGGAAGCCCGACGGCGCATCGAGTCCCAACAGGAGCAACTCGATGCGGCCGAATTCCGCGCCCAGGCCGCCGAAGTCGAGGCGCGCGAAGCCAAGCAATCCCTGGCTCTGATCGAAGACGCGATCCGCCAGCGCTTGCTGCTGACCAGCGGGCAAAAGGACGGCAGGTCGACCGCCGTCGCCTGACCGCAGCGCGGATCAATTGGAGCGGCAGCCCGCACGAGCGGAGCGACATGCGGGAGCTCAACAAGACCCGGATATCGCTTCGCTCATCCGGGCTACGGATTGTCGCTAGCCGTCACGATCAATAGCCCGCGGCGAGCCCCGAATTGCGCCGCGGGTCGTTCGCGCCATAGAAGCGGTTGTTGCCGACCGGCTTGCCGCCCAGCGACGGCGCGCCGATGATGATCACCGCGAGGTGGTTGGCCGGATGCGGCGGGCCGAATTTGTGGCCCATGCCCTCCAGGATCTTCCGCGTATCCGGCGACAGCGTGTAGTCCTCGAGGTTGGTCACCTCGGGAAGCCACTGCTGGTGGAAGCGCGGCATGTCCACGGCCTCCTGCGCGTTCATGCCATAGTCGATCGCGTTGATCATCGTCAGCAGCACGGCGGTGATGATGCGGCTGCCGCCCGGGGTGCCCATCACGATGACCGGCTTGCCGTCCTTGGAGACGATGGTCGGACTCATTGAGGACAGCGGACGCTTGCCGGGGACGATCGCGTTGGCCTCCCCCTGCACCAGCCCATACAGGTTCGGCACGCCGACCTTGGCGGTGAAGTCGTCCATCTCGTCATTGAGCAGCACGCCGGTCCTGGCCGCCGTCACCTTGGCACCGAACCAGTCGTTCAGCGTGTAGGTGACCGACACCGCATTGCCGTCCTTGTCGGCAATCGAATAGTGCGTGGTGTTGCTGCCCTCATGCGGCGGAACGCCGGGCTTGATGTCCCTGGACACACCGGCCTTGGCCGGGTCGATCGCGGCACGGATCTTCGCGGCGTAGGTCTTGTCGAGCAGGCGCTCGAGCGGATTTTTCACGAAGTCCGGATCGCCGAGATAGCTGTTGCGATCGACGTAGGCGTGGCGCATCGCCTCGATCTGGTAGTGCACCGCCTGCGCCGAGTGGTAGCCGAGCTCCTTCAGCGGATAGCCCTCGAGGATGTTGAGCATCTCGCAGATCACCACACCGCCCGAACTGGGCGGCGGCGCCGAGACCACGTGGTAACCGCGATAGTCACATTCGACCGGCGCCAGCTCGCGAACCCTGTAGTTGTCCAGATCCTCCTGCGTCAGCAGTCCCTTGCCGGCCTGGCTCGCGGCGACGATCGCAGCACCAACCCAGCCCTTGTAGAAGCCATCACTGCCGCGCTTGCTGATCTCGCGCAGCGTCTCGGCGAGCTCATGCTGCGTCAGCCGTTCGCCGACCTGGAACGGCTTGCCGTTGTTGAGGAAGATCGCGGCCGAGGCCGGATCGTCCTGAAAGTCCTTGGTCGAGGCCTGCAGCATGCTGACGTCGCCCTGGTCGAGCACAAAACCATCCTCCGCCAGTTGCAGCGCCGGCGCGATGACGTCAGCGCGCTTCATCGTACCGTATTTCTCGCGCGCATATTCCATGCCGGCCACCGAGCCCGGTACGCCGACGGCGAGATGCCCCTTGGTCGATAACCCGGGGATGACCTTGCCGTCCTTGTCGAGATACATGTCGGCTGTGGCGCCCTTCGGCGCGGTCTCCCGGAAATCCAGGAAGGTCTTGCGGCCGTCGGCGAACTGGATGGTCATGAACCCGCCGCCACCGAGATTGCCGGCGGCGGGATAGGCCACCGCAAGCGCGTAACCAACGGCGACCGCCGCATCGACCGCATTGCCGCCCCGTTTCAACACCTCAACGCCGACCTGGGTCGCGAGATGCTGCGCGGAGACCACCATCCCGTTCTCGGCGGCGGCCGGCGCAACCGAGGCTGCGCGACCGGGCGCAGCCGACGCGATGCTGATCGAGACGAGCGCGGCGACCATCCATCGCGCGCGTGCCGTTGGATTTTGCATAAAAGTCTCCCCGGAGAATGCCGGCCTGTCGCGGCTTGCGGTGCTATCTCAACGCGTACATCTAGCAGGCCGCACGCGCGCACACTATAGGCCCGCGCGGTCCCCGCCGCTTGCCCGCAGCCGGCTGTGCCGTCTGCCATAGGCCGCATAGATCACAAGCCCGATCACGAGCCACACCGCGAGCCTGATCCAGGTGTCGAGCGGCAGGCCGAACATCAGGAACAGCGAGGTTGCAGCGGCGGCGGGGGCCACCAGCCAGATCGCCGGCGCCTTGAACGGACGCGGCAATTCCGGATCGCGCACGCGCAGCACCAGCGTGCCGATCGAGACCACCGTGAACGCGAACAGCGTGCCGATCGAGACCAGTTCGCCGACCAGCCCGATCGGCAACAGCCCACCGAGAAGAGCGGCCACGGTGCCGGCGAAGATGGTCGAGACATAGGGGGTCTGGAAGCGCGGATGGATCTTGGCGGCAAAGCCCGGCAGCAATCCGTCATGCGCCATGGCGCGAAAGATCCGCGGTTGCGCCAGCAGCATGATGAGGATCACCGATGTCAATCCGAACAGGATGCCGAGCTTGATGAACGGACCGAGCCAGCCGATACCGATCGCATCGATGCCGACGGCGATCGGATCGGGCACGCTGAGCCGGTCATAGGGCACGATGCCGGTCAGCACGAATCCGACCGTGACATAGAGCGCGGCGCAGATCACGAGCGAGCCGAGAATGCCGATCGGCATGTCGCGCTCCGGCGTCTTCGCTTCCTGCGCCGCGGTCGAGATCGCGTCGAAGCCGATATAGGCGAAGAACACCACCGCCGCGCCGCGGACCACGCCGGACCAGCCGAACACGCCAGGACCGGCATTCGGCGGGATCAGCGCGCCCTCCGGGTTGCTCGCCGTTACCCAGTTCGCCAGGGTCACCGAGGAAGCCGCGGTAGCGAGGAACAGCGCGATCACAACGAGCTTGACCACGACGACGAAGCTGGTGAAGCGCGCGGACTCGCGAATGCCGACCACCAGCAGCGTGGTCACGAAGGCGATGATCACCATCGCCGGGATGTTGATGACCGCACCGGTCGATGACCACGCGCCGGTGTTGACGTCGTAAGCGAGCGGCGCCGAGGTGAATTGCTGCGGCAGGTTGATGCCGAAATCGCGCATCAGACTGACGAAATAGCCGGACCACCCGACCGAGACCGCGATCGCGCCGACCGCGTATTCGAGGATCAGGTCCCAGCCGATGATCCAGGCGATCAGCTCGCCGAGCGTGGCGTAGGCATAGGTGTAGGCGCTGCCGCAGATCGGCACCGTCGACGACATCTCGGCGTAGCACAGGCCGGCGAAGGCGCAGGCCACCGCACCAAGCATGAAGGAGAGCGTGACCGCGGGACCGGCATTGGCGGCGGCCGCGTGGCCCGTCAGCACGAAGATGCCGGCGCCGATGATGCCGCCGATGCCGAGCGTGACCAGTTGCAACGCCGACAGCGAGCGCCTGAAGATCGGCGTCTCCGCGTCGCCATCGGCCCGCGCCGCCTCCCGCAACAGGTCCGAGGTCGACTTTCGGTCCCAGAAACCGGCCAGAGCGTCGGTCACGCCGGGTGTCCTCCGCTGCTCGGGTCCGGCGGGACCCGACACGATCGGCGGACTATAACGCGCCTAACGTCCAGTCGTTCGCGCGCCGGGCGAATGCCGGCGCCCTTATCCACCGCCAAGCGCGGTGCAGGGCCTTATCGGCAGGGATGGCGGCGGCCGTCGCGGCCAAGGAAGGTGCTGGACGCCGGATCGAATGAACGGTAACGCGCGCAGGCGGAAGATGGCTCCACCGCAGGCATGGCGGCGTAGGCGTTCGCCGGATTGCCGCGGCGCTGCACGGCCTCCTGGGCCTCACCCCATGGCGTCAGGGCGCCGCCGTTGATCGCGCTGCGTCCTGGATTTTGCGCGTCGAAATATGCCGGCTCCGACATCTGGGCCGCGACCGGCGTGAACGTCATTCCCACGAGCAGCATGGCGGCTGCGACTGCCCATGACCTGGTCATGCGGCCTCTCCTATCGATCATAAACGTGTGCCGGATGACGGCCGAGCCGCCCCCAAACGGACATAGGGACGGCAATCCTCCGGGCACAGGGGCCACGACGTCACGATGCTGCGAGCCACCCGGCCGTGCCTGCCGCTCAGTGGTTGTGCACGTCGGGCCGCGGGTCGGAGACGAAGCCGTCGCGGTTCGGCATCTTGATGGCGGCGAGCGACTTGGCGTCGAGCACCGCATTGGCCGGCACGATGCCGTTCAGACTGAGGATGTAGGCGGACACCGCGTAGACGTCCTCATTGCTCAGCGACTGCGGCGCGTTCTGCGGCATCGCGCGGCGGATGTAGTCGAACAGCGTCGGGGCATAGGGCCAATAGCTGCCGACGGTGCGGATCGGTTTTGGGCTCGCCAGCGTGCCCTGTCCGCCGACCAGGCGATCGCCGATGCCGCCCTGCCCGCTGTCGCCATGGCACGCAGCGCATTGCTCGCTGAACACCGTGCGGCCGTGCTCGACACTGCCGCTGCCCGGCGGCAGGTTGGAGCCGTCACGGCCGATATCGATGTTCCAGCCGGCGATCTCGGCAGGCGTCGCCGCACGCCCGATGCCAAAGCGATCCTCGGCCTGCCCGGCAGTGGCGAGCATCGCGATCGCACTCACAACGAACGCCGTCTTGAGCTTACGCCTGGCCATTGCTCACCTCACCATTCGCATCGATGCGCCAGGGCCAGATCGCGTTGTTGTGGTAGAACGAGTTGAGACCGCGCACCTTGACCAATTCCGCCAGCGTCGGCTGCACGTATCCGGTCTCGTCGATGGCGCGGCTCTGGATCACGGCAGGTTTGCCGTCCCAATGCCAGGGCAAGCGAAAGCGCGTGAGCGCGCGCGTCAACACCGGCTCCTGCAATTCGGCCTGCTGCCAGCTTTTGCCCTCGTCGAGCGAGACCTCGACGCTCTTGATCTTGCCGTGACCGCTCCACGCGATGCCGGTAATCTCGTGAAAGCCCTGCGCAGTCAGCTTCTGCCCGCCGGACGGCCGTGTGATGATCGACTTGGCTTCCATGTAGAAGGTGAATTCGCGCGACGTGCCGTCAGGCATCGGGTCGGTGTATTTCGAGGTCTCCTCGCGCGAATAGGCCGGCTCGGCGACGACCTTGAGCCGGCGCAGCCACTTCACGTTCATGTTGCCCTCGAAGCCGGGCAGCAACAGGCGCAGCGGGTAGCCCTGCTGCGGGCGCAGCCGCTCGCCATTCTGGCTGTAGACCAGCATGGCGTCGTCGAGGCATTTCTCGATCGGGATCGAGCGCGTCAACGCAGCGGCGTCGGCGCCTTCGGCCACGATCCATTTGGCGCCGGTCTGCGGGCCCGCTTCGTCCAACACCGTCTTGAGCGGCACGCCGGTCCATTCCGCACAGCTCAGCAGGCCGACGAGGTCGGAGGCCGTCTTGCCGTACGGCTTGGTGTAGACCGGATTGCCGGAGCACTCGAGGAAGTGGATGCGCGACTGCGACGGAAAGCGGCGGATGTCCTCCATCGTGAACACCAGCGGGCGATCGACCATGCCATGCAGCACCAGCCGGTGCTCGGCCGGGTCGATGGTCGGCACGCCGCCATGGTGGCGTTCGTAGAACAAACCGTTCGGCGTGATGATGCCGTCGAGCTCCTGCAGCGGCGTGCGGCCCGAAGCGGAGATGTATTGCGGCAGCGTCTTCGAGATGTTCTTGACGACAGCCTTCTCGTGAACCGACGGCGTGCCATAGGGCTGGCTTCCCATCGGGTCGCCGGGCGCTTTCATCCATTCCGGCACATTGGGCGGAAGATTATTCCCCTGTTCGGCAAGCGCGGTAGAACCCGCAACTCCCGATATGGCGGAGCCACCGGCCAGTGCTGCGCCGGCCTGAAGGAATCGCCTGCGAGACGCCTCTCGCACGCGCTTGTCCGTCGTGTGTTCGCTCATCGACGTTTTCCTCTGACGTTACCAGAGCATGATCCGGAAAAGTGCGAAGCGGTTTTCCGAAAAGATCATGCCAGGACAACAATCCAAAGCGCGATGGCGATTCATCGGGCTTTGGCGCAGCCTAACACCAAAGGGCTGAGGCGAGGCAATGCTCTATCGCGCAGAGCTGCATCGACAGCGCGTCGTGGCCGCTGCTTACCGGTCCTGACCTGCGTTGCCACTCACATCCGTTCGCCGGGCAATTGACTGGCTTGCTTCACCCACGCGGTGAACTGGGCTTCGTCGAGCTCGTCGTTCTCGTGAATGTCGAGATAGCGCGTGTGCTGCTGCTTGGACTCGCCCGGCGGCACCGGATGCAGCGACGCACCGCGAAAGAAAGCCACCTTGACGTAGCGCGTGAAGACATGGATGCCGAGGAACCAGCCGTCGCCTTCCATGCCGTAGAGCGGCGAGTTCCACTTCACCGCCTTGTGCACGCCGGGGACGGCACGCACGATGAGCGCGTCAAGCTTGCGCCCGACGTCGCGCTTCCACCCGGGCATCGCGGCGATATAGGCTTGCACCGGAGCATCGCCATAGCCTTTTGCGATCTGCGGATTGCCGCCCGCGAGCAGACGCGGCTTTGCCGAGCCACGCTTCGCGGCGCTCTTTTTCGCCCCCTTCGCCGACGTCTTTCGCGTCTTGCCAGCCATTGTGCCCGCTCTCACCGGTTCAAATTTCGCGCGGCGCAGCGTCCGCCGCCGCGAACCGGATCATATCGGTTGCGCGTCGGCGCTGTCGTCAGCGACCGCGGGTGTTCGCGGCGGCGTATCGACGCGCTCGGGCGGCCTTCGTGCGGCGGTCTCGCATCTAGTCGATCACGGGCGGGGTGCCGTGGGTGTGAAACGACTCGATCGTCTTCAACCCCCACGCCTGTCCCTTCCTGCGCTCTTCCTCGGTCCACACGATCGGCTTCCAGTCCGGCGCAAGGATCAGGCGTGCGCCGGCGTTGGCGACCTCGACGCGGTTGCCGCCGGGTTCATAGACATAGAGGAAGAAGGTCTGCTGGATCGCGTGCTTGTGCGGCCCGGTCTCGATATGCACCCCGTGCTCGAGAAAAATATCCGCAGCACGCAGGATCTCCTCGCGGCTGTCGAGCGCGTAGGTAACATGGTGAAACCGGCCGCGCTTGCCGTAATGGTCGCGCGTATAGGCGAAGTCGTAGCTCTTGTTCGACATCGTCATCCACATCGCGGCTTCCGTGCCGTCGTTGAGTACGATCTGCTCGGTGGTGCGGCAGCCGAGGTAGTCTTCGAAGAACAGACGGTTGGCCTTGATGTCGACCGCGAGGCAATTGAGATGGTCGAGCCGGCGGACATTGACGCCGCGCGCCGGAAAGCGCTGCGCCTGGTTTTTCAGCGCGGGCTTCAGCTCGGCCGGCGCCTCGTACCACTCGGTCTCGTAATAGAGCTCGATGACATGGCCGTCGGGATCGCGGCAGCGGAATGCCGGCCCCTGCCCCATGTCACCGTCGATCCAGCCGATATCGAAGCCCGAGCCCTTCAGCGCGGCAGCGCGGCGTTCGAGCGCCTGCGGGCTGCGCGCCCGCAGCGCCATGTGCTCCATCCCCGAAGTCTTCGACGCCGTCAGCTTCAGCGAATAGCGCTCGTAATCGTCCCAGCCGCGCAGATAGACCGACTTGCCCTTGCGGCCGCTGACGGTCATGCCCATGACGTCGACAAAGAATTTCAGGCTCTCGTCCGGCTTCGGCGTCAAAAGCTCCATGTGCCCGAGATGCGCGAGATCGAAGATCGGTTCCGGCTGCATGGACGGTCTCCCTCCGCGACGACGCCGGATCGACGACTTGCGGTTGGACAGTGAGCGGCGCGCCGATTTGTACTAGTGTACAAATGATTAGGTCCCGTCAACAAATTACTGGCGACGGCAATTGCGCTCGCAGGGCATTCCATGGCCGGAATCACCTCGTGAAAGCGGTCAAGGCAGGCGTCAGGCGACCGAGACAGCCTTCTCGTGATCCGACGACAGGAGCTTGCGGATTTCAGCCGATGACACCGGCCGGCTGAACAGATAGCCCTGCATCTCGGTGCAGCCGAGGATGCGCAGCAGGTTGCGCTGCTGCTCGGTCTCGACGCCCTCCGCGGTCGTGGTCATGTCGCTGGCAGCGGCGATGTTGACGACGGCCTGGACGATCGTGGACGACGCGCCGGTCCCGGCGAGATCCTTGATGAAGGCGCGATCGATCTTGATCTTGTCGAAGGGGAAGCGCTGCAGATAGCTCAGCGAGGAATAGCCGGTGCCGAAATCGTCGAGCGCGATACGGACGCCGAGTTCGCGCAGCTGATGCAGGATATCGAGCGCAGCCTCGTCGTCGCGGATCAGCACCGCCTCGGTGATCTCGAGCTCGAGCCGCGAAGGTGCCAGACCTGTCGCGGCGAGCGCGGCGGCGACGTTGAGTGCCAGCGTCTGGCTCTTGAACTGGATCGGAGACACGTTGACCGCAACATGAACATGCTCCGGCCAGTTCATCGCCTCGCGGCACGCGGTGTTGAGCACCCAGTGACCGAGATCGTTGATCAGGCCGGTGTCCTCGGCGATCGGGATGAAATCCGCCGGCGAGATGGTGCCGCGTTCGGGATGACGCCAGCGCACCAGCGCCTCGCAGCAACTGACCTGCCCCTCCTCGAGATGGAGCAGCGGCTGATAGTGCAGCTCGAAGCTGCCGTCGGCGATCGCCTGGCGCAGCTCGAGCTCGAGGCTGCGCCGCGCCTTGGCGCGTGCATCCATGCCGGTCTCGAAGAACCGGTAGGTGCGGCGGCCGTCGCTCTTGGCCCCGTAGAGCGCGAGGTCGGCATTGCGCAGCAATTGATCGATGTCGAGGCCGTCGGCGGGCGCAACGGCGATGCCGATGCTGGCATCGGTGGTGATCAGATGCCCGCTGCAGTCGATCGGCCGGCGGATCGACTGATAGATCGCAGCGAGGAGCTGCATGGTCTCGGTCTGATCGCGGACGGTGGTCTGGATCACGGCAAACTCGTCGCCGCCGAGCCGCGCCGCGACGTTGGTGTCCCCAACGCAGCCGCGCAGGCGGTCGGCGATCGCCCTGAGCAATTCGTCGCCGATCTGATGGCCGAGCGCGTCGTTGACGGCCTTGAACTCGTCGATGTCGATATACATGACCGCGAGCTGCTGATCCGGCCGGATCGCCTTCAGCGCCCGCTCCAGGCGTTCGCGGAACAGCACGCGGTTCGGCAGGTCGGTCAGCGCATCATAATGCGCCATGTGGGCGATCTTGTTCTCGGTGCGCGCACGCTCGGTGACATCCTGGATGGTCGCCACCCAGCCGCCTTCCGGCAGCGGCTTGTTGACGATCTCGATCGCGCGCCCGCCCGGCGCCTGCGTCAGCTGACGCGTGGCGCGGCCAAGCTTCACGTTGCCGATGATGGCGTCGCAGAAGTCGTCGACATCGCCGTCGAACGAGCCCGTCTCCTGTCTATGCGCAATCAGCCGGTGCATCGTGCAGCCGGGCTTGGCGACGTCGGGCGAAAGCCCGAACATCTCGATGTAGGGGCGGTTGCAGATGATGATGCGCGCCGATGCATCGTAGAGCACGAGGCCCTGCGGAATGTTGTTCACGGCGGTCATGAGATTGCGGCGTTCGCTGGCGAGCCGCTCGTCGGAGATTTCGTGCCGCTTGAGCAACAGGAAGACGATCACGGCCATGATCGCGAATGCCGCCATCAGCAGGCCTTCGCGCTCACTCCATTGCGCGGTCGCGCTTCCGAGCAGGCTGCCGACCAACAGGCCGGCACAGAACGCCAGCCCCTTGGTCGAGCCAGCATCGGCATTTCCTGACGATGAATTGCGGTGTTCGATGCGCACGCTGATCTCTCCCAGGGCGCGGCATCGTTACGCAGCACAAATGGAAAGGTCGTTACAACTCGCAGTTAGCAATCGGTTACGCGATACCGGGCGACAGGGTATGACAAATCGCGCCCAATGCCCCGTAAACCAACGGAGCTGCCGATGCACTCCTCAGAGATGGTGAATCCCGCCTTAACGGAAAAACCGGGAAACAAACGCGGCTGTGCCGGAAAGCGACGATTCCGCCGCCGATGCGCGCGACAGCGCGTAATCTCCCGGTACGATAGAAACAAATCGTCACCGGGAAGGTGTAGATTTAGCCGATGCGGAACCCCGGCGATTTAACGGTTTTTCCAATCCCGGGCGGGCATATTGGTCCGGACATTTAGATTTTGAGAACGAGCCAGGCTGGAACTGTGACACCCTTCGGACGTGTGATCTCTGTGCGCGGCTCGCAGGCCCGGGTTGGGCTGCTGGCGGGCGGCCAGATGCAACTTTCGGAAATGCGAGCGACCGTCGGCCGGTTCGTCAGTATCCGCTGCGCGAGTTCGGTCATTGTCGCTATGATCACCGAAGTGACGTGCGAGAACCTGCCGGCGTCCGACGAATACATGGCGACCGCCTCGGTCGACCTGCTGGGCGAGATCCTGGGCGGCGACCGCCCGAAATTCCAGCGCGGTGTCACCCACTATCCGACCATCGGCGACAGCACCGATCTGATCACGAACCAGGAGCTGCGCACGGTCTATGCGCCGAGCGGCTCGGACCAGATCAATGTCGGCACGCTGCAGCAGGATCGTTCTGTCATCGCCTATGTCGACGTCGAGGAGATGCTGTCCAAGCACTTCGCGGTGCTCGGCTCGACCGGCGTCGGCAAGTCGACCGGCGTGTCGCTGCTGCTCAACGAGATCCTGAAGTCGCGGCCGAACCTGCGCATCTTCCTGCTCGACGTGCACAACGAATATGGCCGCTGCTTCGGCGAGCGCGCCCAGGTGCTCAACCCGCGGAACCTGAAGCTGCCGTTCTGGCTGTTCAACTTCGAAGAGATCGTCGACGTGCTGTTCGGCGGCCGGCCCGGCGTGCCCGAGGAGCTCGACATTCTCGCCGAAGTGATCCCGATGGCGAAGGGCATCTACACCCAGTACCAGAACTCCGACCGGGTCGGTCTCGGGCTGAAGCGCATCGACCCCAAGCAGGTCGGCTACACCGTCGATACGCCGGTGCCCTATCGCCTCGTCGACCTGATCTCGCTGATCGACGAGCGCATGGGCAAGCTGGAGAACCGCTCTTCGCGCATCATCTATCACAAGCTGATCTCGCGCATCGACGCGGTGCGCAACGATCCGCGCTACGCCTTCATGTTCGATAATGCCAATGTCGGCGGCGATACAATGGCCGAGGTGATCAGCCATCTGTTCCGCCTGCCCGCCAACGGCAAGCCGATGACGATCATGCAGCTCGCCGGCTTCCCCGCCGAAGTCGTCGATTCCGTGGTGTCGGTGCTGTGCCGCATGGCGTTCGATTTCGGGCTGTGGAGCGACGGCGTCTCGCCGATGCTGTTCGTCTGCGAGGAAGCGCACCGCTACGCCTCGGCCGACCGCAATATCGGCTTCGGGCCGACCCGCAAGGCGGTGTCGCGCATCGCCAAGGAAGGCCGCAAATACGGCGTCTATCTCGGCCTGATCACCCAGCGTCCGGCCGAGCTCGACGCGACCATCATCTCTCAGTGCAACACGCTGTTCACAATGCGCCTCGCCAACGACCGCGACCAGGCGCTGCTACGCTCCGCGGTCTCGGATGCCGCCGCCAACCTGCTGTCCTTCGTGCCCTCGCTCGGCACCCGCGAGGTGCTGGCGTTCGGCGAAGGCGTGGCGCTGCCGACCCGGCTGCGCTTCAAGGAGGTGCCGCCGCACCAGCTGCCGCGCGGCGAGGCCACCATCGCCACGGTACCGTCGGTCACCGCCGGCCATGACATGCATTTCGTCAGCGCCGTGCTGGAGCGCTGGCGCGGCGCCACCTCGCATCGCGATAGCCCGAGCGGCGACGCCAACTTCAACTCTCCGGCGCCGGCGCGCACCATGGCGCCAGCCGAGGCGCCGATGCTGCAGCCCTCGCTCGGCCTCGATCCGGACCGCTTCTCGCTGCTGAAGAAGCCGCTGCGTTAGCCGAATTCCGCCAAGGCGCCGATGCGCCTTGCGCCCAAGGCGTCATCCACTATGGTCTCGCGTGACGCCGCATCCAGGCGGCACGCCGGAACCATCTCATGACGCAGCCGACCGCAAAACGCTTCCCGACGCCCGCTCTCGACAAGCTCCCCGAGGACATCCGCGCCCGCATCCTGGCGGTGCAGGAGAAATCCGGCTTCGTGCCGAACGTCTTCCTCACCTTGGCCTATCGCCCCGACGAGTTTCGCGCCTTCTTCGCCTATCACGACGCGCTGATGGAAAAGGACTCCGGCCTCTCGAAGGCCGAGCGCGAGATGATCGTGGTGGCGACCAGCGCCGCCAACCAGTGCCAGTATTGCGTGATCGCCCACGGCGCGATCCTGCGCATCCGCGCCAAGAATCCGGAGATCGCCGACCAGATCGCGGTCAACTACCGCAAGGCCGACATCACGCCGCGGCAGCGCGCGATGCTCGACTTCGCCATGAAGGTGAGCCGCGCCGCTGAGGAAGTCTCGGAGGCGGACTTCGCCACGCTTGCGGCCCACGGCTTCAGCGACGACGACGTCTGGGACATCGCCGCGGTTGCGGCATTCTTCGCGCTGTCGAACCGGCTCGCCAACGTCACCGGCATGCGGCCGAACAGCGAGTTCTACATGCTCGGCCGGCAGCCGAAATAGAGGACGCCTTGGCGGACTGGAGCGAGATCGTCCTGCGTCTCGGCGCGGCTACCCTTACCGGTTGCGCGATCGGGCTCGACCGTGACCTGCGCGGCAAGCCGATCGGCCTGAAGACGCTGGGTCTCGTCAGCCTTTCGACGGCCATGGTCGTGCTGTTGGCATTGCAGGCCGTCGAGCCCGGCAAATTCACCGACGCGGTGAGCCGCGTGATCCAGGGCGTGCTGACCGGCATCGGATTCCTCGGCGCCGGCGTGATCGTGCGGCAGGGCGACCGCTTCCAGGTCCGCGGCCTGACCAGCGCCGCATGCGCTTTCTTCGCCGCTTGCGTCGGCATCGTCTGCGGCGCCGGACATTGGCCGATCGTCGTCACCGCCGTCGCGCTGGCGTTCCTGCTGTTGACCTTCGGCAAGCGGACCGAGCGGTGGCTGCACCACTTGCTCGGCGGCAGGGAGGATCAACACGGGCCGGCGGTCGCGGCAGATCAGTCGTCAGATGCCGGCCCGCACCAGCCGGGCAAATAGACCGCGTCCTTGCTGCGGCCGAGCGCCAGTCCCTTCTCCAGCGCCTTGGCGAAATTGTTCTCCACCGTCTTGCGCGGGATGTGGCGGCGCAGGAAATCGGCCCACAGGAATTCGCTGAACGGCGTCGTGTCCTTGGCAAAGCCGCCCGCCCGGCGCATCTCGCCGGCGAGGCTGCGGAACGGATCGTCCCTGAGGTCCTTGATCGATTTCGGAATGTCTTTGAAGTGGCGGCGCTCGCCCTTGGAATCGTAGGGATAGACCCAGCGCTTGTTGTCCATCACGCCCCAGAACACGTCACGCTCGACCATCGTGAGATCGCCGATCACCGTGACCAGGATGTCCTTGACGCCCTCGTCGTGCAGCGCCCGCGCCATGTGATGGTGATCGACCACGTAGTAGCGATCGTCGGGACCATGGACTACCGGGATCATGTGCTTGCCCAGCAGTTCGGCGCGCTTCTTGTCCGACTTGTGCTCGCGCCAGCGCTTCCGCTTCTCCGTCACCTCCTGCATGCCGACCGTCATCTGGGTCGGCCGCAGCGACAGGATCGGGACCGGTTTGACGTAAGGCTCGCGCGTGTGGGCCATGATTTATGCTCCCTTTTGACCGGCATTCCGGAACGGGTTCCACTATGTCATGAGCCCGCAGGCGGGTGAAAGAGTCCGGTGTGCCGGAATGGCTTCACGAAGCGGTGGGGGCCGATGGCCGGATGGTCCGCTCTCGGCTGTCGATGCTCCCGGGCTGTCAATGCCCGGGCTGCCAATGCCCGGGCGCGCAGCCTCAACCTCCGTGACGGCGTTGCAGCGCAAACTGTGCATGCGCGAAGGTCGAACGAGCGTGTCGACATCGGCTTGGTCATCGCAATGCCGAGCATCCCGCGCTCCGCAGCAGCCGCCTCGACGGCAAGCCAGTTCCTGGAGGTGATCGACGCATGAATACCACCTCTGCGCGCACCAAGATTTTAGGTGTGAAGTGCAGCGAACATGCTAAACATAACCGGCGACGCGACCGGACTGACAAACAGTGAAGACGCAGCGGCCAATCTCCTCGGATGCCGAGCACGTGGTGCTCAAATTCCGGCCGCGTACCTCGGCGCAGCCGCCCGGCAAGCGCGAGGAGCCGCACCGAACGACGCGCCCGGCTTCCGTTGCCAACGATCTCTCTCGCTATGAGAAGCCGCGCGAGGAGCCCGACGATTTCCGCCAGCGCATGCTCGCCAACATCGCCGCCTTCGCCTTCACGGTGGCGCTCACCGCGATCGGCATCTGGCTTGCCATGAGCATCGCCGATTTGCGCAAGACCCAGGATTGCGTGCTGATGGGCCGCCGGGATTGCGCGAAGATTACGGTGATGCCGCGCAGCTAGGCTGGCCGGAACCCTGCCCAAAAACCGTCCTTGCGATGCCGGCCAAGCTCCATTGAACTAACGGCCCTGCTCCGATATACGGGCACACGACTCCGGCACCAGCAATCGGGCATTCCGGGGCAACGCGCCCGCCTCCTCTGAGCCGACCCGGAATTACCTTCAATATATCAAAGGCTTAATGATGTCCTCCACATTCGAGCAGATCGCCAACATTATCGCGGAGACCTGCGACATCCCGCGCGACACGATCAAGCCGGAGAGCCACGCGATCGACGATCTGGGGATCGACAGCCTCGACTTCCTCGACATCGCCTTTGCCATCGACAAGGCCTTCGGGATCAAGATGCCGCTCGAAAAGTGGACCCAGGAGGTCAACGACGGCAAGGCCACGACGGAGCAGTATTTCGTGTTGAAGAATCTCGCCGACCGCATCGACGAGCTGGTTGCAGCCAAGAACGCGGGCACGGGCACGGGCTCGTAATCGCCCATCATGCAGCTCGAGATCTTTCAGCTGATTGATCGGATCGTCGACCTCAACCTCGACGCAAGGACCATTGTCGTCGAGGCGGATGTTCCGCCCGACAGCCATTCGGTGTTCGCGGGGCACTTCCCGGGCTACCCGATCATGCCCGGCGTGCTGCTGACCGAAGCAATGGCCCAGAGCTCGGGCTGGCTGATCCTTGGTCTGACCAAGTTCGAGCGCATGCCCTTCCTCGCCATGGTCAAGGAAGCCAAGATGCGCGGCTTCGTCAGCCCCGGCTCGGTCCTGACCATCGAGGCCAAGATCGAGCACGAAGGTTCAGGCTTCGCCGTGACCTCGGCGAAGGTTCGCGTCGGCAAGGAGCTCAAGTGCAATGCCGAGCTGACCTTCCGTCACATCCCCTTCCCCAGCCCGGACTTGCGCGTGCACATGGATGCGATGGCCGCCAAGATCGGGTTTCCGCAGCAGGCACTGAGTAATGGCTGAGAAGGAAGTCTGGATCACCGGCGTAGGCCTGCTCTCCTCGCTTGGCGAGGGACTGGATGCGCATTGGGAGGCGCTCGGCGCCCGGCGCGTCAATGCCGACGAGAAGCGTCTCGCGCCATACGTCATCCATCCGATCGCTCCCGTCAGCTTCGACGCCCAGATCCCGAAGAAGGGCGATCAGCGTCAGATGGAAACCTGGCAGCGGATCGGCACCTATGCCGCCGGGCTGGCGCTCGATTCCGCCGGCGTCAAAGGCAATCAGGAAATCCTGTCGCGGATGGACATGATCATCGCAGCCGGTGGCGGCGAGCGTGACCTCACTGTCGACCTCGCGATCATGAACGCCGACGCACAGGGCAAGTTGCCGCCAGCCCTCCTCAACGAGAAGCTGATGAACGAGCTGCGCCCGACGCTGTTCCTGGCGCAGCTCTCCAACCTGCTCGCCGGCAACATCGCGATCGTTCACGGCGTGTGCGGGACCTCGCGCACCTTCATGGGCGAGGAAGCCTCAAGCATCGACGCGGCACGGATCGCGGTCGCGCGCATTGGAGCCGGCCAGAGTGACATCGCCTTGGTCGGCGCCGCTCATAACGGCGATCGCGGCGACCTCTTGATGCTCTATGCATTCGGCGATCTCGCCCTCAAGGACCAGCATAGCTCGGTCTGGGCCCGCAGGAACAACCCGGGCTTTGCCATCGGCTCCGCCGGCGCCTTCCTCGTGATGGAATCGCGCGAACATGCCGAGGCCCGCGGCGCAAAGCCGTACGCCAAGCTGACCAAGGTTGTCGCCGACCTTGCCCGACGCAAGGAGCCGGGCGCCGTGACGAAATCGCTGCAGGCGTTGTGGCCGCAGCTCGGTGTCAGCGGCGACAACGGTATCCTGATCACGGGCGCGACCGGCGCCGAGCCTGCGACCGCCGAAGAGCGCGCATTCCTCAGCCAGCATGCCGACTTTGCCGTCCGCGCCACCGGAACGACCTTCGGCCACACTATGGAGGCGCAATTCCCGCTTGGGCTCGCGCTGGCCGCGTTGTCGATCTCGCGCGGCGCGCTCTATCCGGCCAACGACCCGACCGGGCTGGAGGTTGAAAAGACCGAAGCGCCAACCCAGATTGTGGTGTTGGGGGTCGGCCACTGGCAGGGCGAAGGCATGGCACTGGTCGAGGCCGTCAGTTAGAGCATGATCCGGAAAATTGTTTCCGAACATCATGCTCGAACAAACAACTAGGGTGCGATGAAGCTCATCGCACTTTAAGTCCGGCGCAAGCACCGACGGGGAAACCATGACAGCACCACGCGATAAATTCGGCCGACCGATCGTTGTCGTGACCGGCATGGGAATCGTGACGTCGCTCGGCGGCGGCAAAACCGACAATTGGAAGCGCCTCACCGCGGGTGAGTCCGGCATCAAGACCGTGACACGCTTCCCGCTCGACAGTATGAAGACGACGATGGCCGGCGCCGTCGATTTCGTCACCGTCGACCCGTTCTCGTCGACCAGCCTATCGCAGCGTCTGGCGGAGATCGCGACCGAAGAAGCGCTCGAGCAAGCCGGCATCGGCAGCAAGGGCGACTTTCCCGGCCCGCTGTTTCTGGCAGTCGCCCCGATCGAGACCGAGTGGCCGCAACGGCTCGAAGTCGCGCGCGAGGTTCCGACCAAGGACTTTGGAATCATCGAATACCTGGCGACCTGTAGCGGCGGGAAGTTCGCGCACTTTCACCGGCGCTTCACCTTCGGCTCCGTCGCGCTCAACCTCGCCGAGACCTTCGGTACCAAAGGGTCCCCGATTTCGCTGTCGACGGCTTGCGCCTCCGGTGCGACCGCGATCCAGCTCGGCGTCGAGGCGATCCGCCGCGGCGAAACCGATGCGACGCTGTGCGTCGCAACCGACGGCTCGGTGAACCCGGAAGCCATGGTGCGCTTCTCGCTGCTGTCGGCTCTCTCCACCCAGAACGACCCGCCGCAGGCCGCCTCGAAACCGTTCTCGAAGAACCGCGACGGCTTCGTGATGGCCGAAGGCGCCGGCGCGCTGGTGCTCGAGAGCTACGAGGCCGCGATGGCCCGCGGCGCGCGCATCCTCGGCGTCGTCGCCGGCTGCGGCGAGCTCACCGATTCCTTCCATCGCACCCGCTCGGCCCCGGACGGCAAGCCGGCGATCGGCTGCGTGCGCAAGACACTCGCCGATGCTGGAATGGAGCCCGAGCAAATCGATCACATCAACGCGCACGGGACCTCGACGCCGGAAAACGACAAGATGGAGTATCTTGCGACGTCGGCCGTGTTTGGCGAACACACCAAAAACATTCCGGTGTCGTCGAACAAGTCGATGGTCGGCCACACCATCTCGGCCGCCGGTGCAGTCGAGGCGATCTTCTCGCTGCTCACGCTCGAGCATCAGCGGATTCCGCCGACGATCAACTACGAGGTGCCTGATCCCGCGATCCCGTTCGACGTGGTCGGCAACAAGGCGCGCGATGCCAAGGTGACCGCCGTGATGTCGAACTCGTTCGGGTTCGGCGGGCAGAACGCCTCACTGATCCTGACGCGCGAGCCGGCCTAGCGCCCTCGCCTCATCAGATGAAACGCCTGCTCCTTCGCACCAGGGCGCACCTGCGTGACGCCGCGAAGCCCGTGACCGACGCGGCGATCGGCGGGCTGACGATCGGCCTGCTGCGTACGACGCGCTACTTCGATCCCGAGAAGACCGCAAGATTCTTCGGCCGCGCCGCGCATTTCATCGGCCGCCGGCTGCGCGAGGATCGCATCGGCCGCGAGAACCTCAAGGCCGCCTTCCCGGAAAAGTCACCGGAGGAGATCGAGGAGATCCTGACGGGCGTCTGGCACAACCTTGGACGCATCGGCGCTGAATTCGCGCACATCGACCGCATCTGGGACCACGATCCCCAGAATCCCGACAAGCCGGGTCGCGTCGAATTCTCGGCGCGCAGCAAGCAGCTGTTCGATCAGTTGCGTGACGACGGCAAGCCGGCACTGTTCTTCGCCGCACATCTCGGCAACTGGGAGCTCTCTCCAATTGCCGCCGCAGCGCATGGGCTCGACGCCACCATCCTGTTTCGCCGGCCGAACATCGAAGCCGCCGACCGCGCCATCGAACGCATCCGCGCGGTCAATCTGGGCACGCTGGTGCCGGCCGGCCGTGACGCGCCGCTCAAGCTGGCGCAGGCGCTGAAGAACGGCCAGCACGTCGCGATGCTGGTCGATCAGTATTTGACCAACGGCGTTCCCGTCACCTTCTTCGGCCGCAAGACCACCGCGAATCCGCTGCTGGCGCGCCTGCGCCGGCAGATCGATTGCCCAATCCACGGCACGCGGATCATCCGCCTGCCCGACGGCCGCTTCCGCGGCGAGGTCACCGAGGAAGTCAAGCCGGTGTTCGACGCATCCGGCCAGATCGATATCCAGGGCACCATGCAGGCGATCACCGACGTCGTCGAGGGCTGGGTCCGTGAGTATCCCGATCAATGGCTCTGGCTGCACCGGCGCTGGCGGTAGGCCCGACACTCGTCATTGCGAGCGAAGCGAAGCAATCCATTTCTCCGAGCATACGGAGCGATGGATTGCTTCGTCGCTTCGCTCCTCGCAATGACGGATAGACCTACTTCCCGGTCTTCACCCGCGTCCACAGGCGATTGATGATCCGCTGCGTCGCCGGATCGCGCGCGGTGATCACGAACAGCTTCTTCTGCATCGCTTCGTCGGGATAGATATTCTTGTCGTTGAAGATCTTCGGGTCGATCAGCTTCTGGCTCGCCAGATTGCCATTGGCGTAGGACAGGAAGTTCGAGTTCTTCGCCGCGACCTCGGGACGGTAGAGGTAGTTGATCAGCTCATAGGCCTCAGCGACATTCTTCGCATCCGCGGGGATCGCGAGATTGTCGAAGAACATTTGCGCGCCCTCCTTCGGGATCGTGTAACCGATCTCGACGCCGGTGTTGGCTTCCGCCGCCCGGCTGCGCGCCTGCATGATGTCGCCCGACCATCCGACCACGAAGCAGATTTCGCCAGAGGCCAGCGCGCTGAGATATTCGGACGAGTGGAATTTGCGCACATAGGGCCGGATCTTGATGACGAGATCGGCGGCCTTCTCGAGGTCGGCCTGCTTGGTCGAGTTCGGATCGAGGCCGAGATAGCTCAGCGCCGCCGGCAGGATGTCGTCGGCGGAATCCAGCATGTGGATGCCGCAATCCTTGAACTTGGCGAGGTTCTCCGGCTTGAACACCATGTCCCAGCTGTCGATCTTCGCGTCGGGACCGAGAATCTTCTGCGCGATCTTGACGTTGTAGCCTATGCCGGTGGTGCCCCACATGTAGTTGGCGCCGTAGCTATTGCCGGGATCGTAAGTCGCAAGTTGGCTCGTCACTACGGGCCATGCATTGGCGAGGTTCGGCAGCTTCGACTTGTCGAGCTTGAGGAACACCTTCGCGGTGATCTGGCGCTGCAGGAAGTAGCCGGTCGGCACCACGACGTCGTAGCCCGACTTGCCGGCGAGCAGCCGCGTCTCCAGCGTCTCGTTGGCGTCGAATGTATCGTACACGACCTTGATGCCGGTTTCCTTGGTGAAGTCCTCGAGGACTCCCGGCGCCATGTAGTTCGACCAGTTGTAGAAGTTGACCGTGCGCTCCCCGGCGTCGGCGGACGCCGAGAGCAGCAGGACCGTCGCGACCGCGCCGACGAAGCTGACGAGACGACGGTTCTGCTCTCGCATTCTGGCTTACCTCTTGCGGCGGTGGACAGCGTCCGACAACCGCTCCAACGCGGCGTCGAGCGTTGAGTCTTTCTTGGCGAAACAAAAGCGCACGACCGACGTCACCGCATCCTGCTCGTAGAACGCCGACACCGGGATCGCCGCGACCTTGTAGTCCTGCACGATCCGCCAGCAGAACTCGGCATCGGTCTCGTTGAGCCCGAGCGGCGACAGGTCCACGGTGAGGAAGTAGGTCCCCTGCGACTTCAGCACCGGAAAGCCGATGCTCTTCAACCCCTTGGTCAGGCGGTCGCGGCTCCGCGCCATGTCCTTGCGCATGTCGAGGAAATAGTCGTCGGGCTTGCCGAGGCCATATGCCACCGCCGCCTGCAGATTGGGCGCCGTCGTGAAGGTAAGGAACTGGTGCACCTTCGCCGCGACGCGCAGCAGCGGCGGCGCGGCGCAGACGAAGCCGATCTTCCATCCGGTCAGCGAGAAGATCTTGCCGGCGCTGCCGACCTTGATGGTGCGGTCGCGCATGCCCGGGATCGTGATCAGGGGGATGTGCTCGCGGCCGTCGAACACCACGTGTTCCCAGACCTCGTCGCAGATCGCGACCGCGTCGAATTCCTGGCAGAACCGCGCCAGCAGTTCGAGGTCCTCGCGCGGATAGACCACCGCCGCCGGATTGAGCGGATTGTTGAACAGCACCGCCTTGGTCTTGTGATTGAAGACGCTGCGCAGCATCTCCTCGCTCAGCCGCCACTCCGGCGGTTCGAGCCGCAGCAGCCGCGGAATGCCGCCGGCCTGGCGGATGATCGGCAGATAGGAATCATAGACCGGCTGGAAGCACACCACCTCGTCACCGGGCTCGACCACGGAGAGGATCGAGGCGGTCAGCGCCTCGGTGCCGCCGGAGGTGACCATCACCTCGGTCATCGGATCGAGCTTGAGTCCGTGCCAGTGGCCGTAATGCGATGCGATCGCCTGACGGAGTTCCGGGATGCCCATCATCGACGGATATTGATTGTAGCCGTTGATCGAGGCGTCCGCGGCGGCGCGGCGGATGTCCTCCGGACCGGGATCGTCGGGAAAGCCCTGGCCGAGATTGATGGCGTTGTTGTCGCGCGCGGCCTGCGACATCGCCTCGAAGATGGTGACAGGAAGGTCCGCGAAGACCTTGTTCATGGAGGTCATGTCAGGGATCAGCCGCCGGTCTTGGTCGGCAGTCCCGCCGCCTTCCAGCCGATGATGCCGCCCGCCAGGTGCTTGTCGTAGGGCAGGCCCGCGGCCTGGGCGGCCAGCGAAGCCGTCACCGAGCGCTTGCCGGAGCGGCAGGCGAACACCACCTGCTTGCCCTGCGGATCGGGAATCGCCGCCGGATCGAACGTCGACAGCGGCACTACGACTCCATCGGGATAGGCCTCGACGGCGACCTCGTTGGGCTCGCGGACGTCGACCAGCAGATAGCGGCCTTCCGCTATGCCCTTCGACACCTCGTCCGGAAACAAATCTTCCACCTTGTGGTCCGCCACGGAAATATCCTCCCGATATCAGCTTGGCGAGCGTCGCGCGGCCCGCCGTTCCGGGCCGCAAAGTCGCCTCTTGCGCAGAGAAAATCAAGCGTCCGAAACGGGTTAGATGACTCGCAGGATGTGACTGGCAGGACCGCTAGATCGTGACCTGCGTGCCGACCTCGACCACCCGCCCGGTCGGGATCTGGAAATAGTCGGTGGCGTCGTTCGAGGAGCGGCTCAGCGCGATGAACAGATGGTCCTGCCAGCTCGGCATGCCCGAATGCGCCGCCGGCTTCAGCGCACGGCGGGACAGGAAGAACGAGGTCGACATGATGTCGAACTGCCAGCCGAGCTTGCGGGCGATCGCCAGCGTCTTCGGCACGTTCGGCTGTTCCATGAAGCCGAACTTCAGCGTCACCTTGGAGAAGGTCTCGCTCAGCTGCTCCATCCGCACCCGCTCGGACGGATCGATCCGCGGCGTCGGCGCCGTCTCGATGGTCAGGATGACGTTCTTCTCGTGCAGCACCTTGTAGTGCTTGAGGCTGTGCATCAGCGCGGTCGGCGCGCTGACGGGGTCGCTGGTCAGGAACACCGCGGTGCCGGTGACACGCTGCGGCGGCCGCTTCTCCAACATCGCGACGAGATCGGCGAGCGGGAATTCCAGCTTGCGCGACTTCTCGAACAACAGCCGGCTGCCGCGCCGCCAAGTGTACATCACCACGATCATGGCGCCGCCAAGCGCGAGTGGCACCCAGCCGCCCTCGAACACCTTGAGCAGGTTGGCGGCCAGGAAGGTGATGTCCAGGAACAGGAAGGGCGCGACCAGCGCGGCGGCCGCGATCGGCGACCAGCGCCAGACCTTCCAGATCACGACAAAGCCCATCATCGCCGTCACCACCATGGTGCCGGTCACCGAGATGCCGTAAGCCGACGCCAGTGCGCTCGACGAGCGGAACATCAGCACCAGCACGATGACCGCGATGAACAGGAAACGGTTGATGCGCGGCATGTAGATCTGCCCGGAATGCGCCTCCGAGGTGTGGCGGATCTCGAACCGCGGCAACAGGCCGAGCTGGATCGCCTGCCGCGTCAGCGAATACGCGCCGGTGATGACGGCCTGGCTCGCGATCACGGTCGCCATGGTCGCCAGCGCAACCATCGGGATCAAGGCCCAGTCCGGGAACATGAGGAAGAACGGGTTCTCGATGCCCTTGGGATTGCCGATCAGGAGCGCGCCCTGCCCCAGATAGTTCAGCGCCAGCGACGGCAGCACGATGAACAGCCACGCGGTCTGGATCGGGCGTTTGCCGAAATGGCCGAGGTCGGCATAGAGCGCCTCGGCGCCAGTCACCGCGAGGAAGACCGCACCGAGCGTGATGAAGCCGATCACGCCGTGATGCAGCATGAACGACACCGCGAGAATCGGATTGAGCGCGTATAGCACTTCGGGATGCCGCGCGATCTGCGGCAGCGCCGCGACCGCGATCAGGGCGAACCATACGCACATCACCGGGCCGAAGAAGGCCGCGACGCGCGCGGTGCCGCGCGACTGCACCGCGAACAGGACGACAAGGATCACCACCGTGAGCGGCACGACATAGGGATCGAATGTCGAGGTGACGAGCTTGATGCCCTCGATTGCCGACAGCACCGAGAGCGCCGGCGTGATGACGGCGTCGCCATAGAACAGCGCGCCGCTGATGATGCCGAGCAGCACGATCGCGGCGCCGCCCTTGGTCGCCGCGCGCTGCGCCAGCGCCATCAGCGCCAGCGTGCCGCCCTCGCCATTGTTGTCCGCGCGCAGCAGGATCACGACGTATTTCAGCGTGACGACGACGATCAAAGCCCAGAGGATCAGCGAGAGCACGCCGAGCACCGCATGCGCCGTCACCGCGCCCTCGCCGCCGGCGGCGGCAACGACGGCCTCGCGCAAGGCGTAAAGCGGGCTGGTGCCGATGTCGCCATAGACGACACCGATGCTGCCGAGCATCAGGGCCTTGAAGGTGGCGGTTGAATGCGCCTCACCATTGCCGTTTGCCGCCGGCGTTTCCGCCGCGGTGATCGCACTCTCGGATGACATGGGGAAGCTGTGCCTCTGTCTTCTGCCGCACCGCACAATGCTGGGTCGCAGCGCTATACTCCCGGCAGGAATGCATAGGTTAGCCCGGATTCAGGCCTCCGCCATGCACATCACGCATGGGTCACGGCCGATCAATGTCAGAATCCTGCGCCCGGTCAGATAGTTACCTGGGTACCCACTTCAACCACCCGGCCGGTCGGGATCTGGAAATAGTCGGTGGCATCATTGGCGGACCGGCTCATCGCGATGAACAGGTGGTCCTGCCATTGCGGCATGCCGGACTGGGCCGACGGCTTCAGCGAGCGGCGCGACACGAAGAACGAGGTCGACATGATGTCGAACTGCCAGCCGAGCTTGCGCGCGACCGCCAGCGCCTTGGGCACGTTCGGCGATTCCATGTAGCCGAAGCGCAGCCGCACCGCGGTGAACTTGTCGCTCACCTTCTCCATGTTGACGCGCTCGGATAGATCGACGCGCGGCGTCGGTGCGGTCTCGATGGTCAGGATCACGTTGTGCTCGTGCAGCACCTTGTTGTGCTTGAGATTGTGCAGCAACGCGGTCGGCACGAAGCTCGGATCGCTGGTCAGGAACACCGCGGTGCCCTTGACGATATGCGGCGGCCGCTTCTCCAGACTGTGGATCAGGTCGCGCAGCGGCACCTCGATGCGTCGGGTCTTGGCGACCAGGATGGCGGCGCCGCGGCGCCAGGTCCAGATCATCGTCGCCATCACGACGCCGAACAGCAGCGGCACCCACGCGCCCTCGAACAGCTTCAGGAGATTGGCGCTGAAGAAGGTCATGTCGACGATCACGAACGGCAGGATCAATGCCGCCGCCGACGCCACGCGCCAGTTCCACAGCTTCCAGATCACGATGAAGCCCATGATGCCGTCGGCGACCATCGTGGTGGAGACGGCGATGCCATAGGCCGACGCCAGCCCGCTCGAGGTGCGGAATAGCAGCACCAGCAGCAGCACGCCGATCAGCAGCAGCCGGTTGACGCGCGGCAGATAGATCTGACCGGCATGGGTCTCCGAGGTGTAGCGAACCTCGAAGCGCGGCAAGAGCCCGAGCTGCACCGCCTGGCTGATCAGCGAATAGGCGCCGGTGATGACCGCCTGGCTTGCAATCACCGTCGCGGCGGTGGCTAGCCCGACCAGGGGCAGCAGCAGCACGTCGGGCACCATGCGGTAGAACGAGTTCTCGATCGCGCTGGGATCGGACAGCACAAGCGCGCCCTGCCCGAAATAGTTCAGCAGCAGCGACGGCAGCACGAAGAACAGCCAGCCGGACTGGATCGGCTTGCGGCCGAAATGCCCGAGATCGGCATACAGCGCCTCGCCGCCGGTCACCGCGAGGAATACCGCGCCCAGCGTCACCAGGCCGATGGTGCCGTGGGTCAGCATGAACTGGAGCGCGTAATAGGGATTGATCGCCGCCAGCACCGACGGGTCGTCCATGATGTGAACGAGCCCCATCACCGCCAGCGAGGCGAACCACACCACCATCACCGGACCGAAGGCGGAAGCGACGCGCGCGGTGCCAGAACTCTGCACAGAGAACAGCACGACCAGGATCAGGATCGTCAGCGGCACCACATAGTGCTCGAGATGCGGGGTGGCGAGCTTGAGGCCTTCGACCGCCGACAGCACCGAGATCGCCGGCGTGATCATGGAATCGCCGATGAACATCGAGGCGCCGACCACGCCGAGCGCGAGCAGCGGCCAGCTGCGCCGACCGATCGCGCGCTGGCCGAGCGCCATCAGCGAGAGCGTGCCGCCCTCGCCATTGTTGTCGGCGCGCAGCAGCAACAGCACGTATTTCGCGGTGACGACGGTGAACAGCGCCCACAGGATCAGGCTGAGCACGCCCAGCACCATGATGCGGGTGACCGGTTGGCCGTGCGCGGCGCCGCCGACCGCCTCACGGAATGCGTAGAGCGGCGAAGTTCCGATATCGCCGAACACCACCCCGATGCTGCCGAGTGTCAGGGCCCAGAAGCTGGAGGTCGGTTGTCCTTCCTGAGCTTCGGTAGATGAGACGCTGACAGCCATGGCGAGGTTGGAACGCCCGATCGGTTGATTTGATCCGCGCGGCTATCGACGCTTCCGCATCGCGTGTCAACCGCGCAACAATGGTAGTTGACGGTAGTATGGTAACCCAGAGCTACGGCTTCAGATCCGGCGGCAGCGGCGGATTTTCCCGCATCAACGTGATGGTCACGCGACGGTTGGCCGGCAGCGTCGGATCGTCGGGAAACAGCGGCTGGCCGTCGGCCTTGCCTGAAACCGCGAAAATATGCGACGGCGGCAGCCCTTCCCGCTCCAGGATCTGCCGCACCGCGTTGGCGCGGTCCGCGGACAGGTCGAAGCCGTCATAATCGCTGCGCGCCGGCACGAAGCCTGCGGCCGTATGCCCCACGATCGCAACCCGCAGCGGCGTCGCCTTCAGCGGCGCGGCCAGCTTCTGGATCAGCCGGCGGGTGCGGTCATACGGCTCCCTGGAGCCGTCGGCGAACATCGAGCGGCCATCCTGGTCGACGATCTCGAGATTGAGCCCCTCCTTGGTCTCCTCGAACATGATGTTCTTGGAGATCTCGGTCAGCTCCGGCATGTCCTGCAGCGCCTGGCGAAGCGAGGCCGAGGCGAGAGCGAATTCGCGGTCTATCTTCAGCCGCGCGCCGTTGATCTGGCTGCGCTCCTTCTCGTCCGGCGTCGGATTGGCGGAGGACTCTTCCGGCGAGATGTGCTCGACGTTCTTCAGTTTCGGCCGGGTCGGCAGGCCGTCGGACTCGACGATGCCGGAATAGCGCACATTGGTCTGCACGCCGAACGCATCGCGCATCGAGCCGGCGACGATCTTCAGCTTGTTGTTGTCCATGGTGGAGAACGCGACGAGCATCACGAAGAAGCTCATCATCAGGCCCATCAAATCGGCGAAGGTCACGAACCAGCCGTGACCTCCGGTATGGGCGTCGCCGCGCTTTTTCTTGGCCATCGCTGCGTTTCCCGAAAGCGCGGTCCGGTCAGGCCGGAACCGGCTCGCCTTCCTCCTGGCGATGCTTCTCCGGCAGATAGGCCAGCAGCATCTCGCGCACCAGCGCCGGGCTCTTGGAGTCGCGGATCATCAGGATGCCGTCGATGATCAGCGTGCGGTTGGTCTCCTCGTCGAGCAGCTTGCCGTGCAGCTTGTCGGCAATCGGCAGGCAGAACAAATTGGCGACCAGCGCGCCGTACAGCGTCGCGAGCAGCGCGGTCGCCATGAACGGGCCGAGCTTGGAGGGGTCGGTCATGTTGGCGAACATCTGCACCATGCCGATCAGCGTGCCGATCATGCCGAACGCCGGAGCGCAGTCGCCGATCGCGCGATAGATCTTGCTGCCCTCGTCGAGGTGCATCAGGAAGTTGTCGCGGTCGCGCTCCATGTTGTCGCGGATGAATTCGAGGTCGTAACCGTCGGCGACGTAACGGATGCCCTTGGCGAGGAACGGCTCGTCGGTCTCGACCTTTTCCAGGCCGACCGGCCCCTGCTTGCGGGCGATCTCGGCGATGCGGGCGAGCTCGTCGACGAGGTCGCGGGCCGACAGCCGGCTCATCGTGAAGGCGAATTTGGCGCCGAGCGGCAGCCCATGCAGCATCACGCCCAGCGGGAAGCGGATCATCGTCGCCGCGATCGAGCCGCCGAAGATGATGATCATGGCGTGTTCGGAGATGAACATGTGCAGGTCGCCGCCCATGAACATCATCACCGCGATGACGATGATGCCAGCCAACAGCCCGGCGCCAGTCATGATATCCATAGGAGACTCCAACGCGTACGCAACCTGCCCGTCCTGGACGGCGCGCAGCCCAAGGCGGGCCGCGTGGAAAACCCTAACGTTAACGCCATTAAGGACGCGTTACCGAATTTGGTAGGGATAACAACGGGTAAACGCCGGTCTTTTCGCGATGTCGTTGAAGATGCTGGCTTTCCGCATGCGAGCCTGCCGTCGCATGCGCAAATCCCCTCCCCGTAGAACAACGGACATGGGATAGGTTTGCCGGAAGCGTATTCGCGCGAACTGGCTACCGGCTCGCGTGAAGAAGACGCGTCAATACAAGAATCCGGGGCTCCGTTCCGATTCAATCGGAGCGGAAAAGGCTCTCGAGGAAACCAACCAATGAGCAGGACAGGATGAAGGCCGTCGTCGTCGAGCAATACGCGCCCATCGATCAGATCGGGCTGAGGGAGATCGCCACCCCCGAACCCGGCCCCGGACAGATCCGAGTCCAGGTCCACGCCGCGAGCATCGGCTTCGTCGATGGGCTGAAGGTCGAGGGCCGCTACCAAACCAAGGATGCCCTGCCCTTTACGCCGGGCGCGGAATTCGCTGGCGTGGTCGATGCGGTCGCAGGCGACGTCGCCGGCATCGCGCCGGGCATGCGGGTGATGGGCGCGGCGCGCTCGGGCGCGCTGGCCGAGCACATCGTGGTGCCGCCCGACGCCGTCGAGATCATGCCCAACGGACTGTCGATGGAGGCCGCCGCGGCCTTTCGCACCAATTACCTCACCGCGCTCTATGCGCTCGGCGAGCGCGGCTCGCTCAAGGCCGGCGAGCAGTTGCTGGTGCTCGGCGCCGCCGGCGGCACCGGCATCGCCGCCATTCAAGTCGGCAAGCTGCTCGGCGCGCGCGTCGTCGCCGCGGCCTCGACGGAGGAGAAGCGCAACTTCGCCGCAAGCTTCGGTGCCGACGCTGTCGTCGACTACACGAAGCCCGACTGGCGCGACGCGCTGAAGAACGCGACCGGCGGCCACGGCGCCGACGTGATCTTCGATCCGGTCGGCGGCGAGGTCTCGCTGCAGGCGTTCCGCTCGATCGCCTGGAACGGCCGCCATGTCGTGGTCGGCTTCGCGGCCGGCAGCATTCCCGCATTGCCGTTCAATCTGCCGCTCCTGAAAGGCGGCCTCCTGATCGGCGTCGATGCCGCCCAGATCGCGCGGCGCGAGCCCGAGGCGCAGGCGCGCGTGATGACGCAATTGTCGGCATGGCTGAACGATGGCCGACTGACGCCTGTTGTCGGTAAGGTGTTCGCATTCGACGATTTTCGCGCGGCCTTCACCACCATGCAGACCCGTGCGGCGCTCGGCAAGATGGTGGTGCGGATCGGGTCGTGAGAGAGGCAGCGCTATCGCCTCATCCTCGCTGTCGTCCCTGCGAAAAGCAGGGACCCATACGCCGCGGCGGATGTTGTGAACAAAGCTGGTCATTCCAGCGAAGCACACCAATCAGCGCTTGTGGTTATGGGTCCCTGCTTTTCGCAGGGACGACACTGAATGTCGCAAGCCAAGCTTGCCTTGAGGGTCAGAAAAATACGCGACCCTCGCCAAGGTTCGCGAAAATTATCACAGGTTATTGTTACGCGGTTCTGTGCCGCCTTAGCGTTGCGGAGTACGGCATTCGGGGACGAAAAATGCAGGACATGCTGACGCATCTCGAAAAGCTTCGCCGCGACGCGGCGGAATGTGCGTTGATCCGAGACCTGGCGACTGACATGCGCAAGCGCGAGTTGTTCAGCAAGCTCGCCGAACATCTCACGGCCCTTGCCGCCGAGGTGGAGGAAACCATCAACGCAGCCCGCAAGGAGGACCAAGTCATTTAGCGAGGCCTACGTCGAGCGTTCGAAAGTATCGACACTTGTCGTGACGGCTCGCCACCAGTTCACGGGCTTCAGGGCCGCCGCTTCGCCCTCGCGGACCGCGACCAGCGCCTCGTCCGACATGACAATTTGCCGGATGGAACCAACGTCGCAACGGCGCATTGTCATTTCACCCATCGGTTGACAGGTAATATGCCGCCAGTATCGGTAGACGTGCCGATGCTGTAGCATTGCTGGTTCGCCGAGGAGCCTATTCGCCGCAATGTGTTGTATTTCAGGATTCTTTGTCTTGGCACTTTTTGCACATCGAGCATCGAGCATCACGTCGCGATCGCGCGGGCGGATTACCACCAAAGAGGCGCGATGAAGACCGACAAGGCCATCTGGTACGTCTCGTTCGCCATGCGAAATCCTGACGCCGGACATCACCGCTTCGCGCGCCAGACCCGTACCTTCACGACCGAGCAGGACGCCAAGGCGTTTGCGCGCACGCTGCTCGTTCAGACGCAGGACGTCAGCGCCGGAACGATCAATCCGCACGCACCGCGACGCGTGATCGCACCGGCCGCGATCACGGCCTGGGCCGGCGACAGCTGAGGCTTCGCCGCCGTTGCTTCCTACAGGAAGCGCGAGGGCGCAAACGGGGCGAGCGGAATCTCCGGCGCCTTGCCGCTCAGGAGTTGCGCGACCAGCCGGCCGGTCCGGGCCGATCCGACCAGGCCGACATGGCCGTGGCCGAAGGCGTAGACCACATCGCGCGTGGCACGGGCATAACCGATGCAGGGGCGCCCGTCCGGCATGCTCGGCCGATGGCCGAACCAGGTCTTGATCCGCGATGGCGGAATATCCGTCGGCAGCTTCGGGAACATATTGAAGAGGTGCTTGCGCAGGATTTCGGCGCGCTTCCAGTTCGGCGCGGCGTCAAGCCCCGCGATCTCCACCGTGCCGGCGGCGCGCAGGCCCTTATCGGTCCAGTTGACGACCATCTTGGCATCGGAGGCCATCATCGAATTGCGCGGGCCGGATTCCGCATTTTCGATCATGACGTGATAGCCGCGCTCGGTCTCCAGCGGCAGCGGATCGCCGATCGAGGCGGTCAATTGCCTGGAGCGCGCGCCCGCGGCGACGACGGCGGCGTCGCAGGCAATCTCGCCGCTCTCGGTGATCACAGCGACAAGCCTGTCACCGGCGAGCCTGAGGCCCGTTGCCTTGGCGGCGACGCGTTCGGCGCCGTTCGCGACGGCGTGCGCGGCAAGCGCCGCGACATAGGCGCCGGGATCGCGGCAGCGGCCCGCCTCCTCCACCACGACGCCGAATTTGTAGCGCGGATGCAGATCGGGCTCGCGCTGGCGCATCTCGTCTTCATCGAGCTCCAGCCATTCGATGCCGACGCGCTTGCGGATGCGCCAGCCGAGATCGCGGTCGAACGGCGCGCGTGAGGGAAACACATGCATCACCCCGCGCCGCTCGATCAATTCGCCCACGCCGGCTTCCTCGGCGAGTTGCCGGTGCAGCAGCGGTGCATCCTTCAGGAGATCGCGCATCGCCCGCGCGGTGGCCTCGACCTGCGCCTCGGTCCGGCTCGACAGCAGATACTTGACCAGCCACGGCAAGGCCTTCGGCAGATACGACCAGCGGATCGCCAGCGGCCCGAGCGGATCCATCAGATAGCCCGGCACCTTCTTCCAGGTGCCCGGCTCGGCCGGCGGGATCACCGAATGCGACGACAGCCAACCGGCATTGCCGTAGCTCGCCGCCTGGGTGCCGCCGGGCTCGCCCGGATCGATCAAGGTTACGCTGTGGCCCGCACGCAGCGCCTCGATGGCGCTGATGACGCCGACCGCGCCGGCCCCGATGATCGCGACGTGACGGGACTTTTGTTTGGGCATGATCTCCTCGGAAAACCGCTTCGCATTTTTCCGGATCATGCCCTAGCGCGTGGCCTGCGGCGCAAAATCCTTGCCGACCGACAGCGCACGCTGATCGACCAGGCAGTGCAGGATCGCGGGCTTGCCGGAGGCCAGCGCGCGCTCGAACGCGGGCGCGAAGTCTTCGGTGCGCTCGACCCGCTCGCCATGGCCGCCGAACGCCTTGGCGTAAAGCGCGAAGTCCGGGTTCTTGAGCTGGGTGCCGACGACGCGGCCCGGATAGTCGCGCTCCTGATGCATGCGGATGGTGCCGTATTGCGCGTTGTCGATGACGACGACGATCAGCGGCGCGTCATACTGCACGGCGGTGGCGAACTCCTGCCCGTTCATCAGGAAGCAGCCGTCGCCGGCGAACGCCACGACGACCCGGTCCGGATGATGCCGCTTGGCCATCACAGCCGCCGGCACGCCGTAGCCCATCGAGCCCGAGGTCGGCGCGAGCTGCGCGGCGAAAGCGTGGAAGCGATGGTGGC
Source organism: Bradyrhizobium sp. KZN70725 (assembly GCF_055264925.1). Taxonomy (NCBI): domain Bacteria; kingdom Pseudomonadati; phylum Pseudomonadota; class Alphaproteobacteria; order Hyphomicrobiales; family Nitrobacteraceae; genus Bradyrhizobium; species Bradyrhizobium sp. KZN70725. The sequence continues at coordinate 143,141 of NZ_JBUYWT010000002.1, forward strand.
GGTGAATCCATCCGGCATAATTGCCGGCGCCGTTGCAGACGATGGCATCCTTCGGCAGGCGATCGCGCAGCCAGGTCACGACCTCGCCATACTGGAAGCTGCCCGGCAGCTCGCGCGGCTTGTCGGTCCAGGCGAGGTAATCCGCGTGCGCCTTGGCCGCCTCGCCCTTCCAGGCCGGCACTGCCGCCGGCATCATGGTCTCGACCGCGGCGGCAAAGGCCGCAGGCGTCGCCTGGATCGCCAGCGCCGGCTGGTAGACACGGCCGAGCTCCTCGGCGCCGGGATGGACATGGATCAGTTTCTGGCTCGGCACCGGAATGTCGAGCAGCGTGTAGGACGAGGACGGCATTTCCGACATGCGGCCGCCGATCAGGAGGATGACGTCGGCGCCGGTGATGCGATCCCTGAGCTTCGGACTCGGGCCGATGCCAAGATCGCCGGCATAATGCGAGTGGTCGGCGTCGAACAGCGAGGCGCGGCGGAACGAGGTGGCAACCGGCAGGTCGAAGCGCTCGGCGAAGCGCGCAATGCCCTTGGCGGCCTCCGCGGTCCAGGCCGAGCCACCGAGCACCACGATCGGCGCCTTGGCGCCGGCGAGCATGCTGCCGAGGCGCTCGAGATCGGCCGGCGCAGGCCAGGTCGCCGCAGGCTCGACCTTCGGCGCGTCGGCGACCGCGGCGGTTTCAGTCAGCATGTTCTCCGGCAGCGAGATCACCACCGGACCGGGCCGGCCCTGCAGCGCGACGCGGAAGGCGCGCGCGACCAGTTCCGGAATGCGATCCGGACGATCGATCTCGACCGCCCATTTCGCCATCGTGCCGAACACCGCCTTGTAGTCGAGTTCCTGGAATGCCTCGCGCTCGCGCATGCCGGTGTCGACCTGGCCGACGAACAGGATCATCGGGGTGGAGTCCTGCATCGCGATGTGCACGCCATGGGCGGCATTGGTCGAGCCCGGACCGCGGGTGACAAAGCAGATGCCCGGACGTCCCGTGAGCTTGCCATAGGCCTCCGCCATCATCGCGGCCCCGCCCTCGGCGCGGCAGATCACGACGTCGATCGCGCTGTCGTGCAAGGCGTCGAGCGCCGCCAGATAGCTCTCGCCCGGCACGCAGGTGACGCGCTCCACCCCTTGCGCGACCAGCTGGTCGATCAGGATCTGGCCTCCGGTGCGGGCATTGCTTTTGGTCATGAGGGCTCCCTGCAAGTACTGGCGCGCGTTTGAGCTTCGCGCGGATCGTGGTCCCACGGGGTATGATAGACGGAAATAGGGTGCAAGGCCGAAGCTGCGTCTCCCGCGCGCAGCGGCGCCAAGCCATGCGGTAGGCAATGGGCAACGCCGTTTCGTCATCGATTTCCGCAGAGCGGACGATCGCCGGCAGGATTGAAGCCGCCGGCCGGCAAGCAACGCAGGTCACGATCGTCCGGCTCGAGGGCGATCTCGTTGCGCTCGCGCGGGACCACGACGCCGGTCCGTGACCCCGATCGGGTCTCGCGCGGCATGATCAACCTGCGCGGGCTTCTTTCATGAACACCCGCATCGACGATGCGGCCGCCCTGTCATCACGAGGCGCCGATCGACTCAACAGAGCGCAGGCGAAAGAATGCTCGCACGCCGCATCGCCAAGACCGACAGCGCGTGGCCGCCGAGACGATTGCAGTCAAGAGCTCTCCGCTGCGCGCGATGGCGTGGCACAATCTGCATGAGCCACACGTTATGTGCACGATAACAATCATTAGGAGCGCACGCGTGTGCTTCCGTAAGATTACGGTGCAGCGATCGGCCGCTTCACATCTTCGTCGCCGGATCGCGCGGATTTCACGGCAAATCGCGGTGTTGTGCGACGTTTTCGGCTGCGCTCATCGCGAGCATCGCGCGTTCGACCTTGTGCGATCGCACGCGGCGCATTGCGTGCCCTTCTTGGTGGAATTCGAATCGCTTACCGTTCCACACAGTCAGAAATTGTAAATCGTGTAACGCACCTGCGTGGGGCCGGCGGTGGAAGGCATTCCGCTGCCGATCAGGTGCACCGTTTCAATTCACCAAGATCATTATCAAGGCTGGAGGCAATGCATGTTGGGGATGAAGAGCGTCGCAAGCGTGATCGGCTCGGACAGTTCGTACCGGCTGTTCGACGACATGCCGATCAGTGTCATGCTCTGCGAGCTGGACAATTTCAAAATCACCTACATCAACGAGTCGACGCGGCAGAACCTGAAGAAGATCGAGCATGTGCTGCCGGTAAAGGTCGACGCGCTGATCGGGCAATCGATCGATATATTTCACAGGAACCCGCAGCATCAGCGCCGGCTGCTGTCCGACCCGAAGAACCTGCCGCACAAGGCGCGTATCACCATCGGCGGCGAGACGCTCGATCTCACCGTGACGGCTATGACCAATTCGCGCGGCCGCTACACCGGCCCGATGCTGACCTGGGAGCTCGCGACCGAGAAGGCGCGGCTTGAAACGCAGACCGAACGGCTGTTGCAGATGCTCGACAACATGCCGATCAACATCATGATGTGCGACACCGATTTCAACATCACCTACATCAACCAGACCAGCCTCAAGACGCTCGACACCGTGAAGCACCTGCTTCCGGTGGCGCCGGACAAGATCCTCGGCAACTCGTTCGACATCTTCCACAAGAACCCGGCGCACCAGCGCCGCATCGTCGGCGATCCCAAAAACCTGCCGCATGCGGCCAAGATCAAGCTCGGTCCGGAAACGCTCGACCTGCGGGTCTCCGGGCTGACCGACAAGCGCGGCAACTACACCGGCGCGATGCTGAGCTGGTCGGTCGTGACAGGCAATGTGAAGCTGGCGGACGATTTCGAGAAGGACGTGAAGGGCCTTGCCGGGATGCTGGCGTCGGCGTCGACGCAAATGCAGGGCACTGCGCGATCGCTGACGACGACCGCCGAATTCGTCAATCAGCGCTCGGCGAGCGCGGCGTCCGCGTCCGAGGAGCTGTCGTCCTCGGTCAACGAGATCAGCCGCCAGGTGGCCGAGGCGAGCCGCATTGCCCGCATGGCGGTCGACGAAGCCGAGAAGTCCGACAAGCTGGTCGCGGGTCTCGTGACCATGGCGCAGAAGATCGGCGACGTCGTCGCCCTGATCAGCCAAATCGCCGGCCAGACCAACCTGCTTGCGCTCAACGCAACCATCGAATCCGCGCGGGCCGGTGAGGCCGGACGCGGCTTCGCCGTCGTCGCCTCCGAGGTGAAGGCGCTGGCCAACCAGACCGCCAAGGCCACGGAAGACATTTCGGCGCAGATCAACGAGATGCAGGCCGCGACCGGCAACACCGCCACGGCGCTGAAGGCGATCTCGCAGGTCATCGTCCAGATCAGCGAGATCTCGACCGTGATCGCCAGCGCGGTCGAGGAACAGGCCGCGGCCACCAAGGAGGTCACCGCAAACATCAACGGCACGACCAAGGCGATCGACGATGCCAGCAAGGCCGCCGAGAACGTGCTGGCGGCCTCCGGAGAGCTCGCCAGCAACGCCTCAGAGCTGGAAGTTCAGGTCGACAAGTTCCTCAAGAACGTACGGGCGATGTAGCGGCGCACGGCCGAAGGAGATGAGCGCGCACTCACCCCTCCGCGTCATTGGGGCGATGCGCGAGCATCGAACCCGGAATCTCAAGCCGCAACTTCGAGATTCCGGGTTCACGCTTCGCGTGCCCCGGAACGACGGCCAAAGATGCGCCCGCCTACAGCGAACGCGCGATCAGGAGCTTCATGATTTCGTTGGTGCCGCCATAGATCTTCTGGATGCGGGAATCGATGAACATGCGCGAGATCGGATATTCCTGCATGTAGCCGTAGCCGCCATGCAGCTGCAGGCATTCGTCGGCGGTCTCGACCTGCTTCTGCGAGCACCACCATTTCGCCATCGACGCCGTCACGGTGTCGAGGTCGCCGGCGACCAGGCGCTCGACGCACCAGTCGACGAACACGCGGGCGATCATCGCCTCGGTCTTGCGCTCGGCAAGCTTGAAGGCGGTGTTCTGGAATTCGAGCAGCGGCTTGCCGAACGCGGTGCGCTCCTTGGTGTATTCGGCGGTGATCCTGACCGCGCGCTCCATCGAGGCGACCGCGCCGATCGCGAGCGACAGCCGCTCCTGCGGCAATTGCTGCATCAGCTGTACGAAGCCGTTGCCCTCCTCGGCGCCGAGCAGGTTCTCCGGCGGCACCGTGACGTTATCGAAGAACAGCTCCGACGTGTCTGATGCGTGCAGCCCGATCTTGTCGAGGTTGCGCCCGCGCCGGTACCCCTCGGCGCCCGCGGTCTCAACCACGATCAGCGAGATGCCCTTGGCGCCCGGAGCCCCGGTCCGCGCCACCACGATGACGAGATCGGCGGCCTGGCCGTTGGTGATGAAAGTCTTCTGGCCGTTGATGACGTAGGAATTGCCCTGCTTCTTCGCCGTGGTCTTGACGGCCTGCAGATCCGAGCCGGTGCCGGGCTCGGTCATCGCGATGGCGCCGACCATCTCACCCGACGCCATCTTCGGCAGCCAACGTTTCTTCTGCTCCTCCGAGCCATAGTTGACGATGTAATGCGCGACGATCGCGCTGTGCACGGAGACGCCGGTGGTCAGCTCCGGCACCGTGCTCTCGAGGTCATCGAGCACGGCGGCGTCATAGGCGAAGCTGGCCCCTAAGCCGCCATAGGCCTCGGGCACGCTCGGCAGCAACGCGCCCATCTCGCCGAGCGCGCGCCAGGCCGAGCGATCGACCAGCTTCTGCTCGCGCCATTTTTCGGCGTGCGGCGCCAGATCCTTGGCGAGGAATTTGCGGAACTGGTCTCGGAAGGTGTCCAGCTCCTCGGTCATCCAGGACGATCGGTAGTGCATTCTGCCCTCGTATTAAATCAGAAGACCGCCGCCGGCGACGATCACCTGACCACTGATGTAATTCGATTCCGGAGCGCAGAACAGATAGACCGCATCGGCCGCCTCCTCCGGCGTGCCGCCGCGGCCGAGCGGGATCATGCGGCCCATCGCCTCCAGCATCTGCGGCTGGACGCCGACCTTGATGTCGCGGCCGGCGACGTCGATGGTTTTCTGCTGGGTCTCGATCGGCTGGGTCAGGCGGGTGTTGATCAGGCCGAACGCCACGCAATTGACGTTGACCTTGTAGCGGCCCCACTCCTTGCACATCGTGCGCGTCAGCCCGATCAGCGATGCTTTGGCGGACGAATAGCTCGCCTGCCCGGCATTGCCGTAGAGGCCCGCGATCGAGGAGATGTTGACGACCTTGCGGAACACCTCGCGGCCCGCCTCGGCCTCCCTCTTCGCCATCACTCGGATCGGCTCCGACACCGCGCGCATGATGCGGAACGGGGCGACCAGATGGACGTCCAGCATCGCCTGGAACTGCTCGTCGGTCATCTTCTGGATCGTCGAGTCCCAGGTGTACCCGGCATTATTGACGATGATGTCGAGACCGCCGAACCGCTCGATCGCGGCGCCGACGAAGCGATCGGCAAAGCCGGCTTCGGTCACGCTGCCATTGACCGCGATCGCCTCGCCGCCCATGGCCTTGATCTCCGCGACGACCGCATCGCCCGGCTCGGCATCGAGGTCGTTGACCACGACGCGCGCGCCCTCGTTCGCGAGCTTCAGCGCAATCGCGCGCCCGATGCCGCGGCCGGAGCCCGAGACGAGCGCGACTTTGCCTTGCAGCTTTGACATTCAAACCTCCCTCAAACAACGTGATCTTTGCGGTATGCCCGCCTCACCTCGCCCCGCTTGCGGGGAGAAGTCGGAACGCATTGTCAGATGCGTTCCGGGTGAGGGGGTACAGGTCTCACCACCTCCAGAGTGCGCGGAAGCAGCCCCTCACCCAAACCCTCTCCCCGCAAGAGCGGGGCGAGGGAGCGCACAATCCCTCGTGGCGAGACCTTTCGCACTACAGCGCGATAACCGCCTCGCCGGCGAGCTTGATCTCGCCGTTCTGATCCCTGGTGGTCAGCGCGAGTATTGCGCGCCTCTCACCGCCCTGCTCGACCAGCTCGGTCACCGTGCCCTCGCAGGTCAGCTTCGCGCCGAGCTGGGTGATCGCCGCAAAGCGGGTCGAGAACGAGCGGATGCGCGACGGCGCCACCGCGTCGGTCAGCGCCTGGCCGAGATAGCCCATCACCAGCATGCCGTGCGCGAACACGTCGGGGAAGCCGGCCGCCTTCGCGAAATCGATGTCGACATGGATCGGATTGTGATCGCCGGAGGCGCCGCAATACAGCGCGAGGCGATGGCGGGTGATCGGTGGAAACTCCTTGTGGACGATGCGGTCGCCGACAGAGGGAGAGCTGCTCATGACGGCCTCGCATTGCGTACCACGACGGTGCGCGAGACATCGGCGACATGGACACCGTTCTGGTTGGTGACCGGGGTGTCGACCACGATCAGCGTCATCGCCCCGCCCTTCTTGTCGGTCACGCCAGTGACGCGCGGGCGGAAGGTCAAGGTGTCGCCGACCACGACGGGCGCATGATAGTCGAAGCGCTGCTCGCCGTGCAGCACGCGCGCCAGATCGATGTCGAGCGCCGTGAGGAACTCGAACGGGTCCGGCGCATCCATCATCTCGAGGCAGAACAGATAGGTCGGCGGCACCGGCGCCGCCGTGAAGCCGGCCGCTTGCGCGGCCGCCTCGTCGCGATAGACGGCATTCGTCTCGCCGAGCGTATCGAGGAAGAAGCGCAGCCGCCCCGGCTCGACGCGCGCGGTCACGGGCGTAAATGTACGCCCGACAGCGGATTGATCGACCATGACGACCTCAAGCGCGTTCGTAGAGCGTCACGACGCAGGCGCCGCCGAGGCCGAGATTGTGCTGCAAGCCGATCCGCGCGCCCTCCACCTGCGTCGCCGCAGCGGTGCCGCGCAGCTGCCGCGTCAGCTCATAGCACTGCGCAAGCCCGGTGGCGCCGAGCGGATGGCCCTTCGACAGCAACCCGCCGGACGGGTTGGTGACGATCCTGCCGCCATAGGAGTTGTCGCCGTCGTCGATGAATTTCGCGGCCTCGCCCTCGCCGCACAGGCCAAGCCCCTCATAGGTGATCAGCTCGTTGTGCGCGAAGCAGTCGTGCAGCTCGACGACGTCGAGATCATCAGGCCCGATGCCGGCGGCCTCATAGACCTTGCGCGCGGCATCCCGCGCCATGTCGTAGCCGACCACCTGCATCATGTCTGACGCACCGAAGGTCGAGGGCGTGTCGGTCGTCATCGCCTGCGCCGCGATGCGGACCTGCTTGTTGAGGCCGTGCTGGTCGGCGAATTTCTCCGAGACCAGGATCGCGGCGGCGCCGCCGCAGGTCGGCGGGCACGCCATCAGCCGCGTCATCACGCCGGGCCAGATCACCTGGTCGTTCATCACGTCGTCGGCGGTGACCTCTTTGCGGAACAGCGCCAGTGGATTGTTCTTGGCATGACGGCTCGCCTTGGCGCGCACTTTTGCAAAGGCGGAGAGCGGCGTGCCGTATTTCTTCATGTGGCTGAGGCCGGCGCCGCCGAAATAGCGCAGCGCCAGCGGCACGCCGGGCGCGTCGACCAGCTTGTCGGCCGCGGCGTCGAAATCGTCGAACGCACTGGGACGGTCGGTGAACACGGCCCCGAGCGCGCCGGGCTTCATCTGCTCGAAGCCGAGCGCCATCACGCAATCGGCCGCGCCTGACTCGATCGCCTGCCGCGCCAGGAACAGCGCGGTCGAGCCGGTCGAGCAGTTGTTGTTGACGTTGACGATCGGGATGCCGGTCATGCCGACCGGATAGAGCGCGCGCTGCCCGCAGGTGGAGTCGCCATAGACGTAGCCGACATAGGCCTGCTGCACGCGGCCGTAGTCGAGCCCGGCGTCGGCGAGCGCCAGCTTCGCCGCTTCGGCGCCCATCACGTGATACGGCGCATTGGCGCCGGGCTTGACGAACGGGAGATTGCCGACCCCGGCAATATAGGTGCGTGACGTCATCGCGTGTCCTCCCGGAAATTACCCACTGGACTATTTATTACCCATGGGTAATATACGGGCGATCTTCCGGAGTCAATGCGACAACAGCCGACGCGATGGACGCCCACTCCCCCTCTTCCAGCAACGAGTCGCCATGGCTGCCATTCGAAAGCCGGCGCCGCGCCCGCGACGAGAAGCGCGAGGCAGTGCTGCGCACGGCCGTAGCCCTGTTCCTTGAACAGGGCTATCACCGTGCCACGCTGAACGACGTCGCCAAGCGGCTCAACATCACCAAGCCGGCGCTCTACAACTACTTCCGCGGCAAGGACGAGATCCTGTTCGAGTGCTGGTCGATCGGCAATGAGCTGGTCGACGAATGCATTGCCGAGACGTCGGCGGGCGGCGGCTCAGGGCTCGACAAGCTGCGCAAGCTCACCGTCCGCTATGCCGAGCTGATGACCGCGGACTACGGCAAGAGCCTGGTCCGGTTCGACATCCGCGACCTCAGCAAGGACAATCGCAAGATCGTGCAGACGGCGAAGCGGCGGATCGACCGCGCCTTCCGCGACTATATCGCACAGGGCGTCGCGGACGGTTCGGTGAAGCCGTGCGACCCGAAGCTCGCGGCTTTCGCGATCGCCGGCTCGCTGAACTGGATCGGCCACTGGTTCCAGCCGGGCGGCGAGCTGAGCGGACGCGCCGTCGCCGACGAGTTCGCGATCCGCCTCACCGAAGGCATCGCCAAAACAACAACGCAAATGACATCAACGCGCAAGACAACGGCGCACGAGAAGGCGGACAAACCGCCTCGCAGGGGAAACGCATCAAGGGAGGAGACGAGTGAACATCACACACGGACTGCGGCGCGCGCTGCAGGTCAATCCAAACGGGCTCGCAGTCGTCTGCGGTGAGCGGCGGCGCAACTGGCGCGAGGTCGGCGAACGCGTCGCCCGCCTCGCCGCCGCGATCCGCGGCCTCGGCGCCCGGGACGGCGACCGCGTCGCGATCCTGTCGCTGAACTCCGACCGCTATCTCGAGCTCTACCTCGCCGTCGGCTGGGCCGGCGCCGTGATCGTGCCGCTCAACATCCGCTGGTCTCCGATCGAGAACGAGGACGCGCTGCGCGACTGCCGCGCAACGATCCTGTTCGTCGACAGGGCGTTTGCGCCGGTCGGCACGGCGCTGGCAGGCGCCGTCCCCGGCCTGCGGCTGGTCTATGCCGACGAGGGCGACACGCCTGCCGGCATGGAGAATTACGAGACGCTCATCGCGCGCAGCGCGCCTGTTCCGGATGCGATGCGCAGCCGCGACGACCTTGCCGGCATCTTCTACACCGGCGGCACCACCGGCCGCTCCAAGGGCGTGATGCTGAGCCACGGCAATCTGATGGCCAACGCGCTCAACGCGCTCGGCGAAGGCTTGTGGCCGAGCAGCACGATCTACCTGCACGCGGCGCCGATGTTCCACCTCGCCAATGGCGCGGCGATGTATTCGGTGCTGCTGTCCGGCGGCTCCAACGTCGTGATCCAGGGCTTTACGCCTGACGGCGTCGCAGCCGCCGTGCAGAAGGAGCGCATCACCGACGTGCTGCTCGTGCCGACCATGATCCAGATGTTCGTCGACCACCCGACGCTCGGCAATTACGACCTGTCGTCCTTGAAGCGAATCTCCTACGGCGCCTCCGTGATCAGCGACGCCGTGCTGATGCGCGCCATGAAGGCGCTGCCGCATGTCGAGTTCACGCAAGCCTACGGCATGACCGAGCTGTCGCCGATCGCGACCCTGCTGCACTGGAAGGAGCATATCGGCGACGGCCGCGTCAAGGGCCGGCACCGCGGCGCCGGCCGGGCGACGCTTGGCGCCGAGGTCAAGATCGTCGATGCGGAGGACAAGGTCGTACCGACGGGCACCGTCGGCGAGATCGCGGTGCGTGGCGACATGGTGATGATGGGCTATTGGGAGCGTCCGGAGGAGACCGCGCGCGCCGTGATCGACGGCTGGATGCACACCGGCGACGGCGGCTACATGGACGAGGACGGCTTCATCTACGTCGTCGACCGTGTCAAGGACATGATCATCTCCGGCGGCGAGAACGTCTATTCGGCCGAGGTCGAGAACGCGCTCGCCCAGCACGCGGCGGTGGCGCAATGCGCCGTGATCGGGATCCCGAGCGAACGCTGGGGCGAGCAGGTTCACGCCGTCGTGGTGATGAAGAGCGGCGCCAGCGCCACGCCGGAAGAGCTGATGGAGCACTGCAAGGTGCTGATCGCCGGCTACAAATGCCCGCGCAGCGTCGACATCACCTCGACGCCGCTGCCGCTCTCCGGCGCTGGCAAGATCTTAAAGCGCGAGCTTAGAAAGCCGTATTGGGAGAACCGCGAACGGCGGGTGAGCTGAGGGACAGCTCTCAACGTCACCCCCATCATTCCGGGGCGATGCGAAGCATCGAACCCGGAATCTCGAGATTCCGGGTCTGGCGCTAACGCGCCATCCCGGAATGACGATGTCTCATGACGCCATTCGACCGCGAGCGTTGACATCGGAGCACATGGCCGATTGGATCGGTTCGAGATTCAATCCAGCGAGTTCCGATGTCCGCACCCGATACCAATACCGACGGCAAGCCCCGCCGCCTGATGCACCGCCGCTCCGTCGAATGTCTCGGCTATCTCCGTGACGACGGATTGTGGGAAGTCGAGGCGCAGCTGGTCGACACCAAACCCTATGCCCGACAGGACAAGCATCGCGGGCTGCAGCAGCCCGACGATCCCGTGCACGACATCCGCCTGCGGCTCGCGGTCGACGACAGTTTTACGATCCGCGAGACCGGCACCACGATGGCCTCAACGCCCTACCCGTCCTGCCTCGACGTCGAGGGCATCTTGCAGCGCCTGGTCGGCGAACGCATCGGCAAGGGCTGGCGCGAACTGGTCCGTCGCAAGATTGGCAAGCTCGAAACCTGCACCCATCTCGCCGAGCTGCTGGGTCCGGCGGTGACGACGCTGTTCCAGACCGCAACCTCCGGCAAGGACCCGCAGGGCCGCGGCGCGCTCGATCACCAGCGCGATGTCACCGAGCCGCCATTCTTCGTCGGCGGCTGCTATTCATGGCGGCTGGATGGGCCTGTCGTGGCCGAGACCTTTCCGCAGTTCGCGCAGAAGTCGACCGAGGCGAAGCACAGTTCGTGAGCGGTGCCCCGCCGCTGGCCAAGGCGAGTGCATGGTGCGCCGCTGCTGGAGCTCAAATGCAGCTCCTCGTCGCAGCTCTATCCCATTCACGCAGATGATCGAACGCGGCACTAGCTCTCCGGCACGCCGGCCATGCGCATTCCCTCATAAAAGCGCTTACGCTTGGCGAGCCATACCGGATTGTCGGACAGGAAGACGACATTGACGTCGTATCGACGAATGCTGAAGTTGGGATCGAGTGCCAGTCCGGCTTTGGCACTGGATCGTGCTTCCTCGAGGTCTCCCATCATGGCCAACGCGCCAGCCAAGTGAAAGTGAGCGAGCGCAAAATTGGGATTAGCCTCAATGCTCCGGCGAAGCCAGTCCAGCGCCTCGAGGTCTGCGTTGGTGCAGGACATCAACTTGGCCATCCCGACAACCATGATCCAGAGAAAGGCACGCGTATCGCGAGGGGACAGTCGTAACGCCTCTTGAATATGCCCCTCGACTTCCTCACCACGCCCCAGCGCATGCTTCCCGAGGCCAATGAACCCATGCGCATCGGCCAAATTCCGATCGAGCGCCAGCGCCTGGCGACATTCAGCGATACCCTTTGCAGCGCGGCGCGTCCGAATTTGAACCGCGCCGAGCAACATGTGGGCTCTGGGGTGATTGGGCGCACGCAACAACACGCCATTCAGCGCCTTCTCCGCGGCCCTGAAATATGCCGGTCCGTCATCGGCCATGGAGGAAGAACCGATCGCAAAATCGACCTGAGCCGCGGCAACCGCTGCTTCAATATTGTCGGGATCAAGCGCGAGGGCGCGCATGAAGAAATCCCTTGCTCGCGCCATAACCGCTGGCGCTATTCCTTTATTCAGGACAGCCCTGCCCTGAAAATAGAGATCCATCGCGTCCGGCTGGGGCAACCGTTCTGCCCGTCGTGCTTCGGCCTTGATAAGCTCGGCGTTCAATGTATTGGCGAGCCGGGATACGATCTCATCCTGCATGTCCAGCAAGTCGGCAGCGGGCTTGTCGAAGCGCTCGGCCCACACATGGGCTCCGGTTTCCGTGTCAGTCAACTGAACGTTCAGGCGAAAGCGATTGCCGCCGCGTTGCACCGACCCTTCCAGCGCGTAACGGACATTCAATTCGCGACCGATCTCCCTCACGTCCACCGCCTTTCCCTTGAAGGTGAACGCAGTGCCCCGGCCGATGACGAACGCGCCGGCGATGCGCGACAGGTCGGTAGTCAGACTGTGAGTCACGCCATCGACAAAATATTCCTGCTCCAGATCGCCGCCAATATTTGTGAATGGTAGAACAACAATGGACAGGTGTGGGATCGAAGATGAACCCGCTGGCCTTCCGGCGTTGTCCGGCATCGACGAGGTCGTGACACTGGCAGAAGCCGGGCGGTCGGCCTGCTCGCCATCCACGACCAGCATGTAGCCGCGGCGAGGCAAGGTTCTCAGGGCCAATCGGCCCGCCCCTCCCAAGGCCTGCCTGATGTCGCCGATGGCCTGGACAAGCGAGTCTTCCGTGACCTCGCAGTCCGACCAGACCTCATCCAATATCTCGTCCTTATGCACCAGGCGCCCGACGCGTTGCGCGAGGAGCCGCAGCACCGCCCAGGCTTGAGGACGCAACGGCACGATGTCGCCGCGCCCGTCGAGCAGCAATTCGCGGGCTAGGTCCAAGGTCCGGTCGCCGATCACAATCGAAGGCTGCGATGACTTAAGCAAGAACGCCTCGTTGGGCCATTTCGGAAAGTATCGGCAGAATATCGGCGAGGTTTCGGGACCTGGCGGCAATTGTACAGCATCATCTTGCGGCGCGGGATAGCAAAACCGTCCCGAGCAGCGATCCACCAAAAGCGGTCAGCGCCAGGCAGGCCTCCATGATCAGTTCTGTCATCCATACTGCGCTAAGTATTTCAGGTTTCAACCCTTCCCCAATTGCGGGGACGGACCGGCGATGCGGTCCCGGCGTCAGCGACACCGAGATCAGGGTCGGCCAATCAATGCCGCGCAGCGCGCCGCTTTCGAGCCTGAGCAGGTTTGCCCGGGAGTGCTGGACCGGCACCAACTAGCAACATGAGGGGGAATGATCGATGGCCTCTGTCCAAGCATCCGCAAGATTGCTGCACCTTATTCAGTCGCAGCGCGTGACCGCGGTCATCTACGTCGCCGCGAAGCTGGGGATCGCCGAGCTCCTGCGCGATGGATCGCGGCCCCTCGGCGAACTCGTCGAGGCAACCGGCGCGAACAAGCAGGCGCTCCGCCGCCTGCTGACCGCGCTTTCGACCATAGGCATTTGCACGGTCGCTGAAGAGCGATACGCATTGACCGAACTGGGGGCTTGCCTTGACGGGGCCGCAACCCAGTCCCTCAAGAACTGGACGATCTTTGAAGGCCGGTTTCTGACCGAATCGTGGACCGGGTTGCTGGACTCGATCATGACCGGCAAGACCGCCGCGCAACTGCTTGACCATGAAAACAGCTTTGATCTGATGGCGCGCGATCCGGAGATGGTCAGCATATTTAATGCGGCTATGACGGAGGGGACCCGTCTGGCGATTCCGGATATCCTGGGGGCCTACGACTTCGGTGCGTTCGCTCATCTCATGGATGTCGGCGGCGGCTCCGGCGAACTCGTTGGCGCCATAGCCGGGCAGCATCCGCATATCCGAGGGACTATTTTCGACCTTCCGCGCTGCGCCGAATCCGCGACTGGCCATCTGAGGCGCAGCGGGCTCAGTGATCGCATCGAATTCATGGCCGGCGATTTCTTCCAGACGATTCCATCGATCGCGGATGCCATCGTCATGAAGAACATCATTCACGATTGGAACGATGAGCGCAGCATGGTCATCCTCGCAAACTGTCGAAGGGCGCTCCCCGGAGGGGGCGTGCTCCTGCTTATCGAACGGGTCATGCCGGAATTCCCGAGCGTAAGCGATGCGCACAGGGAACAGACGCTGACCGATCTGCTCATGCTTCGCGGTCCTGGCGGTCTCGAAAGAACGGAAAAGCAGTACGCCTGGCTGTTTCGCGAATCCGGCTTTACTCACACCGCGACCTGTCCGGCCGGGCGTCTCAGCGTCATCGAGGCAAAGGTCACCTGAGCTTTCGAGGTCAGACCATTACTCGCGCGCAATGGAGCAGCGACTGGTTTGAAGGACATCATAGGCAAAAGCATATTTTGGAAGGAACAAGAATGCATCTGCCTGCTGCAAGCAAGTCATCGTCGCCGATATTGGAGAACCCGGCGTACAAGGCCGTGTTCGCCAAGGTCGACTGGCGCCTTATGCCTTTGCTACTGATCGCCAGCATGGTCGCCTTTCTCGACCGCATCAACATCGGCTTCGCACAGCTTCAGATGAAGCAGACACTACCGTTTGATGATGCAGTCTACGGGCTCGGCGCGGGCATCTTCTTCGTCGGATATTTCCTGTTTGAGGTGCCCAGCAATCTTCTTCTGGAAAGGATCGGCGCGCGCAAAACCCTGTTGCGGATCATGGTGCTCTGGGGATTGGCGGCGACCGCCATGATGTTTGTATCGACGCCGCTCCAGTTCTATGCGGCGAGGTTCTTTCTTGGTGTCTTTGAGGCCGGCTTCGCCCCGGGCGTGCTGCTGTACTTGACGTACTGGTACCCGTCGGTGAGGCGCGGGCAGGTCATCGCGATCCTCGCGTCGGCGCCCCCCATTGTGATGTTCATCGCTGGTCCGCTGTGTGGTTCGATCCTGAAGTATTTCGACGGCGTCAGCGGTCTTTACGGCTGGCAATGGCTGTTTCTGATCCAGGGTTTGCCCGCGCCAATCCTCGGCGTTCTCGTGTATTACCTGCTCAAGGACAAGCCGTTCCAGGCCGCGTGGCTCTCGAAGGGGGAGAAGGCGCTGCTGGACGATGCTTTACAGCATGACGAAGAGAACATCGTGAAGGCGACCTCGGGGACGTTCCGGCAGCTGCTGCGAGACCCGAAGGTCTACCTGTTGTCGCTGGCCTGTTTTTGTCTGCTGGGCGCCAACTACACGATGGTATTCTGGATGCCGACCCTGATCCATAGCTGGGGAGTAAAGGATCCGCTACTGGTCGGCGTCTATCACGCAGTAGCCAACGCTGCGGGTATCGTCTGCATGATCCTGATCGGTCGTCATTCGGACAAGCGGCATGAGCGCCGCTGGCACTATGCGACCTGCGTCACGATTGCCGCCGGCGGCTTGTTCTTTCTCATGTTGCTCCACGGCACTTTTGTTGGTTCGATCCTGGCTCTCTCCTTCGCCGTCATCGGGTTTGTATCAGCGCCGCCGCTCTTCTATGCATTGACCAGTGAGTATCTCTCAGCGGGCGCGGCGGCCGGCGGCCTTGCCCTCGTCACTAGCCTCGGAAATCTCGGTCCGGCGGTAAGCCCGTCGATCACCGGGTTCATCGTGCGGAACACCGGCGACAACATCTATGGCATGTACTTCGTCATGGCGCTGTACTTGCTCTCCGGCGCACTCCTGCTGCTGAGCATGCGGCCCGCAACGAATGAGTTGCTTCCGTCCAGGAGTTGACCCATTCCTGCCAAGATCAAGCCGCCGCAGCGGAATGCTCGACCACAGCCTGCGGCGGGTTGCGGAAGCCGATGGCGATGCGGTTGTAGGTGTTCATCAGGCCGATCGCGATGGTCAGGTCGACCAGTTGCTTCTCGTTGAACACCTCGCGGGCCGCCTGGTAATCGGCATCCGGAATCGCGGTCTCCGCCACGCGGGTGACGGTTTCGGCCCAGGCCAGCGCGGCGCGCTCCTCGGCGTCGAACAGCGCCTCAGCCTCGCGCCAGACCTGCAGCACCGCAAGCTTCTCGACCTTGACGCCCATCTTCAGCAGGCTGCGGGTATGCGAATCCAGGCAATAGGCGCAGCCGTTGATCTGCGATATCCGCAGATAGACCAGTTCGACGAGCTGCGCGGAAAGCCCGCTTTGCGTGATGTAGCCATAGACGCCACCGAGCGCCTTGATGCCCGCGGGGGCGACCTTGTTGTAATCGATCCGCATGCTCATTGCTTGTGTCCTTCCTTGTCGAACACAGTCAGCGCCTTGTCGTTGCTGTCGACGACGAACACCGCAAGCAGCTTCGCCGGTTCGGTCGCGCTCGCGTTGCGCCCGAGCACGTGATGCGCGCCGGGCGGCTCGAAGAAGCTTTCGCCGGCCCGATAGACATGCGCGGCCTCGCCTTCCAGCTGGCTCTCGATCGCGCCCTGGAGCACGTAGACATAGAGAAACGCCGATTTGGCGTGATGATGCGGCGCCGACGGCTCGCCCGGCGGGAAGTTCACCTCCACCGCGATCAACGACTTGCCGGGAATGTTCGTGATCATATGCTCGAACTTCGGCGTCACCGATTGCGCCATCGCCGGAGTCGCAAGGGCCGCGCAGGCCAGCAGCGTTGTCATCAAGGTCTTCATCTCGTGCCTCCATTGCTACCGGATAGATGCGGGCACGCATGGCCAAAAAGAAGCACCAAGAATGAACCGAATTGGTGTACCACGAGCCATGCCCAACCCGCTTCCCATCGCGCTCGACCGGTCGGCCAGGACGCCGCTCTCCGAGCAGATCCGCAAGGCGATCGCGGCGGCGATCGACAACGGCGTGCTGGTGCCGGGCGCCCGGCTGCCATCGTGGCTCGACCTTGCCGCGCAGCTCGGCGTTGCGCGCGGCACCGTGCGGGCGGCCTATGACAAGCTGTCGGACGCCCAGCACATCGTGTCGTCGAAGGCGGGCGGCACCACCGTCGCGAGGCGGCCCAGGAAGGCCGCCAAGCCCGATGCGCCGGTCGCTCCCGGATCGGTCGTGGAGATGTTTCGCGATCTGAGCGGTCAGGGACACTTTCGGATGGGCGTCCCCGCGCAGGATAGGCTCCCCGCCAAGCTGCTGGCGCGAATCCGCGCGCGCGCCGTCCGGGCGGAATTGAGCGCGGTGATGCGCTATGTCGATCCACGCGGCGAGCTCGAATTGAGACGCGAGATCGCGGCGCATCTCGCGATCGCGCGCGGGCTCGAATGCTCGCCCGCGCAGATCGTCATCACCTCGGGATTCAGCGGAGGACTCGGCCTCGCGCTGCGCGTGCTCGGCCTCGAAGGCCGCCGCGCTTGGATGGAAAACCCGGGATTTCCATTGACGCGAAAGGGCCTCGATCTCGGCCGGCTGGAGGTCGTCCCGATCCCCGTCGATGCCAACGGCATCGATGTCGAGCACGGTCTCAAGCACGCCCCCGACGCGGCGCTCGCGGTCGTGACCCCGGGCCAGCAGGCGCCGCTCGGCCCGCCGCTGTCGCCGCAACGTCGCGCGCAGCTGCTCGACTGGGCCGCCCAAACCGGAGCCTTCATCATCGAGGACGACTATCTCGGCGAATTGCAGCTCGATGGCCGTGCCGCGCCGGCGCTCGCCTCGCTCGATCGCGCCGGCCGGGTGATCCATCTCGGCTCCTTCAGCAAGACGATCTCGCCGACGCTGCGCCTCGGCTTCCTGGTTGCGCCAGAGCCGTTGGCGGCGCAGTTCGCCGATGTCGCGACGTGCCTGGTCCCTGCTCCCGGCCCAGCGGTGCAGCTGTCCACCGCGGAGTTCATGCGCGACGGTCACTACATCCGCCATCTCAGGCGAACCAAGCGGGCCTATTGCGACAGGCGCGATGCGCTGACGACGGCGCTACGGAGCTGGAGCAACGATGTGCGGGTTGCCGGCCTCGCCGTCATGCTGACGCTGCCGGACAAGACCGCCGATGTCGAGATCGTCAGGGCACTGCTCGCGCACGGGCTGGCGCCCGCCCCGCTCTCGCCCTGGTATTTCTCACCGAAGCGCGCGCAGCCGGGTCTCTTGCTCGGCATTGCAACAGTGCCGGATCGCGGCGTTCCGGCCGCATGCAAGCGCCTGTTCGAGGCGATCCGCGCCCAAGGTCGCGTCCAAAGTGCGCCGGTCTCGCGCCGGATCAGGAAGCCCGCAGCCCGGTGAGCGTCAGGCTCAACGCCTTGAGCCGCTTGCGCGCCTCGGCGTCATAGGCCTGGGCATGGGCGCGCGCCTCGCGCTTACCGTCGAAGAACAGCCCGCTCCGGCCTGCCACATCGTCGTCCTGGACCAGACGCAGGATGGCATCACCGCCCTGCTCGACGGTCGAGATCGGCGTCGCGCCGCTGGCGCGCACCATGGTGGTGTTCATGTAGGTCGCGGGGTGCAGCGAGTTGACGGTCACGCCGGAGCCTTCCAGCTCCGTGGCCAGGTCGATGGTGAACATGATCTGCGACAGCTTGCTCTGCGCATAGGCGCGCGCACCGCTGTAGTTCTTCGTGATCATCACGTCGCCGAAATCGATCGGGTGCTGGCCGAGCGACGCGACATTGACGATGCGCGCCGGCGCGCTCGCCTTGAGCCGCGGCAGCAACAGATGCGCGAGCAGGAAGCCGGCGAGATAGTTGACCGCGAAGCGCAGCTCGTGGCCGTCCTTGCTGGTCTGCCGCGCCGGCCCCTCGTTTTGCGAACCGATGCCCGCGTTGCTGACGAACACATCAAGGCGTTCCTGGTCGTCGAGCACCAGCTGGGCGAACTCGCGGACCTCGGCGAGCGAGGACAGGTCGGCCTGGTAGAACATCGGCTCGCGGCCGCTGAGGCGCTTGATCTCGTCGGCGAGCGTCTGCGCCCGCTTGGTATCGCGGCCGTGGATCAGGACCCGGGCGCCGGCCGACGCCAGCTTCATCGCGACGTAGCGGCCGACGCCGTCGGTGGAACCGGTGATCAGCACCGTCTTGCCTGCCATATTCATCGAAATTGCCTTTCGATCGTTCGCCCAGCGCTGTCAGCAAAGATAAAGGCGCCGCGCGGACTTTGCCATGGCATGCCACCGCGCTGGCGGCGCCAAAATGGCGTCCAAGATCACCCCCAGGGTCTCGGGCCTTCTCCGGAACCGCATACGTACATCTTGTCGCGCGGCCGGCGGTCGCGCGGCGCCGCGTCGCGCGTCAAGGAGATCGCGTTCTGATATCCTCGACGTGAACGACAAGTCAGGATCGGTAAAGGACCGGAATGTCCTCGATCATTCCAGACACGATGCTGCGAAAGACTCCCTCTCTGGAGCCGTACGGCATGCTGCTGTTGTTCGGCGCGCTGACCGCGCTGCCGATCGTCCTGACGCTCCGTCTGGTTGAGCCCGCACTCGTGCTGCCCGTGCTCAGCCTGTTGTTGTTCGTCCAGGCAGCCATTGCCGCGATTGCGGCGCGCGTGATCCACGTGCGCACAAGCGTGGCGAACCTCACGCTGTGGGATTTTGCCGGCGCGTTCACCTTCATGGGGTGCGCGGCGGCGATCCTCGGCGAACCGGATCAGGCGGCGCTGTTCTTCGAGGAAGAAGCAGCAATGCGCCCGGTGTCACGACCGTAATCCCAGGCCGGGCCCCTCTGGCAGCCACAAGCTGCGATGTCGGACTGGAACCCAGTTGGAGTGGCCCTGCTTCGACCCGCGACGCGGATAAGCGTCGCGGTGGATTTGCCGTCCGCATGACGGCAAGAGCCGGTTTCGTCGAAAGGGTCCGCTCCCCGACCTCAAGGGGAACATGACCCATGTCCGAACTATTTTCGCCCGAGTTGTTTTCACTCGACGCCCTCAGCGCATTGCTGCAGGTCGTCGTCATCGACCTCGTGCTGGCCGGTGACAACGCCGTCGTGATCGGCCTTGCCGCGGCCGGCCTGCCGGAGAAGCAGCGCGGCAAGGCGATCCTGATCGGCATCGGTGCCGCGACACTGCTGCGCATCATGTTCGCGCTGGTCACCACGCAGCTGATGCAGATCGTCGGCCTGCTGCTGGCCGGCGGCATCCTGCTATTGTGGGTGTGCTGGAAGATGTGGCGCGAGCTGCGCGCCGACGCGCACGAGACCACGGCCGAACACGCCGATGGCGCAAAGGGCCAGCGCAAGACGCTGTGGCAGGCCACCACGCAGATCATCGTTGCCGACGTCTCAATGTCGCTCGACAACGTGCTGGCGGTCGCGGGTGCGGCGCGGGAGCAGCCGATCGTGCTGGTGTTCGGCCTCGCGCTCTCGATCGCGATGATGGGCGCGGCGGCCTCCGTCATCGCGCGGCTGCTGCAGAACCACCGCTGGATCGCCTATGTCGGCCTCGCCGTGATCCTCTATGTCGCCATCGACATGACGGTTCGCGGGGCGAACGAGATCGCGAAGGTGGCTCCGGCCTGACACCGAAAGCAAAACGGCGGGCCCTCCGGCCCGCCGCTCTGCAAATCGACAACGCGTGCTGCCTCAGTGGATCTCCGCCGAACGCTTCAGCGCGTCCTTCAGCTTCTCCAGTGAGAAATCCTTGCTGCGCGCGATGTCCAGGATCGGGGTCTCGCGGCGGCCGCAGAGTTCGGCGGCCTCGGGCAGCTTCGCCGCGACCTCATAGGGGATCACGATGGCGCCGTGGCTGTCGGCGTGGATCAGATCGTCGGATCGCACCGTCATGCCGGCGACGCGGACCTCGCCGCCAAAGCTCTCGGCATGCACCCAGGCGTGCGACGGGCCGATCGAGCCGGCCAGCGCCTGGAAGCCCGGCGCCCATTGCGGGATGTCGCGGATCGAGCCGTCGGTGATGACGCCGAGGCAGCCGAGCGCCTTGTGCACGTTGCTCTGCACCTCGCCCCAGAACGCACCATAGCCGACGTCCGGGCCGTCGATGTCCTGGATGACAGAGATGCGCGGGCCGAAGCCGGTGCCGACATATTCGTAATATTGGATGCGGCGCTTCGACTGCTCCTCGGCCGAGAGGCCGGATTTCAGCACCGAGCGGATCGTCGTGGTGCGGGCGTAGCCGACCATCGGCGGCAGCGTCGGGAACGGGCAGACCAGCGGCTTCACGGTGTAGCCGATCAGACGGCGCTCCGGCGCGACGATCTCCATCGCGTTGCAGATCGTCGGCGTGTCGTAGCGCGCCAACGCTTCAAGGACGGAAGCAGGAAGCGGGGCGGAAGCGGATGTCGTCACGGCGTTTCTCTCCTGATTTTTGGCGTCAGATCATGATGCGTTTCCAGGGAAACGCATCATGATCTCATTTCTTTGTTTGAGCATGATCTTTTCGGAAAACCGGTCTCCACTTTTCCGGATCATGCTCGAGCGGGCCGTTCTCAGCCTATAGCCGAGATCGCAGGCGAACCCAACCGAGGCACGCTCATGGCTGATATTTGCTGGAATGAAACCACTCTATCACCGTCACCCCCGCGCAACGGCGAAACCGTTGTCGCTGGAAGTGGCCGCTTCTTCAGCGGCCCTCGAAGGGTCGACGGCCCCAATCTCGGAGGAGCCGGGCCGTACATCCTTCGAGGCTCGCCCGGCGGCGCAATTGCGCCGCAAGGCTCGCACCTCAGGATGACGGTCGACTACCGAGGGCGCACTCAGTGCAGATGCGTCGGACGATCGTCGTGGTCACTCTCCGCGACCGGCGCCGTATAGGGAGCAGCGGCCCGCGCCGCCACCGGCGCGCCCGCAGCTTGCGTCTGCGCGGCAAGCTGGCGCTCCTGGTCGCGGTAGGACTTCCAGCCCCAGGGCAGGCTGATCAGATAGAGCACCGAGCCCGCCGACAGGATATGCCAGGGATAGCCGATCAGCAGCGCGACGATGAACACCACCGACACGAACACCGGCAGCACCATTTCCGGCGGCACGCGCATCTTCACGGTCTTGCCGGAGAACACCGGCAGCCGCGACACCATCAGGAAGGCGATCAATAGCGTGTAGAACGCCGTCAGCGTCGCCGGCGGCATCGGCACGCCGAGGAAGGCGAGATAGATCGGCAGCAGCACGGTGATCGCACCGGCAGGCGCCGGCACGCCAGTGAAATAGTTGGCGGCGAAGGCCGGCTTGTTCGGATCGTCGATCGAGGCATTGAAGCGCGCAAGCCGCAGGCCGCCGGAGATCGCGAACACCATCGCGGCGATCCAGCCGCCATTGTTCAATTCATGCAGCTGCCAGAAATACAGGATCAGGCCCGGCGCGACGCCGAAATTGACGAAGTCGGCGAGGCTGTCGAGTTCGGCGCCGAATTTCGACTGGCCCTTGATCATGCGCGCGACGCGGCCGTCGATGCCGTCGAGGATCGCGGCGAACACGATGGCGGCGACCGCCAGCTCCATCCGCCCTTCCGTCGACAGCCGGATCGCGGTGAGGCCGGCGCAGATCGCCAGCAGCGTGATCATGTTCGGCACCAGCATCCGCACCGGGATCGGGCGGAACCGCCGGCGGCGATACTCGTTGGAATTCGGATCGAATGGCGTCATGGCCTGATGAATATAGCAAGCGCCGCCCGGCTCCGCCATTGCGGCGGGAACCGGCTGCTGGGGCTGGCGAAACAGAGTTAATCGGCGCGGTAGGTCCGGCCCGAATCGGCGTTGCGGAAATCCGCCAGAATCGTCTCGCCGGCGACCGCGGTCTGCCCCTCGGAGACCAGCGCCTTTGTGCCCTCGGGCAGATAGACGTCGAGCCGCGAGCCGAAGCGGATCAGGCCGAAGCGCTCGCCGGCGCCGATCGACTGGCCCTCCTTGACGAAGCAGACGATGCGCCGCGCCACGAGGCCTGCGATCTGGACCACGCCAATGCGCCCGTTGGAGGTCGAGATCACGAGCGAATTGCGCTCATTGTCCTCGCTCGCCTTGTCGAGCTCGGCATTGATGAAGGCGCCGGGCCGGTAGGCAATGCGGTCGATGCGGCCGACCACCGGGCTGCGGTTCACATGGCAGTTGAACACGCTCATGAATACCGAGACACGCGGCAGCGGCTTGTCGCCGAGCCCGAGCTCGGCCGGCGGCAGCGCCTGCACCACCATCGAGACGCGGCCGTCGGCCGGCGATACCACGATGCCGTCGCGCAGCGGCGTCACGCGAACCGGATCGCGGAAGAACAGCGCGCACCAGACGGTCAGCAGCGTCCCGATCCAGCCCAGCGGGGTCCAGATCCAGAACAGGATCAGGCTCGCCAGAGCGAAGCCGCCGATAAAGGGATAGCCCTCGGGGTGGATCGGCGGGATCTGCGCGCGGATGGAGTTGGCGATCGACATCAGAGCTCGCTTGCGTTTCCCCGCCCCATTTGGCGGGAGAGGCCCTAAATCGACTATTCCGCGGCGGTCGGCAAGGGTTTCTCACCCGCATCAGGGCTGGAATCCTCCGACGTTTCGGTGACCGCCGGCGGCAGCCGATTCGGCGCGGTGCCGTCGTCATCGACCTGGGCGAGCCGTTCGCGGGCCTCCTCGGCCTCGCGTTGCCGGTTCCACATGCTGGCATAGAGGCCGTCGGCGGCCAAAAGCCGCGCGTGGGTGCCGCGCTCGGCGATCCGGCCCTGGTCCAGCACGATGATCTCGTCGGCGCCGACGATGGTCGACAGCCGGTGCGCGATCACCAGCGAGGTGCGGTTGCGCGAGACCCGCTCCAGCGCGCCCTGGATCTCGTGCTCGGTGTGGCTGTCGAGCGCGGAGGTCGCCTCGTCCAGCACCAGGATCGGCGGCGCCTTCAGCACCGTGCGCGCGATCGCAACGCGCTGCTTCTCGCCGCCGGAGAGTTTCAGGCCGCGCTCGCCGACCTGCGTCTCATAGCCCTGCGGCGACATCCGGATGAAGCCGTCGATCTGCGCGAGGCGCGCCGCCTCCTCCACCTCGTCGTCGCCGGCATCCCAGCGGCCATAGCGGATGTTGTAGCGGATGGTGTCGTTGAACAGCACGGTGTCCTGCGGCACCATGCCGATCGCCGAGCGCAGCGAGGCCTGCGTCACGGTCTTGATGTCCTGGCCGTCGATCAGGATGCGGCCGCTCGAGACGTCGTAGAGGCGGAACAGCAGCCGCGAGATCGTCGACTTGCCGGCGCCGGAGGGACCGACGATCGCAACCGTCTTGCCGGCCGGCACCTCGAAGCTCAGGCCCTTGAGGATCGGCCGGTCCGCCTCGTAGGAGAAGCGGACATCCTCGAACCGCACGCTGCCGGATGACACCGCGAGCGGCTTGGCCCCCGGAATGTCCCTCACCTCGGGATCGCGCGCCAGCACGTCGAACATCTTCTCGATGTCGATGATCGCCTGCTTGATCTCGCGATAGACCATGCCCATGAAATTCAGCGGCTGGTAAAGCTGGATCATCATCGAATTGATCAGCACGAAATCGCCGACAGTGTGGGTGCCGTTGCGGATGCCGAACGCGCACATCAGCATGGTCGCGGTCAGCCCCGCGGTGAAGATGATCGCCTGCCCGGTGTTGAGCACGGCGAGCGAGGTGTAGGTCTTGACGCTCGCCTGCTCGTAGCGCTCCATCGAGCGGTCGTAGCGCCGCGCCTCGCGCTCTTCGGCGCCGAAATATTTCACCGTCTCGTAGTTGAGCAGCGAGTCGATCGCCTTGGTGTTCGCCTCGGTGTCGGAATCGTTCATCCTGCGGCGGATCTCGATCCGCCACTCGGTCGCGATATAGGTGAAGTACATGAACACGACGACGGTGAGCAGCACCGCGAGCACGTAGCGCCAGTCGAACTGCCAGAGCAGCACCGCCGCCAGCAGCGCAACCTCGACGATGGTCGGGATCAGCTGCAGGATCACCATCCGCACGATGGTCTCGATGCCGGAGCGGCCGCGCTCCAGCACGCGGGTCAGGCCGCCGGTCTTGCGCTCGAGATGGAAGCGCAGCGACAGTTCGTGCATATGCACGAAGGTGATATAGGCGAGCCGCCGCACCGCATGCATCGCGACGCGGGCGAAGATGCCGTCGCGCCACTGCGTCAGCACCGCCATGACGATGCGCACCGCGCCGTAGCTGATCGTCATCAGCACCGGCGAGGCGATCAGCCATACCACCCAGTTCGAGGCCGCAACCGGCGCCGAGCCGGTGCCGTTCAGCGCATCGATCGCCCATTTGAAGGTGAACGGCACCGACAGCGTGGCAAGCTTGGCGAACAGCAGCAGCACCACCGACCAGATCACGCGCGTCTTCAAATCGGCGCGATCGCCGGGCCAGATATAGGGCCACAGATGAACGAGGGTGCCGAGCAGCGTCCCCTTCTCGGCGGCCGGCGACGTGGCCGTGGGCTGCGCGGCGCCGGTCACACTCTGTTGCGGCGGCACCATCAGCCGCCCGCCCGCGCGGTTACGGCGCGGCGGTCCGCCGCCACATCTTTTCCACGGTTTGCCATTGTGCCCGTCATATAGATCGTTTGAACGCGGCGTACAGGCTTATGACGAAAATTGTTCGCGATTCGCGGGAATTTACGGGATTTTTTGGCTCTCCATCCCCATATGGGAGTCTTGACCCTGTTTACGCTGCAGTGCCACAAGGAACGTATGAACCAAATCAAGACTGTCTGTGTTTATTGCGGCTCCGGCCCCGGTAACAATCCCCGTTTCGTTGAAGCTGCCGTCGCACTCGGCAAGAGCTTTGCCGAAAGCAACGTGCGCTTGGTCTATGGCGGCGGCTCGATCGGCCTGATGGGCGCGGTCGCGAAATCCACGCTCGATCACGGCGGCTCCGTCACCGGCATCATTCCCGAATTCCTGCGCGCGCGCGAGAACGCGCTGACCTCGGTTCAGGAGATGATCGTCACGCCCGACATGCATGAGCGCAAGCGCCTGATGTTCGAGCGCTCGGATGCGTTCGTCGCGCTGCCCGGCGGCATCGGCACGCTCGAAGAGCTGGTCGAGCAATTGACCTGGCAGCAGCTCGGCCGTCACCACAAGCCGATCCTGCTCGCCAACATCGACAATTTCTGGGAGCCCCTGCTCTCGCTGCTCAACCACATGCGCATGACCGAGTTCATCCGCCCGACGCTGCCGATCAACGTGCTGATGGCCGATCGCATCGACGAGATCCTGCCGCGGCTGCGTTCGGCGGTGGCACGCACGCCCGAGGCCGCGAAGGAACTCGCGCCCGAAGTCGCGCGTCGGCTGTAACTGTTCGCCGCACTTTCGGCTCCATGACCGTCATGCTGAGGAGGCCGCGGAGCGGCCGTCTCGAAGCACGATCGCCCCGCTGGTGGCCGTGCATCCTTCGAGACGCGCTACGCGCTCCTCAGGATGACGGGTCGAGACAAGTGCTAGCCTGAAATCCTTACTACTCGCTCGGAAACGTCACGGCCTCGATGCGGTTGCCGTCGGGATCGAGGACGAAGGCCGCATAGTAGCGCACGCGGTCGTGCGGGCGCAGGCCCGGAGGACCATCGGAGAGGCCGCCGGACGCCAACGCAGCGGCGTGGAAGGCGTCGACCTCGGCGGTAGTCTTCCCGCGCAGGCAGATATGGGTGCCGCTCTCATGCGGCACCTGCGCCATCGTGGCGCGCAGATTGATCCAGAATTCTGGATAGGCCTTGCCGAAGCCGACCGTCGCCGGCCGCGTGACGAGGCGGCTCAGGCCAAGCGCGGCCAACGTCGGCTCGTAGAACCGCGCGGCCCGTTCCAGATCGCGAACGCCGACGGAGACGTGGTCGATCATGGATACTCCCTCCCCGTTGTCATTCCGGGATGGTCCGAAGGACCAGACCCGGAATCTCGAGATTCCGGGTTCGCTGCTTCGCATCGCCCCGGAATGACGGCTCAATCACTCACGCCTGCGCGCCCGACTTCACCAGCTTGTAGAACACCGAATCCATCAGCGCCTGGAACGAGGCGTCGATGATGTTGGGCGAGACGCCGACCGTGGTCCAGCTCTCGCCGGTCTCGTCCTCGCTCTCGATCAAGACGCGCGTGACCGCCTCGGTGCCACCATTGAGGATACGCACGCGGTAGTCGATCAGCTTCAGGCCATCGATATATTTCTGGTACTTGCCGAGGTCCTTGCGCAGCGCGACGTCGAGCGCGTTGACCGGGCCGTTGCCTTCGGCGGCCGAGATCAGCCGCTCGCCGTCGACATCGACCTTCACCACCGCGAGCGCCACCGTGACGCGCTGGCCGTTGGCGTTGTAGCGCTGCTCGACATTGACGTCGAACTGCTCGACCTTGAAATATTCCGGCACCTTGCCGAGCGTGCGGCGCGCCAGCAGGTCGAAGGAGGCGTTCGCCGATTCATAGGCAAAGCCCGCGGCCTCGCGCTCCTTCAATTCCTCGACCAGCCGCATCAGCCGCGGATCGCTCTTGTCATAGGCGATGCCGGCACGGTCGAGTTCGGCCATCACGTTGGAGCGGCCGGCCTGATCGGACACCAGCACCTTGCGGTGATTGCCGACGGAATCCGGCAGCACGTGCTCATAGGTCTGCGGATCCTTCATGACAGCCGAGGCATGGATGCCGGTCTTGGTGACGAATGCGCTTTCGCCGACATAGGCCGCATGGCGGTTGGGCGCGCGGTTCAGCATGTCGTCGAGCGTGCGCGACACCTTCATCAGCGTCGCCAGCTTCTCCGTGGTGACGCCGATCTCGAACTTGTCGGCAAACTCCTGCTTCAGCTTCAAGGTCGGGATCAGTGAGCAGAGGTTGGCGTTGCCGCAGCGCTCGCCGAGGCCGTTGAGCGTGCCCTGGATCTGCCGCGCGCCGGCCCGCACCGCGGCGAGCGAATTCGCCACCGCCTGCTCGGTGTCGTTATGGGCGTGGATGCCGAGATGGGCGCCGGGCACCTGCTTGATGACTTCGCCGACGATGGTCTCGATCTCATGCGGCATGGTGCCGCCATTGGTGTCGCACAGCACCACCCAGCGGGCGCCGGCCTGATAGGCCGCCTTGGCGCAGGCGAGCGCGTAGTCGCGGTTCTCCTTGTAGCCGTCGAAGAAATGCTCGCAGTCGACCATCACCTCGCGGCCGAGCACCTTCGCGGCAGCGACGCTGTCGCGGATCGAGGCGAGGTTCTCCTCATTCGTGGTCTCGAGCGCGACGCGGACCTGGTAGGCGGAGGATTTCGCGACGAAGCAGATCGCGTCCGCCTTGGCCTCGAGGATGCCGGCAAGCCCGGGATCGTTCGACGCCGAGCGGCCCGGCCGCCGCGTCATGCCGAAGGCGGTGAAGCGTGCGTGGTCGAACGCAGGCTTCTTGCTGAAGAACTCGGTGTCGGTCGGATTGGCGCCGGGATAGCCGCCCTCGACATAGTCGATGCCGAGCGCGTCGAGCATGCCTGATATCACCTGCTTGTCCTGCAGGGTGAAGTCGACGCCATTGGTCTGCGCGCCGTCGCGCAGCGTGGTGTCGAACAGATAGAGGCGCTCGCGGCTCACGCGTGGCCTCCCGGGGTCGCGACACCATCGAGCTGCTTCTGCATCGTGGTGTTGGCGAGCCACTCGTCGTTGATAGTGACCGAGTTGCGCTGCTGAGCGACGTAGCCGCGCTTGCGGAAGAATTCCAGCGCGGTGTCGCTGGCATCGACCTTCAGGGTCTTGGTGCCGCGGGCACTCGCGATCTTCTCAAGCGCATCGCACAGCGCGCTGCCGACACCCTGCCCGACCGCGCTCGGATGCACATAGAGCATGTCGATGAGATCGGCGCCCTTCAGCGAGGCGAAACCGACCGGGGCGCCCTGCAAGGTCGCGATCAGCGTGAGCTGGCCGGCGAGCTTCTTGCCGAAGGCCGCCTCGTCGTCGGCGGCCATCGCCCAGGCTTCCTGCTGCGCCTCGCTGTAGTCGTCGCCGGTCAGGTCCATGATCGAGGCCGAGAAGATCGCCGCCAGCAGCGGCGCGTCGTCGGGCAGATACGGGCGCAAGGCGGGCGCGGAGCGGCTCATCGCGCGACCTCCCAGGTGGTGATCGGCTTTCCTTCGGCATCCTTTCCGTCCTTGATCGCCACGCCCATCGCGGCGAGCTGATCGCGGATCCGATCCGACTCCTTGAAGTCCTTGCGGGCCCGCGCCGCGGTGCGCTCGGTGATCAGTGCTTCCACCGCGGCGGCATCGACACCGCTCGCCTGCTGCTTGCGGGCCTCCCACGCGGCCGCGCTCTCCGACAGGAAGCCGAGCAGCCGGAGCGAGCCGGCAAACTCCCTGCGGCTCTGTTCGCTGCTCGACGCAGCACCGCGCAGGCCGTGCAGCACGGCCATCGCCTGCGCCGTATTGAGGTCGTCGTAGAGCGCCTCGACCATCGCCGGCGACGGCGCGCCGGGATCGGCGTCGGCCGCGACCGCGTACCAGTCGTCGAGTGTCTTCGCGGCCTCCTCGGTGGCCTTGGCGGTCCAGTCGAGCGGCGAACGATAATGCGTCTTCAGCATGGCAAGCCGCAGCACCTCGCCGGGCCAATCGGCCAACAGATCGCGGATCGTGAAGAAGTTGCCGAGCGACTTCGACATCTTCTCGCTTTCGATCTGCAGGAAACCGTTGTGCATCCAGACATTGGCCATGCGGTCGGAGTGGAACGCGCAGCAGGTCTGGGCTAGCTCGTTCTCATGGTGCGGGAACACCAGGTCGATGCCGCCGCCGTGAATGTCGAACTTCTCGCCGAGATGCTTCCAGGCCATTGCCGAGCACTCGATGTGCCAGCCGGGGCGGCCCTCGACCTTGATGCCTGCGGGCGACGGCCATGACGGCTCGCCCGGCTTCGACGGCTTCCACAGCACGAAATCGGTGTTGTCGCGCTTGTAGGGCGCGACATCGACGCGGGCGCCGGCGATCATCTCGTCGAGCGAACGCTTCGACAGCGCGCCGTAACGCGGCAACATCGAATTGGCCGCGTTCATCGCCTGCGGCGAGAACAGCACATGATCCTCGGCGACATAGGCAAAGCCGCCGGCAACCAGCTTCTCGATGATGGCGCGCATCTCCGGGATGTGCTCGGTCGCGCGCGGCTGCACGGTCGGCGGCAAGCAGCCGAGCGCCGTGGCGTCGTCCTGATACTGCTGATAGGTCTGCTCGGTGACCTTGCGGATCGCCTCGTTCAGCGGCACGCCGGGATAATCCCGCGCGGCGCGGACGTTGATCTTGTCGTCGACGTCGGTGACGTTGCGGACATAGGTCACGTGATCGGCGCCATAGCGATGGCGCAGCACGCGAAACAGCACGTCGAAAACGATGGCAGCGCGGCCGTTGCCGATATGGGCGAAGTCGTAGACCGTCGGTCCGCAGGCATACATGCGGACGTTTTCGGCATCGAGCGGCACAAACGGCCGCTTCTCCCGGGTCAGCGTATCGTAGAGGCGCAAATCCATGGAAACCGTTCCCTTGCGGCC
This sequence comes from Bradyrhizobium sp. KZN70725, assembly GCF_055264925.1. Taxonomy (NCBI): domain Bacteria; kingdom Pseudomonadati; phylum Pseudomonadota; class Alphaproteobacteria; order Hyphomicrobiales; family Nitrobacteraceae; genus Bradyrhizobium; species Bradyrhizobium sp. KZN70725. Next base: position 173,371 of record NZ_JBUYWT010000002.1, read on the forward strand.
GGGCGGTCCAATGCTCTCATGTGTTGAGAAAAGACGGCCTCAGCCAGCGAATCGCTAGCTCATAATCTCGCGGCAAATGCTGCAGATGGCGAGGTGGCCGTTCATGGTTCCACCATGTCTCACGGCCCCATTATTGCGTCAAGGGGCTGTTTTCGGGCAGTTAGCCACCCGCTCCGCACCGAAATCACGTCAACGCCCTCATGGTTAATCATTATTAAGGATTTGGGCGTATCCGGTCGCTTGCGGATTCCCCGCCATTTTCACTGGTGCACCATGCGGCCTGTTTCAGCATTGATTGCCTGCACGCTCTTTGTTGCTCCGTCCTTCCTTGTTTCCTCGGCCGCGCTGGCCGACAGCCGCGTCTTCATCGTCGCCAACCAGGCCGACGGCTACGGCATCGACCAGTGCCTCGCCCGCGGCGATCGCTGCGGTGCCTCCGCCGCCCGCGCCTATTGCCGGTCACGCGATTTTGCGCAGGCCACCAATTACCGCCGCGTCGATCCCGACGAGATCACCGGTGCGGGTCCGCACGCCGCGAATGAAAAATGCAACGGCAACAGCTGTGGTGAATTCGTCGCCATCACCTGCCAGCGCTGAGCCAAGCCGCTGGCCAGACGGGGTTATTGCCACACCGGCGCCCCGGAAACGACGTGACGCTGCCCCGAGAAACGGCTATTGCAGCGGCCTTGCCCGCGCGCTTTGGCGTTGATCGCCGCGCGGCGTCGTTTTAATGGCCGGATATGCCCAATAGCTCCCGTTCTCGCTTCTCCCGCTGGTTTCTGAGTTGCGCCGTGCTGGCCGGCATGTCCCTGCCCGCCACGCATGCCCTGGCGCAAGTGCCGCCCGGCCCGCCCGGTCCGGCTCCGCAAGGCGCGCCACAGCCCAATCCGCAGGCCAATCCGATGTGCGGCCGGCTCGAAGGCCAGCTGGCGGCGATCGACCGCGGCGGCGGCTCCGGCGACCCGGCCAAGGACGAGCAGATCCGCCGCTATCAGGACGCGGCAACCCGCCAGCAGGGCGAGCTCGATCGCGTGACGGCGCAGGCCCGGCGCATGGGCTGCGACAGCTCCGGATTCTTCTCGCTCTTCAACAACAATTCGGCGCAGTGCGGTCCGGTCAACACCCAGATCCAGCAGATGCGCGCCAATCTCGACCAGATCACCGCCAATCTCGAGCGGCTGCGCTCGGGCGGGCTCGGCGGCGCCGACCGCGAGAACCAGCGCCGTTCGGTCCTGACCGCTCTGGCGCAGAATAATTGCGGCCCGCAATATGCCGCGGCCGCGCGTGGCCCCGGCAACTTCCTCGAGAACCTGTTCGGCGGCGGTGGCGGCGGCAATCCCAACAATCCGCTGCCCCCGCCCGATGCGCAGTATGGCGCCCAGTCCGGGACCTTCCGCACCGTCTGCGTCCGCACCTGCGACGGCGCCTATTTCCCGATCTCGTTCGCGACCGTGCAGGCGCGCTTCGCCGCCGACGAGCAGATCTGCAAGGCGCAGTGCCCTGCCGCGGATGCCAGCCTGTTCACCTACCGAAATCCCGGCGAGGACATCAACCAGGCGGTCTCGATCAGCGGCGTGTCCTACTCGTCGCTGCCGAACGCCTTCAAGTACCGCACCGAGTTCAATCCATCCTGCTCCTGCAAGCCGGCCGGCCAGAGCTGGGCCGAGGCGCTGAAGGCGGTCGACGACAAGGCGTCCGCCGAGCAGCAGGGTGACATCATCGTCACCGAGGAGAGCGCGCGGAAGATGCAGCAGCGCGCCCAGACCAAGGCCGCCGCCGGCAAGAAGGGCGCGCCCGCAGCCGCAGCTCAACAGCAGCCCGCCGCCGCTGACGCCGCGGCACCGGCCGCGCCGGCGAGCGACGGCCAGATCCGCACCGTCGGCCCGACCTTCATTCCCAAGCGGTAAGAAGAGTTCAGCCCTCGAACGCTTCCGCCGACGCGCGCGAGGTGCGCGCCACCAGCGTCTCGTCGGGCGCCGGCAGCGCCTTGCCGAAATCGCGGAAGCGGTTGGTGATGGGATAGCGGCGGTCGCGGCCGAAGTTCTTCCGCGTCACCTTCACCCCCGGCGCCGCCTGCCGCCGCTTGTATTCGGCGATGTTGAGCAGGCGATCGACCCGGGCCACCACGTCGCGGTCGAAGCCGGCTTCGATGATGGTCGCCAGCGGCTCCTCGCGCTCCACCAGCCGCTCGAGGATCGCGTCCAGCACGTCGTAGGGCGGCAGCGAATCCTGGTCGGTCTGGTTCTCGCGCAACTCGGCGGTCGGCGGCCGGATGATGATGTTGACCGGGATCACCTCGCCTGACGGCCCGAGCGCGCCGTCCGGCTTCCAGCCATTGCGCAGGCTCGACAGGCGAAACACCTCGGTCTTGTAGATGTCCTTGATCGGATTGAAGCCGCCGTTCATGTCGCCGTACAGCGTGGCGTAGCCGACCGACATCTCCGACTTGTTGCCGGTGGTCACCACCATGGCGCCGGTCTTGTTGGAGATCGCCATCAACAGCGTGCCGCGGGCGCGCGCCTGCAAATTCTCCTCGGTGATGTCGCGGTCCAGCCCCTTGAACACCGGCGCCAGAATCGTCTCGAAGCCGTTCACGGCATCGGCGATCGGCAGGATCTCGTAGCGGATGCCGAGCGCCGCGGCGAGCTTGGCGGCATCGTCGAGCGACACCTGCGCGGTGTAGCGGAACGGCAGCATCACGCCGCGCACCTTGTCGGCGCCGAGCGCATCGACCGCGATCGCCGCGCACAGCGCCGAGTCGATGCCGCCGGAGACGCCGAGCAGCACGCCGGGAAAACCGTTCTTGCGGACATAGTCGCGCAGACCGAGCACGCAGGCCGCGTAATCGGCCTTGTCGCCCTCGAGCTGCGCCGTGATCGGCCCGTTGCAGCGCCAGCCGTCGGCGGTCTTGCGCCAGGTCAGCGTCGTGATGTTCTCCTCGAACGCCGGAAGCTGCGCCGCGACGGAAAGATCGGCATTCAGCGCGAACGAGGCGCCGTCGAAGATCAGCTCGTCCTGGCCGCCGACCTCGTTGAGATAGACCAGCGGCAGCCCGCTCTCAGTGACGCGCGCGACGACGATCGACAGCCTGAGGTCGGCCTTGTCGCGAGCATAGGGCGAGCCGTTCGGCACGACGAGAATCTCGGCGCCGGTCTCGGCGAGACATTCGACGACGTTCTCGTATTCTTCGGACTCCTCGAGCCAGATGTCCTCGCAGATCGGCACGCCGATACGCACGCCGCGCACCGTCACCGGGCCCGGCGCCGGGCCGCGCGCGAACAGCCGCTTCTCGTCGAACACGCCGTAATTCGGCAGATTGGCCTTGAAGCGCAGCGCGGCGATGCGGCCGCCGTCGAGCAGCGCGCAGGCATTGTAGAGCTTGCCGTCCTCGACCCACGGCGTGCCGATCAGCATCGCTGGGCCACCATCCCTGGTCTCGCGCGCCAGTTCCTCGATCGCGGCGCGGCAGGCCGACTGGAACGCCGGCTTGAGCACCAGATCCTCCGGCGGGTAGCCGGCGATGAACAGTTCCGACAGCACCACGAGGTCGGCGCCGTCGGCCTTGGCTTTCTCGCGCGCGGCGCGCGCCCTCGCGGCGTTGCCGGTGACGTCACCGACCGTCGGATTGAGTTGCGCCAGGGTAATCTTGATCTGTTGTTCGCTCATACGCTTAAGTTGTCCTGCACAACAGCAAACTTCAATCATCTTCCAGTCATGGTGCGATTGCAGAAATCGCGCCATGACCGGCGGGAGCTTCTTTTGAGCATGATCTGATCGGAAAACCGGTTCCCACGTTTCCGGATCATGCTCGGGAATCAGAACGCGCCCATGCGTTCGGCGAGGGCGAACAGCCAGAACAGCCCGCCCATGACGAGCGCGACGCCGACCGCGGCCGAGCCCATGTCCTTGACCCGCCCGATCTGCGGATCGTGATCCATGGTCAGGCGATCGGCTAGCTTCTCGATCGCGGTGTTGAGCAGCTCGATGACGAGCACCAGCACCACGGTCGCAACCAATTCGACCCGGCGCATCACGGTGGCGCCGACCAGCCAGGCCAGCGGCAGCGACAGCGCCAGCGCCACCACCTCCTCGCGAATCGCCTGCTCCGAGCGAATGGCGAATGCCAGCCCGTTGCGCGAGTTGATGGTGGCTCGCCAGAACCTCAGCAAGTCACGGCCCCCAAGTCCAAGTCACTGCCTGCCCAAGCCACAGCCCCAATCACAACCCCGCAGCGGCCGGCATCGGCTTGACCTTGCCGGCGCGCTCCTGCTTCAGGAGTTCGGCGATCAGGAAGGCCATGTCGATCGACTGTTCGGCATTAAGACGGGGATCGCAGACCGTGTGGTAGCGGTCGTTGAGGTCCTCATCGGTGATGGCGCGCGCGCCGCCGATGCATTCGGTGACGTCCTGTCCGGTCATCTCCAGGTGCACGCCGCCGGCATGGGTGCCTTCGGCAGCGTGGATCTGGAAGAACGACCTCACCTCCGACAGCACGCGATCGAACGGCCGCGTCTTGTAGCCCGAGGTCGAGGTGATGGTGTTGCCGTGCATCGGATCGCACGACCACACCACCTTGCGCCCTTCCCGCTGCACGGCGCGGATCAGGCCTGGCAGATGGTCGCCGACCTTGTCGGCGCCGAACCGGTTGATCAGGGTCAGGCGCCCCGGCTCATCGTCGGGATTGAGGATGTCGATCAGCTTCAACAGTTCGTCCGGCTTCAGCGACGGGCCGCATTTCAGGCCGATCGGGTTCTTGATGCCGCGGAAATATTCGACATGGCCGTGATCGAGCTGACGGGTTCGGTCGCCGATCCAGATCATGTGGCCGGAGGTCGCGTACCAGTCGCCGGTGGTGGAATCGACCCGCGTCATCGCCTGCTCGTAGCCGAGCAGCAGCGCCTCGTGGCTGGTGTAGAAATCGGTGGCGCGCAGCTCGGGATGGCTCTCGAGGTCGAGGCCGCAGGCGCGCATGAAGTTCAGCGCATCCGAGATACGGTCGGCCAGCTCCTTGTAGCGGCGTGATTGCGGCGAATCCTTCAGGAAGCCGAGCATCCACTGATGCACGCTGCCGAGATTGGCGAAACCACCGGTGGCGAACGCGCGCAGCAGGTTCAGCGTCGCGGCGGATTGCCGATAAGCCATCAGCTGGCGCTGCGGATCGGGAATGCGCGCTTCCGGGGTGAAGGCGATGTCGTTGACGATGTCGCCGCGATAGCTCGGCAGCTCGACGTCGCCCTGCTTCTCGGTCGGCGACGAGCGCGGCTTGGCGAACTGGCCGGCGATCCGGCCGACCTTCACCACCGGCAGCGCGCCGGCATAGGTCAGCACGACCGCCATCTGCAACAGGACGCGGAAGAAGTCGCGGATGTTGTTGGCGCCGTGCTCGGCAAAGCTCTCGGCGCAGTCGCCGCCCTGCAGCAGGAAGGCCTCGCCGGCGGCGACCCGCCCCAGCGCCTTCTTCAGGCTGCGCGCCTCGCCCGCGAACACCAGCGGCGGAAAAGTCGCCAGCTGGGCCTCGACATCGGCCAATGCCTTGGCATCGGGATAATCGGGCACCTGCAGCACCTTCTTGGCGCGCCAGCTATCGGGTGTCCACCGCTCGGACATGAGGTCAACTCCTGAGCAAAAACCGCAACTTAATCACGGCATGACGAAAGCCCGGCTTATACACAGGGCCCCGCTTTCCCGCTAGAAGGATTCCTGCAATCTGGTCAAACCCTTGCAGGGAAATCCGAATTCGCATTTGGTAGAGCATAGCATGAATGCCGGGGAAATCGCCGTGGCCTCCGCCGCGCTGGACGACGTTTTTAGCGACGACATCGTCGTGCCGGCCGCGGACGGCTATCCGCTCGCCGCGACGCTGTTCCTGCCGCGCGGCACGCGGCGTCAGGCCGTGCTGATCAATTCGGCGACTGCCGTGCCCCGCAAGGTCTATCGCGGCTTCGCCGGCTACCTCGCCCGCCGCGGCGCCGCGGTACTGACCTACGACTACCGCGGCACCGGCGGTAGCCGGCCGATGGCGGCGACCGGCCTCAACAAGCCGAAATCACTGGCCGGCTTCAAGGCCACGATGGCGGACTGGGCTGCGCTCGACGCCACCGCGGCGGTGAGCTGGATGCGCGAGCGCTATCGCAGCCTCCCCTTCGCCTATGTCGGCCACTCCTTCGGCGGCCAGGCGCTCGGGCTGCTTGCCAACAATGCCGAGATCCCGCGCGCGCTCCTGATCGCATCGCAGGCCGCCTATTGGAAGCTGATGGCCTCGCCCGAGCGCTACCGCGTCGTCGCCTTCATGACCGGCGTCGGCCTGCCGCTGGCGCGCACGCTCGGTTACCTCCCCGCTTGGGCCGGCCTCGGCATGGACCTGCCGAGGGGCGCGTTCGAGCAATGGCGGAACTGGGTGATGCGGGAGCGCTATCTGCTCGATGATGCCACGCTGACAGCGCGCGAGAATTTTCCGAAGTTCAAGGGCAAGCTCCGCGCGCTTGTCATGACCGACGACACCTGGGCAACGCGGCCGGCGGTCGAATTGCTGTGCTCCGCCTTCACGTCGATCACGCCGGAGATCATCTCGATCCGTCCCGCCGACGCCGGCGCAAAAGCGATCGGCCATCTCGGCTTCTTCCGCAGCGACCACCGCGACGCGCTGTGGCGCGGTGCCGCGGAGTGGATTGAGGCGGAGGGATAGACGCGGCACTCTCCGGCGTCGTCCCTGCGCTTTCGCAGGGACGACGCCGCATTATATTGCGCCGCTGGTGAATCATAATTTCGCATTCTCGCGACATGAATCGCGCGAGCTTTGCTCTTCAACCCGGATTCGCGGTCAAGATGATGGGTATCGCTTCGCTCCGCCCACCCTGCCAGCCTCACACCACCTTCCGCGGCGCAGCCGTCGCAGCGTCACCCGTGTTCGGCGTCCCGGTCGGTTCGATCAGCAGCAGATGCACCTCTTCCCTTGCGACAGGCCGATGCTCGACGCCTTTCGGCACGATGTACATCTGGCCGGGCGTTAGCGTCACGGTGCGGTCGCGCAGCTCGATGTCGAGGATGCCTTTCAGGACGAGGAAGAAGTCGTCGGTGTCGTCGTGCTCAGACGAATTCGCCCTGCACCTTCACCACCATGACGTCGCAGGCGTTGAATTGCGCGACGGTGCGCGGCGACCAGTGATCGCTGAATGTCGACAGTTTCTGCGAAAGATCGATCGCGCCGCTCATGATGCCTCCGGGTCCGGGCCAGCCTGCCGGACTCGTTAGCTCAGCCGCGCGACGCACTCAATGCACGCCCCTCAGCCTCTCCGGATATGTACTCGGCCCATTGTGCCCGTTGATGTCGCAAGGCGCTTCGCCGTTGGTGGCCCGCCGCGCCAGCAGTTCCTTTTCGGCCTGATACCAGAGCTGATCCATCTTGCCCGGCGGCTCGCCGGCGTCCTTCCACAATTCGTAGGCGCGGGTCCGGATCTCCTGCTCGGTTGGGCCTCTCATGCGCGGCTCCCTCAATTTGAGACATCAAACTGTTTGAGAGTGGAACGGACAGCATAGCGCAAGGTTCCAGGGTGCGCGAGACGGCCGCGCGCCGATGGCGCATCGCCTGTGCACAAGCGCCGTTGCGCAGACCATTCGCCGGAAACCGCGTTCGATTTGAGGGCGCGAAGCGACCCTGAGGAAAAGTCCCGGGCGGATGTGCATGTCAACAAGGGTGCCCTAATTCCCGGGCACGAAGCACGGCCGTCGGCGTCGGTCTTGCGGAGGCGCGCTACCCCTTCCGAGGTATGAAACCTTTGCCCCGCTTCCGCAGACAAAAACTCATCAGGATTTTGCCAACCTTCCTGGGGCTAGAGACAGCGCCGTCCGCATGTATTTTAAGCGGGCGGCGTTGGGCTGTCAGGCAGGGCTCATTCCCCGTTCCCCATCGCCAGGAGAACACCAGGACGGCAGCGCCGGCCCCTGCGGGCTACCGCTATTCCGCCGCCTGGCGCACGTGGCGCGCGGTGGGCGTCCGCATCGTCACCAGCTCTTCGGAAGCGGTCGGATGCAGCGCGATGGTGGCGTCGAAATCGGCCTTGGTCGCCTTCATCTTGACGGCGATCGCGACGGCCTGGGTGATTTCGGCGGCGCCATCGCCGACGATGTGGCAGCCGAGCACGCGGTCGCTCGCGCCGTCGACCACGAGCTTCATCAGCACGCGGGTGTCGCGGCCGGACATCGTCGCCTTGATCGGGCGGAAATCGGTCTTGTAGATGTCGACGTGGCTGAACTGCGCCCGCGCCTCCTCTTCCGTCAGACCAACGGTGCCGACCTCCGGCTGCGAGAACACCGCGGTCGGGATCGTGGCGTGGTCGACCTCGACCGGGCGCTTGCCGAACACCGTGTCGGCGAAGGCATGGCCCTCGCGGATCGCAACCGGCGTCAGATTGGTGCGGTGGGTGACGTCGCCGACCGCGTAGATGTTGTCGACCGAGGTCTTCGACCAGCCGTCGACCTGGATGCCGCCATTCGCTGGATTGATGGCGACGCCGGCGGTCTCGAGCCCGAGATTGGCGACATTGGGATGCCGGCCGATCGCGAACATCACCTGGTCGGAGGCGATGCTCGAGCCGCTCGACAGGTGCGTGGTGAAGTCACGGCCGTGCTTGTCGACCTTCGCCACCGTGCAGCCGGTGATGATGGTGATGCCGCGCTTCTCCATCTCGGCGCGGACATGCTTGCGCACGTCCTCGTCGAAGCCGCGCAGGATGTTGTCGCCGCGATAGATTACCGTGACGTCGGAGCCGAAGCCGGCGAAGATGCCGGCGAATTCCAGCGCGATGTAGCCGCCGCCCTGGATCACGATCCGCTTCGGCAGCTCCTTGAGGTGAAACGCCTCGTTGGAGGAGATCACGTGCTCGATGCCGGGCACGATCGGCCCGTGATTGGGCGCGCCGCCGGTCGCGATCAGGATGTACTTCGCCGTCACCTTCTCGCCGGTGGCGAGTCTGATGGTGTGGGCATCCTCAAGCACCGCGCGGGTCTTCGCGATCCGTGCGCCCGACTTCTCGACGTTGGTGGTGTAGGCGCCCTCGAGCCGGGCGATCTCCTTGTCCTTGTTGGCGACGAGAGTGGCCCAGTCGAACGAGACCTGCCCGATGCTCCAGCCGAAGCCGGCCGCGTCCTCGATCTCGTCGTGGACGTGGCTGCCGATCACGAACAGCTTCTTCGGCACGCAGCCGCGGATCACGCAGGTGCCGCCCATCCGGTACTCTTCGGCGACCATGACCTTCGCACCGTAACCCGCGGCGATGCGGGCGGCACGAACGCCGCCCGAACCACCACCGATGACAAACAGGTCGACGTCAAACTCGGCCATGGTAAATCTCAGCTCTAATCGCCGGAATTCGGCTTGATCAACTGCTTTCCCTCAGCTTGAGGGCATCTAGTCTTTCACCGCCGTCATTGCGAGGAGCGATAGCGACGAAGCAATCCATCTCTCCGCTTGTGGGACAATGGATTGCTTCGCTTCGCTCGCAATGACGTAGATTAGTGCGGCGCACTCAACTTGACGCCCGTCATGCTGAGGCGTCGTTTAGATATCCTTGCCGCGCTTCTTCATCTCGGCCTTGAACTGGGCGTTGACGATCACGCCAAACTGCTGCGCCCACTGCTGCATATATTGCAGCGAATCGTTGATTGCCTTGGGCTCAGAGGTCAGAAGCTTCTGACCGAGCGGCGTCTTGTAGAAGATCACGAGATCCTTCAGCTCCTGCTCGGTGAACTCGGCGGCGTAGAGCTGCGCCATGCCTTCGCCGATTTCCTTCTCACTGCCACCCAGGTTCTTGGCGATGACGAGCGCGACCTCGTTGAGGTCCTTCTGGTAGTTGAGGTATTGCTGGAGCAGACCGGTCTTGGTCTTCTCGATGATTCCAGGAACGGCGCCGGCATACATCACCTGCACGTTCTTCATCTGAAGGATTTCCTTGGCGTACCCAATCGCCGCGGGGGTCGACTGCTTGACCTGGGGCATGGGAGGCAGCTGCGGCTGCTGCGCCATCGCCGGTGCGAGCGCCAGTCCAGCCGCCAGGGCCGCAGCCGACAAAAGTCCCGAAAAACGATTCATTCCAAGTCTCCTTGCTTGCGGCCTCATGGCCGTTCAACAACCCGAATTCCCTGCACGCCGGCCAGCACGGCGACGCTGCCAAGCCCGATGAACAGGCCGTGTTCGACCACGCCCGGAATCACGCTGAGCAAACCGGCAAGACGCGGCGGATCGCCGATCCGGCCGAGATGGGCATCGACGATCCAGTGGCCGCCATCGGTGACAAAAACGTGACCGTCCTTGCCCTGACGGACCAGCATTTCGCCGGATACGCCAGCCTCTGAAAACGCCCGCGCCATCGCGGCCTGGGTCGCGGCGAGCCCGAACGGGATCACCTCGACCGGCAACGGAAAGCGGCCGAGCACGTCGACCCATTTGCTGTCGTCGGCGATCACGATCATGCGATCACTGGCGGCCGCGACGATCTTCTCGCGCAGCAGCGCCCCGCCGCCGCCCTTGATCAGGTTGAGCGCCGGGTCGATCTCGTCGGCGCCGTCGATGGTGAGGTCGAGATGGTCGATCTCGTCCAGCGTGGTCAGCGGAATGCCGCAGCGGATCGCATCCGCGCGGGTCGCTTCCGAGGTCGGCACGCCGATCACCTTCATGCCCGACCGGACCTTCTCGCCGAGCAGCTCGACGAAATGCTTCGCGGTCGATCCGGTGCCGAGCCCGAGCTTCATGCCGTCGCGCACCTCTTCGAGCGCGCGCGCCGCCGCCTGGCGTTTCAGTGCGTCCATGTCCACGTGCCGATAGCCCCTCGGTTGGTCCGTTACGGGCCGCCATCGGGTGGCCCGGCGGGCGCATATCTAGCGTCGTTTTGCAGGCAGGAATAGCGGCAAGCGGACCAGTCTTTAGGCCGAAACGGCGTCCATCGCGGCCAAAATCGCCGAAAAGCGCTGTTCGACCTCGGCCCGCATCCCGGGGTGGGTGAAAATGTAGAACTGGTCGTCGCGGATCGCGGCCAGCACATGTCCTGCAACCGACGCCGGATCGAGACCGGCCTCCAGGCGTCGCGCGATCTCGGCGACGACAGCGGCCATCGGGCTTGCCGGATCGAACTGACGGGTCGGGCCGTACTGCTCCGGGCGGTTGCGCCCGCTCTCGCCGATCCGGGTCCGCACAAAGCTCGGACAGAGCACGCTGACGCCGATCCCGAGCGGCCTGAGCTGCATGGCGAGCCCTTCGGACAGGCTGACGACGGCGAACTTGGTCGCCGAATACGGGCTCAAGCCAAGCCCGGCATTCATCCCGGCCATCGAAGCCGTATTGACGATATGGCCACCCTCGCCGTGCCCGCGGATGTGCGGCAGGAAGCTCCTGATGCCGTGCACGACGCCCATCAGGTTGACGTCGATCACCCAGCGCCAGTCGTCGACCGAGATCGGGTCAATGCCGCCGCCGGCCGCGACGCCGGCATTGTTGCAGACGACATGGACCTTGCCGAAGGCGCGGAACGACGCCTCCGCCGCGCGATCGACGCTTAGGCGATCGGCAACGTCGCAGACCACGCCATCAGCATCCGCACCGCCGGCGCGCAGCGCATCGACGGCCTCGTCCAGCGGACCGGCTTCAATGTCGGCGAGCATCACCTTCATGCCCTCGCGAGCAAAGGCGGTTGCCATCGCCAGTCCGATTCCGCTGGCCGCGCCGGTGACGAAAGCGGCTTTTCCGGCAAGTTCCCGCATCTCAGCCTCCCCTATCTCATGACGTGCCCACATCTACTCTTGCATCGCAGCGCCCGGCCCGATAGCCAAAAGCATCATGTCCGCCGCCTCTCCCCCCATCGTCGTATTCGATCTCGACGGCACGCTGGTCGACACCGCGCCTGATCTGATCGGCGCGCTGAACCATGTGCTCGACCGCGAGGGCCTGCGGCCGGTGCCGCTGGCGGCCGCGCGCAACATGATCGGCGCCGGCGCGCGCAAGCTGCTCGAACGCGGGCTCGAGGTGGAAGGACGCGCGGTCAGCGTCGGTGACCTCGACCGCTTGACCGCGGATTTCGTCGACTATTATGCCGAGCATATCGCCGACGGCTCGCGACCGTTCGACGGGCTCGAGGCCGCGCTCGACCGGCTCGAAGCAAAGGGCCATCGCTTTGCGGTGTGCACCAACAAACTGGAATGGCTGTCGAAGCTGCTGCTCGACCGGCTCGGCCTAACCAAGCGCTTCGCCGCGATCTGCGGCGCCGATACCTTCGGCATCGCAAAACCCGATCCGACGTTCCTGCGCGAGACGGTGGCCCGCGCCGGCGGCCGGCTGCCCGGCGCCATCATGGTCGGCGATGCTGGCCCCGATGTCGGGGTCGCAAGGCGCGCCCAGGTCCCGGTGATCGGCGTCGATTTTGGCTATACCGACGTTCCGATGACCGAGCTGAAGCCGGACCGGCTGATCAGCCATATGCGCGATCTGCCGGACGCCGTCGCCAGCCTGAGCGCGGCATAAACTTTCCGCAACACACTGATCGCTTGGCAATATTTAGCCATGCGATTCCACCATTAACCATCCTTTAACGAGCAGGCCCCCCGCTGTTGCGCCTCTGTTCCGACGCACCTATGGTCCGCTCCGGGGATTGTGGCTGATTGCCGCAGTAGAGTGTGGATCATGCGTCGTATCATCGTGATTGCGGCCGCCGGGCTGAGCCTGGCCGGCTGCTCCTCCTTCTCATTGGATTCGTTCAAGTCGGCGCCGCCACCGATGCCGGTTCAGCTGGATTCAAACCCGCCGGGCGCCGACGCCGTGACCTCGCTCGGACCGGGCTGCAAGACGCCCTGCACCGTGTCGATCCCGGCGCCGGAGACCAACTTCTCCGTCACCTTCAACATGCCGAAGTTCCAGCCGGCGACCGTTCCGGTCACCGTGACCCGCGTTCCCGGCGACTTCACCACGCCGGCCACCACGACGCTGGATCCCAGTCCGGTGTTCGCCGAGCTGCAGCCGGCCGGACCGCCGCCGCGCGCGGCGAAGAAGCCGATACGGAAGAAGAAGCCGAAACCGGCTGCCGCTGCGGCGCCTGCCGCCGCTCCGAACTCCGCGTTCCCCGCCCCGAGCGCGGCTGCGCCGGCGCCGGCCGCCGCGCCGTCGCGCTAGCGCGGGCGGCCGAACCGCATTTGCACTGCACAAGAGCCCGGCCCAAAGCCGGTTTTTGTATTTGGTCGAGACACATCCGCGATTGCGATCCTACATCGCGCGATCTGCCTCGCCTATCGCTTTGCATGCTGCGGATCATCCATACGATCATCCCTTGGGACGCATTGTGACAACGCGCCAACATGCATAGATTGCGGATGCCGGAGCCGATCACGGCGCGGCAGGCAGGAAACAGATTGCAAGGCCCGAACTGAATGAACGGATCCACGCAAGCACATTCCGACACGCTGTTTCGTCCGATGACCGATCCGTTCGGCCGGACCATCCGTTATTTGCGCGTCTCCGTCACCGACCGCTGCGACCTGCGCTGCTTCTACTGCATGTCGGAGGACATGACCTTCCTGCCGAAGGCCGATCTCTTGACGCTGGAAGAGCTCGACCGGCTCTGCTCGGCGTTCGTCGCCAAGGGCGTGCGCAAGATCCGCCTCACCGGCGGCGAGCCGCTGGTCCGCCGCAACGTGATGGGCCTGGTGCGCTCGCTGTCGCGGCATCTGACCACGGGCGCACTCGACGAATTGACGCTGACCACCAACGGTTCGCAGCTGGCGCGCTTCGCCCAGGAGCTGGCCGATTGCGGCGTGCGCCGCGTCAACGTCTCGCTCGACACCCTCGACCCCGTAAAATTCCGGGCCGTCACCCGCTGGGGCGACATCGACAAGGTGCTGTCGGGCATCGAGGCGGCGCGGTCGGCGGGGCTCGCGGTCAAGATCAACGCGGTCGCGCTGAAGAACATGAACGAGGACGAGATACCGGCGCTGATGGAATGGGCGCACGGCAAGGGCATGGGCCTCACCTTGATCGAGGTGATGCCGATGGGCGACATCGGCGAAGGCCGGATCGATCAGTACGTGCCGCTGTCCTTGATGCGCGCGCGGCTCGAGAAGCACTACACGCTGACCGATCTGTCCGACGACACCGGCGGCCCCGCCCGCTACGTCCGGGTCGCCGAGACCGGCGGCAAGCTCGGCTTCATCACGCCGATGACCCATAATTTCTGCGAATCCTGCAACCGGGTGCGGATCACCTGCACCGGCACGCTGCACACCTGCCTCGGCCACGAGGACGCCTCCGACCTGCGCCGGCCGCTGCGTGCCTCCGCCGACAACGATTTGCTGGCGGCGGCCATCGACCGGGCCATCGGACTGAAGCCGAAGGGGCACGATTTCATCATCGACCGCCGCCACAACCGTCCGAGCGTCAGCCGCCACATGAGCGTGACCGGCGGCTAGTCTTCAAGCTCCCTTCCGACGCGCGGCCTGTCCCCCGATTACCAAGGCGGGACAACAGTTTGCCGCGGCGTCAATTTGTCCATTTTCCGATTGACGGCGTTCCACGGCGCTGATTTGGTGAATCAGCTTTCACGCTAGTCTGGCCAGCATAGGCCGCTGCCCTCCGTCGGCTCCTGCCGACGATTCCCGGCAGCCAAGAACGGCTCAAGCGGATTTCGGGGGAGGACGAACGTTTGCAACTGCTCCTGAAAGTGAGCCGTGGCTCCGTGCGCATGCGCGCGGCGGCCAGATGATGCTTGAAGAGATATTCGGCGCGCGGATGGCGCGACCGTGGAGATCGTGATGCGCCCATTGTTGGCATTAAGTCAGGCCATCGACCAACTCAACGAGAAGATCGGCTACATCTGCAACCTGCTGGTGCTGATCTCGTGCCTGGTCAGCGCCGGCAACGCCATGATCCGCTACGCGTTCAGCTACTCGTCGAACGGCTGGCTCGAGGCGCAGTGGTACATGTTCGCGATCCTCGTGATGTTCGGCGCCTCCTACACCTTCAAGCGCAACGAGCATGTCCGCGTCGAGATCATGTATCTGATGCTGTCCGAACGCGGCCAGCTCTGGCTCGACCTGATCGGAACGCTGTTCTTCCTGATCCCGGCCTGCCTCCTGCTCGCCTATCTGTCATGGCCGTTCTTCTACCAGGCCTATGCAGTCGGCGAGATGAGCGGCAACGCCGGCGGCCTGCTGCGCTGGCCGATCAAGTTCGTTATCCCGTCCGGCTTCGTGATGCTTGCGCTGCAAGGCGTCTCAGAGGTGATCAAGCGGATCGCCGCGCTGCAGGGCTACGTGACCATCGACGCGAAGTATGAGAGGCCGACTCAATGATCACGCTGGAGATGATGCCGCCACTGATGTTCGGCGGCCTGATCGTAGCGATGCTGATCGGTTATCCGGTGGCGTTCACGCTCGCCGCGGTCGGCCTGTCGTTCGGGTTCCTCTCGATCTATCTCGGCTTCTTCGACCTCAACTTCCTGCAGGCGATCCCGGGCCGCATCTTCGGCAGCGTGCTGTCCAACGAGCTGCTGCTGGCGATCCCGTTCTTCACCTTCATGGGCGCGATATTGGAGAGATGCGGGCTCGCCGAGGACATGCTGGATTCGATGGGCCAGCTGTTCGGCCCGATCCGCGGCGGCCTCGGCTATTCCGTGATCATCGTCGGCTTCATCCTCGGCGCCATCACCGGCACGGTGGCAGCGCAGGTGATCGCGATGGCGCTGATCTCGATGCCGGTGATGATCCGCTACGGCTACAACATCCGCTACATCACGGGCGTGCTCGCCGCCTCCGGCACCATCACGCAACTTGTCCCTCCCTCTCTCGTCCTGATCGTGCTCGCCGACCAGCTCGGCAAGTCGGTCGGCGACATGTATCTCGGCGCCTGGGGCCCATCGGTGTTCCAGATCCTGCTGTTCGCCGGCTACACCTTCCTGCTCGGCATCTTCAAGCCGAGCCATGTGCCGGCGGTGCCGATCGAGGCACGCACGCTGACCGGGTGGGCGCTGTGGAAGAAGTGCCTGCTCGGCATCATCCCCTCGGCGGTACTGATCTTCGTCGTGCTCGGCACCATGATGATGGGCCTTGCGACCCCGACGGAAGCCGGCGCCATGGGCGCGGTCGGCGCCATCGTGCTCGCCGCCATCCACCACAAGGATTTCAGCGCCACCGGCAACAAGGTGCTGATGGTCGGTGTGATCGCCGGCGGCATCGGCACCATCATCGCGATGCTCTACAGCGAGAACCTGCTCTTCAAGCTCGCCTTCGCGATCACCTACGCCGCGGTGGTCTGGATCTGCCTCGAGGCCGTCAAGATCCCGGACCTGCGCGACCTGATCAAGCAGGGCTACGAGACCACCATGCGGATCACCTGCATGGTCACCTTCATCCTGATCGGCTCGACCTGCTTCTCGGTCGTGTTCCTCGGCGTATCCGGCGGCACTTGGCTGGAGCACCATCTGACCTCGCTGCCCGGCGGCGTCTGGGGCTTCCTGATCTTCATCAACCTGTTCATCTTCTTCCTGGCGTTCTTCCTCGACTTCTTCGAGATCGCCTTCATCATCCTGCCGATGGTCGCGCCGATCGCGCAGAAGGTGCTGGCGCCGGTGGTCGGCCCCGACGCCGCGCTGATCTGGTTCGGCGTGATGCTCTGCGTCAACATGCAGACCTCGTTCCTGCATCCGCCATTCGGCTTCGCGCTGTTCTATCTGCGCGGCGTGGCGCCCAAGGAAGTGAAGAGCTCGGACATCTACTGGGGCGCAATGCCGTGGATCGGCTTGCAGGCGATCATGGTGGCGCTGGTGATCGCGTTCCCGGTCGTCGTCACCGGACTGCTCGACAAGCCGCTCGATGTCGACCTCAACAAGGTCAAGATCGAGGTGCCGCAGATCGACCTGCCGCCGCTCGACTTCGGACAGCCGAAACAGTAGCCCGGCATCAGCGCATTCGGCGTGCCCAGAGCATTTCGGTTCTGATTAAATCAGAACCGAAGCCCTGGATTCTCGTTTTGTCGCGTTTTCTTCACGCGAACCGGCGTCCACTTCGCTCGAAAACGCTCGCGGGCGCGAGGCACGCCGCTGTTGACGGCACCGGCGAGGCCTGTGAAGACGGGGATACGGATCGTCCTCCAACTCACAGATCGCCGCATGCCCCAATTGCATCCCGCCCGCTCGCTCATTCGCCCGCTGATGCTGTCGCTTGGTCTGGCGCTTGCCGCGCCCGCAGCGCATGCAGCCGACATTCGCGCGCTGGCGCAACAGGAACAGCAGCCGCTGCTCGACACCCTGCGCGACCTCGTGCAGATCGAATCCGGCAGCAAGGACATCGAGGGCCTGAACCAGCTCGCCGAGCGCGTCGCCCGCCAGCTCAAGCAGCTCGGCGGCACGGTCGATATCCTGCAGACCACCGATATCTACCGCCTCGACGACACGCCGGAGAAGATCGGTCCCGCCGTGCAGGCCGTCTTCAAGGGCACGGGCAGCGCGAAGATCATGCTGATCGCGCACATGGATACGGTGTATCTCAAGGGCATGCTGAAGGACCAACCCTTCCGCATCGATGGCGACAAGGCCTATGGGCTCGGCATTGCCGATGACAAGCAGGGCGTCGCCACCATCCTCCACGCCGCGGCGTTGCTGCAGAAGCTGAACTTCAAAAATTACGGTACGCTCACGGTGCTGATCAATGGCGACGAGGAGATCTCTTCGCCCGGCTGGCGCAGCACCATCACCCGTCTCGCCGCGGAACAGGATGCCGTGTTCTCGTTCGAGGGCGGCGGCACGGACGGCACGCTGCGCCTCGCCACCAGCGGCATCGGCTCGGCCTATCTCACGGTGCACGGCAAGTCGTCGCATGCGGGCGCCAGGCCCGAAGGCGGCGTGAATGCGCTCTATGAGCTGTCACACCAGGTGCTGCAGATGAAGGACCTGTCCAAGCCGGAGCAGGGCCTGAAGCTGAACTGGACGGTGTCCAAGTCCGGCACCAATCGCAACGTGATCCCAGCCGAAGCCACCGCCCAGGCCGATGCGCGTGCGCTCAAGGTGGCGGATTTCGACGAGCTCGAGAAAGCCCTGCAGGACAAGATCAAGAACCGCCTGCTGCCGGACTCCAGGGTGGACGTGAAGTTCGAGGTGCGCCGCCCGCCGCTCGAAGCCGGCGACACCTCGCGCCGCGTGGCCGCCCACGGCAAGACGATTTATCAGGAACTCGGCCTGTCGCTGAACGTCGCCGAGCGGGCCACCGGCGGCGGCACCGACGCCGCATTTGCCGCCCTCAAGACCAAGGGCGCCGTGGTGGAAGGCATGGGCCTGTCGGGCTTCGGCGCGCACTCCAACGATGCCGAATACGTGCAGATCAACAGCATCGTGCCGCGCCTGGTGCTGACCACACGCATGATCATGGACCTGTCCGACGGCAAGGTGAAGTAGACCGGCAAGGCCGCGGCACGTTCGCGGGCGCTCAGGACGCCGCCGGCTCCGCCTTGGCGAGGCGGAAGCGCAGCGTGAACTGGGCGCCGCCGGACGGCAGGTTCTCCACCCTCACCGTCGCATCGTGATCGTCGACGACGCCGCGCACGATCGAGAGCCCGAGCCCCGCGCCGTCGGTGCGCTGGCGATCGCTGCGCCAGAAGCGCTGGAAGATCAGCCCCTGCTCGGCGGGCGCAATCCCCGGCCCGCAGTCGCGCACCTGCACCGAACCGTTGTCGTGCACCTCGACATCGACCGAGGTCCTCTCGGCGGTGTACTTGATGGCGTTCTCCGCCAGATTGAAGATCGCCCGCTGCAGCATCTCCGCATTGCCCCTGACCTGCACCGGACTGTCGGTGCCGCGCAACGCGATATCTTTCCGCTGCGCCAGCGCGTAGGGCGCGATCGAGCCGACCACCTCGGCGCACACCGCGCGCAAATCCGCGGTCTCGCCGGGATCCAGCACCAGCGTGTCGAGCTCGGCGATCTCGAGCAGCTGGCTGACGATGCGGCTCATGCTCTCGATGTCGGCATGCAGCTCCCTGGTCCCCTTGGCCGCATCGAGCGTCTCGATCCGGGTCCTGAGGATCGCAAGCGGCGTGCGCAGCTGATGCGCGGCATCGGCCGTGAACTGGCGCTGCACGTGAAAACCTTCCTCAAGGCGATCGAACGCCTGGTTGACGGCGGTCACCAGCGGCAGGATCTCGCTTGGAATCCCCTCCGTCGGCAGGCGGATATCGGTCCTTGCCGGCCCGATGCTTCTCGCCTCCTCCGAGGCCCGCAACAGCGGTGTCACCGCGCGGCGGAAGATCAGGATGTCGGTGGCAAGCAGGATCAGAAGGATCGGGATGGTGATCCAGCCAACCCGCCGGAAGAAGTTGGAGACGATGTCGTCGATGATGACGTCGCGATGCGACAGGTCCTCGGCGACCAGGATGCGCAGCGTCTGGCCGCCGAGCAGCTTGGTGACGCTGGCACCGGAAATCCGGTTGGCGGACGCCGGCAGTCGCGGCGCCTCGCGATGCGACGAAAACAGCAGGTGACCGTCGGCATCGTAGATGTCGTAGCGGTAGCGGCCATAGGCGTCGGAATAGAGTCCCTTCAGGCTGTCCGGCAGGTTGAGTTGCACCTTGCCCGCGGCATCGACCGAGAGGTTCTGGCCGAGATCGGCGGCCTGGTCGCGCATCGCTTCGCGATGCAGCTGATTGATCTCCGAATTCAACAGCCACAGCAGCAGCAGCGGCAGGAAGATCGCCGCGACCGCGACCGCCACGATGTGCAGGAACGCGATCCGCGACGTCAGCGACTTGAAGCGGAACACGCCTACTTCTCCTCCGCCATCAGATAACCGACGCCCCGAATGGTATGAATGATGACCCTGGCGCGGTGCTCGGTGAGCAGCTTGCGCAGCCGCGACACGTAGACCTCGACCGCGTTCGAGGCGACCTCGCCGGACAGGCCGAAGATGTGGTCCTCGACATTCTTCTTCGGCACCACCCGCCCCTGCCGTCGCAACAGGATCTCCAGGACCGACGTCTCGCGCGCCGAGAACACGTGCGGAGCGCCGTCGACGAACACCTGCTTGCTCTCGGTGTCGTAGACCAGATTGGCGAGCTTCAGCGAGGAGCCGAGCAGCTGGCCGGGTCGGCGCAGGATGGCTTCGAGCCGCGCCACCAGCTCCTCCAGCGCGAACGGCTTCGCCAGATAGTCGTCCGCGCCGCTGCGCAGGCCGCTGACCCGATCCTGCAGGCCGCCCCGCGCGGTCAGCACCAGGACCGGCAGCGGATCGGTCTTGCGGCGAAGCTCCGACAGCACCGACAAGCCATCGCCGTCGGGCAGACCGAGATCGAGGATCATGGCGGCATAACTGACGCTGCGCAGCGCATCGCGCGCCTCGGCAACGCTGTTGACGACATCGGACTCATATCCCGCCGCCATCAGCCCGCTGGCGAGCAGCCGCGAGAGCTCGACATTGTCCTCGACGATCAGAAGGCGCATCGCAGCAATCCTGACTTCATTCAATCGATCTTCTGCTTGCTGTCGTCAAACAAGACGCATGCGAAGGTGACGTCTCGATGGCGACACAAGCGCATGTTGCTCCAGCTCGTGTTACTGCCCTGAAAACAGATACCGCCTCCCCGCTGCAATCAAAATCTACGCCAGGCGCCTTTGATTGCGCCCGTGTAAGGCTGACGTCAGCTAGCCATGATAACATAACGGATTGCGCGTTCGCGCCCGGAGATCGAGAACTGGCAGCTGCCGCCACGGCCAGCGACCGGCGGTCATGCGTCTTCGCAAGCCGCGTCGCGCCGCGGCCGCGATCGCGGCATGGAAAAGCCCCGGCGCTTTCGCTCCGAGGCTGATTTCCTGTCCAACTCGCAGCAATCACGCCTGCGAGTGGCGCGCCATGAAATTGTCGTAGCCGACCTCGGCGACCTGGAACCATTGATAGCCGTTGTTGGAGAACGAGGTCAGCGAGTCATAGACCTTCTTGAAGTTGGCGTTGGTCGCGGAAACCTCGGCATGCAGCTCCTTGGCGGCCTTGAAGGAAGCTTCCATCACCGCAGGCGGGAACGGACGCAGCTTGGTGCCGACCGCGAGCAGCTTCTTCAGTGCGATCGGATTGGCCTGGTCGTAGCGCGCCATCATCCAGTTGTTGGCGAGATGGCCTGCCTGCTCGAGCACGAACTGATAATGCTTCGGCAGCGCGTTCCACTTGTCGAGATTGATCATCGCCACCAGCATGGGGCCGCCTTCCCACCAGCCGGGGAAGTAATAGTTCGGCGCGACCTTGTAGAAGCCGAGCTTCTCGTCGTCGTAGGGACCAACCCACTCGGCCGCATCGATGGTGCCCTTCTCGAGCGCCGGATAGATGTCGCCGCCGGCGAGCTGCTGCGGCACCGCGCCGAGCTTCTGCATCACCTTGCCGGCAAAGCCGCCGATGCGGAATTTGAGGCCCTTGAGATCGTCGACGCTGTTGATCTCCTTGCGGAACCAGCCACCCATCTGGCAGCCGGTGTTGCCGGCGAGCAGCGAGGTGACGTTGTAGCTCTTGTAGAACTCGTTGAGCAGGTCCTTGCCGCCGCCCAGCATGAACCAGGCCTGGTTGAGGCGCATGTTGGGCCCGAACGGCACCGCCGAGCCGAAGGTGAAGGTCGGGTCCTTGCCGAAATAATAATAGGGCGCGGTGTGCCCCATCTCGACGGTGCCGTTCTGCACGGCGTCGAGCACCTGCAGGCCCGGCACGATCTCGCCCGCGGCAAAGGTCTGGATCTGGAATTTGTTGTCGGTGGCTTCACCGACCGCCTTCGCCATCAGCTCGCCGCCGCCGTGCAGCGTGTCGAGCGACTTCGGCCAGCTCGTCGTCAAGCGCCACTTGAGCTCCGGCATCGACTGCGCGATCGCGGGAGCTGCGACCGTGGCGGCGCCGGCGACGCCCAGACCCGTGACCTTGATGAAATCTCTTCGCTTCATTTGAATCCTGCCCTGTTCGATTGTGTTGTCCGAGCGTCGACTGCTTTCGATCGTCGCGCCGCTTTTCTTTTTGCCGCCATGACCGGTGACCGATCACACGCCGCCTTCGTGCCGAGGCTTCGGATGCGAGCATGGAGCATCCCCTTCACGAATGCCAGACGCAAAAAACCCGGCCTCCTTGCGGAGGCCGGGCAATGCGTTCGCGTCGCGCGAACGCTCGTCCAAAAGGCTAGACGCCGATCAGCCGCGGGTGCGCGAGCGGATCATGAAGCTGTCGAAGGTGTATTCGGCGACCTGCCACCACAGATACTGGTCGGAGCGGTACGCCTGCATGGCCTCGATCGACTTCTTGAAGTCGGCATTCTTGGCCGAGATTTCACCCCACAGCTCGTTGGTCGCCTTGAGGCAGGCCTCGAGCACCTCGTTGGTGAACGGACGCAGCTGCGTGCCGCCGGCAACCAGCCGCTTCAGCGCGGAGGGGTTCTGCATGTCGTAGCGCGCGGCCATCCAGCTGTTGGCGTTGGCGGCGCCGTTGGCCAGGATCGCCTGGTAGTTCTTCGGCAGCGCGTTCCACTTCTCCAGGTTGACGAAGGAGTGCACGGTCGGACCGCCTTCCCAGAAGCCCGGATAGTAGTAGTACTTGGCGACCTTCTGGAAGCCGAGTTTCTCGTCGTCATAGGGACCGACCCACTCGGCCGCGTCGATGGTGCCCTTTTCGAGCGCCGGATAGATGTCGCCGCCGGCGAGCTGCTGCGGCACCACGCCGACCTTCTGCAGCACCTGGCCGGCAATGCCGCCGATGCGCATCTTCAGGCCCGACATGTCGGCGACGGTCTTGATCTCCTTGCGGAACCAGCCGCCCATCTGGGTGCCGGTGTTGCCGGTCGGGAAACCGATCACGCCGAACTTCTTGAAGAACTCGTTGCCGAGCTCCTGGCCACCGCCCTGATACCACCAGGAGTTCTGCATGCGGGCATTGAGACCGAACGGCACCGACGCGTAGATCGCGAAGGTCGGGTCCTTGCCGACATAGTAGTAGGCGACGGTGTGCGACATCTCGACCGTGCCGTTGGAGGTCGCGTCCAGCGCCTGCAGGCCGGGGACGATCTCACCCGCCGCGAACACCTGGATCTGGAACTTGTTGTCGGTCATTTCGGCGACGTACTTCGACAGCTCGACGGCACCGCCATAGATGGTGTCCAGCGACTTCGGGAAGCTCGAGGTCAGGCGCCACTTGATTTCAGGCGAGGACTGCGCGATCGCCGGCGCGGCAACCGCCGTCGCGGCAGCACCGGCCGCAGAAACTTTCAAAAAATCACGACGCTTCATCGTAAGACTTCTCCTTCAGGGGCGTTTCCCAGTGACCGCAAGCAGTTCTCCGACAGCCGCGTGAAAGGCTTGCCGAGGCGCTCTGGGTCGGCCCTTTAACACGGAAGGCGGCGTCACGGAAACGCGACAATGGCATGACCGCGCCAATTAAACGAAAGTCTGATGGGGCTGGAAATCAGCCGGAAAATGCGCCTTCAGGCAGCGACGATGACGCCTGGCAGGTGGCCGCGGAGCTGCCGCCGACCGCGCGGTAAATCGCCGCGTGCGGACCGTCCGGCCCGCTCTCAACCGTCGGGTTACCGGAGCTATCAGCGCCGCGTCGTCGCCCGCGCCTTCTTGGCTTGATCAGCCAAATACCGCCCGCGCCGGATCCAACTTTGCGCGGTTGTCTTGCTGACACCATACGTCTTGGCGATCACCTCGGCGGCCTCGCCGATCGAGTCGGATTTCTTGGCCATGTTGAATGCCAGCCGGGAGGCCTCTGCGCGCTTCTCCCGCGTCAGATGTTTGCGGTGCTGCTTGTTTGCTTCGCGTGATGCTGCCATGTCGATGGTCGCCTCACGGCCCCTTCCCGCAGTTTTGGCTTCACCCGTGGCCGCCTTCCGCTGATCGAAGGGTGGTACGATTCGGCCACTCCTGCATAAACATACAGGCCGGAACCGATTCAGCAATCGTCCAAAGGCCACGGGCCTGTGAAGAAAGCCCGCCGGGCTCCCGACGCTTCGCGACCAATCGGCCCAGCAGCGCAGGCTCAGGCAGCCGCGATGACGCCTTGCAGCTGCTCACGGACCTTGCCGCCGATCGCGCGGTAGATCGTCGCGTGCGGGCCGTCCGGTTCGCTCTCGACCACCGGGTTGCCGGCATCGGAGGCGGTGCGGATCGCGATGTGCAGGGGGATCTCGCCGAGGAACGGCACCCCCAGCTTCTCGGCTTCGTGGCGGGCGCCGCCATGGCCGAAGATATCCGAGCGGGTGCCGCAATGCGGGCACTGGAAATAGCTCATGTTCTCGACGATGCCGAGCACCGGCACGCTGACCTTCTTGAACATCGCAAGCCCGCGCCGGGCGTCGATCAGCGAGAGGTCCTGCGGGGTCGAGACGATGACGGCGCCCTTGAGCGGAACGTTCTGCGCCAGCGTGAGCTGGGCATCGCCGGTGCCGGGCGGCATGTCGACCACGAGCACGTCGAGCGTGCCCCAGGCGACGTCGCGCAGCATCTGGGTGATCGCCGACATCACCATCGGCCCGCGCCAGATCATCGCGGTGTCCTCCTCGACCAGGAAGCCGATCGACATGATCGACAGGCCGAAGCGCTGCAGCGGGACCATCTTCTTGTCGTCATTGAGCTGCGGCTTCTCGCGGATGCCGGTCAGCCGCGGCACCGACGGGCCGTAGATGTCGGCGTCGAGCAGCCCGACGCGCAGGCCGAGGTCGCGCAGGCCGAGCGCGAGGTTGAGCGCCGTGGTCGACTTGCCGACGCCGCCCTTGCCGGAGGCGACGGCGATGACGGCGGAGATGCCGGGGATCTCGGCCTGCCGGGCCATCGGCGATTGCCCGCCGGGCGGATGCGGATGGCGATGGGCGGACGCCGGCGGGACGCCGCCGGCCGGCCGCGGCGCCGGTGCCGCAGCGCCCGCCTTGCGCTCGGCGGTCA
Organism: Bradyrhizobium sp. KZN70725; assembly: GCF_055264925.1. Taxonomy (NCBI): domain Bacteria; kingdom Pseudomonadati; phylum Pseudomonadota; class Alphaproteobacteria; order Hyphomicrobiales; family Nitrobacteraceae; genus Bradyrhizobium; species Bradyrhizobium sp. KZN70725. The sequence continues at coordinate 198,285 of NZ_JBUYWT010000002.1, forward strand.
ACGCGATCATGGCGACGCTGACGCCGGGGATGGCGCGCACGGCATTCTCGGCCTGCGCACGCACGCTCTCCCAGGCGCGGGCCTCCGCGGCGTCGACATTGATCGAGAAGAACACCTTGCCGTCGGTGACCGTGATCGCCGACAGCACATTGGCGTTGGTCAAGGCTGTGCCGCGTGGCGACATCACCTTGGCAAGGCAATCGAGGACCTGTTGCTGCGTCACGCTCACCGCGCATCTCCTGGAAAGTTCAAGAGACCGACCCATAGAGCGTTGCAGCGCAAAAGGCTACCTCGCTCCGACGTCGTCCCGCCGCTCGGCCGGCGCGGCGGAGCCGCCTTCCTTGGCGGCCTCGTAGTTCAGCTCGATCATGACCCCGTTGGGGTCGTTGACGAAGATCTGCCAGAGATCGCCGCCGGGAACCTGGCGCGAGTCGAATTCCATGCCCTTGGACTGAAGCCGCTGCCGCATCCCATCGAAGCCCTGGCTGGCAAAGGCGACGTGATGGACGACGCCCGAGTCAGGCTTTTGTGCCTCGTCGGTCGCCGAAATATCGACCAGATGCACGACCGCCTTGCCCTCGCTGTACATCCACGCACCGGGGAACGCGAAGTTCGGCCGCGCGCCCTTTTCCAGGCCCAGGATGTCCTCATAGAACCGCACCGTGGCGGAGAGATTCCGGGTCCGGATATTGAAATGATCGAGCACACCGACGCTCATGCCCATGCGATACACTCCCTTTTTTGTGAAGTTCGTTGGTGGCCCAATCCTAGCACAAAACCGGGTTCTGCCATCCCACCAAGGCCGTTGCCCTCCGCTGCACAGGGGGTATGGTGCGGCTCCTTCCATGGACGGAATGCCCTGCCCGCCGCGACGTTTTCCGGCGGTCTCAAGGGGCGATCACCACGGCAAATCACAAGGTAACAGATATGGCTAAAGTCGCTTTCCTCGGTCTCGGCGTGATGGGTTTCCCGATGGCGGGACACCTCGTGAAAAAAGGCGGCCATGAGGTCACCGTGTACAACCGGACCGCGGCGAAGGCGAAGGAATGGGCCGACAAGTTCGGCGGCAAGACGGCGCCGACCCCGAAGGCCGCCGCCGAAGGCCAGGATTTCGTGATGTGCTGCGTCGGCAACGACAACGACCTGCGCGCGGTCACGATCGGCACCGACGGCGCCTTCGCCGGGATCAGGAAGGGCGCGACCTTCGTCGATCACACCACCGCCTCCGCCGAGGTCGCCCGCGAGCTCGATGCCGCCGCGACCAAGGCCGGCTTCAAATTCGTCGACGCGCCGGTGTCCGGCGGCCAGGCCGGCGCCGAGAACGGCGTGCTGACGGTGATGTGCGGCGGCAGCGAAGACGCCTATGCGGGCGCCGAGCCGATCATCACCGGCGCTTACGCGCGGATGTGCAAATTGCTCGGGCCGGCGGGCGCCGGCCAGCTCACCAAGATGGTCAACCAGATCTGCATCGCCGGTCTGGTTCAGGGCCTGTCCGAGGGCATCCACTTCGCCAAGAAGAGCGGCCTCGACGTCGCCGACGTGATCGAGACCATCTCCAAGGGCGCGGCGCAGTCCTGGCAGATGGAGAACCGCTACAAGACCATGAACGAGGGCAAGTACGATTTCGGCTTCGCGGTCGAGTGGATGCGCAAGGACCTCTCAATTGCGCTGGCGGAGGCCCGCCGCAACGGCGCCACCCTGCCGGCAACCGCGCTGGTCGACCAGTTCTATGCCGAGGTCGAGAAGATGGGCGGCAAGCGCTGGGATACGTCGAGCCTGCTGGCGCGGCTGCAGCGGTAACGCTTCCCACGATCTCGTCATGCCCGGGCTTGTCCCGGGCATCCACGTCTTTGGATCCACGAAAAGCAAGACGTGGATGGCCGGGACAACAAGCCCGGCCATGACAACATGGGATTGTCAGACCCGGCATGCGCGTGTGCGCCCGCCATCGCACAACAGCAGGCCCCCCGCGCAAAAGTTAATTTAACTCCCCGTTTACGCTTTTCCTTAGCTCTTTAAGGCAACGCTTAATGATTTAGCGTCACAGATAGACAATGCAAAAAGCCCGCGCGGTTCGTGGGCAGGATTTGTGTTGTTGATGAGTAATTCCGCAGAAAAGCCTGAAGTTGTAGCGCTTCCGGCAGGACCTCAGGTGACGGCGCCGGTGAACAGCCGGCGCGTCGCCGCGCAGCGGGTGCGCGAGGCGCGGGATCGGTTAACGTCAACCAGTGGAACCCGCCCGGCGTTCGACGCCGAACTGCTCCGTCAATACGCCCAGACCCGGATCTCGGCGTCCTACGTCGTGATGCTGCTCGTGGTGGCAACCGGCGTGCTGTTTGGCCTCTGGATGAAGCCGATCGTGGCCGGCGCCTGGACGGTCGGCATCCTCTGCGTCCATCTCGCGATCATCCGCAGCTGTTCCCGCTTCCTCGCCGAACCAACCTCGGTCGCGGTCACCCGCAAATGGCGGACCCGCTTCGTGCTGCTCGACCTGCTCTACGGCCTGTGCTGGACCGCGATCCTGATCCACCCCGCCGGGCGCGATCTCGCCTCCAACACGCTGATGATGTTTTTGATGCTGCTGGTGATCGCGGTCTCCAGCATGCTGGCCGCGAGCCTGCCGATCGCGGCCCTTGCGGCAACGGTTCCGGTGACGGTCGGGATCGCGCTCGACCTCGTGCTCAATGGCGCGTTCGACAATTACGTGCTGGCGCTGCTGGCGCTTGCGGCCGAAGGCTATTTCGCCTTGCTCGCGCACCGCCTGCATTCGACCACGCTGGCGACGCTGGAGGCCCGCGCCGAAAAGGATGCGCTGATCGGCGAGTTGGAACAGGCCAAGGCGATCTCGGACGAGGCGCGGCACCGCGCCGAGTCCGCCAACGTCGCCAAGTCGCGCTTCCTCGCCCAGATGAGCCACGAACTGCGCACGCCGCTCAATGCGATCCTCGGCTTCTCCGAGGTGATGAAGAGCGAGATTTTCGGCGCGCACACCGTGCCGGTCTACAAGGAATATTCCGCCGACATCCATAATTCCGGCGTGCATCTGCTCAATCTCATCAACGAGATCCTCGACCTGTCGCGCATCGAAGCCGGCCGCTACGAGCTGAACGAGGAGGCCGTGGCGCTGGTGCATGTCGTCGCCGATTGCCACCATCTCCTGAAGCTGCGCGCCTCCAGCCGCGGCATCACCATCCACGAGGTGTTCGAGCACGGCATGCCGAGGATCTGGGGCGACGAGCGCGCCATCCGCCAGGTCGTGCTCAACCTGCTCTCCAACTCGATCAAGTTCACCCCGCAGGGCGGCGAAATCTGGCTGAAGGTCGGCTGGACCGCGTCGGGCGGGCAATATCTGAGCGTCAAGGACACCGGAAGTGGCATCGCCGAGGACGAGATCCCGGTCGTGCTGGCCTCCTTCGGCCAGGGCTCCAACTCGATCAAGTCGGCGGAACAGGGCGCGGGCCTTGGCCTGCCGATCGCGAAAAGCCTGATCGACATGCATGGCGGCACCTTCACGCTGAAGTCGAAGCTGCGCATCGGCACCGAGGTGATCGTCACCTTGCCGCCGGAACGGGTGATGAGCGCGCTGGCGCCGATGGCGGAAGAAGCGCCGCCGATGCAGCCGCCGGAGCCCGTCGAGCCCGCGATGGGCGCCGACCGGAAGCGCGTGCGCCGCAAGTCGATCATGAGTGCCGGCACCGGATTGTAGAGCATGTCGCGGAAGATCGTGACGCAGTTATCGATAGAGCCCTTTCCGTTCCGATCGATTCGGAACGGGGCTCCAGATCTTGGTTCTGACGCGCTCTCTCTACGCGAACCGGTATCCACTTCGCTCGAAAACGCTTTGGCAACAAACCCAAGGCGTTCGCGCCAGGACCATGCTCGCGACAAAATGCCGAGGCGTGATGCAGCATCCCATGTCAACCGGCTTGCACCGGCCGCCGAAACCGTTCAACACTTGAACAATGAGCTCAGAGACGCCGTGTATCGCAGTCTGCATGATGGACCCCAGGACGAAGCTCTGCTTCGGCTGTGGCCGCACGCTTCCGGAGATCGCGCGCTGGCACAAGATGGACCGCGCGGAGCGGCTATCGGTGATGGCGACGTTGCCGGCGCGCATGGCCGAGGCTGGGCTCGAGCGCATGGAGCCGCGTCCGAAGCGCGCGTGATCGGCGTTGCGGCGGGAGTGGCGCCGTGACCCGTATCCTCCTCGTCATCGTGCTGCTGATGGCAACCGCCGGCGCCGTCGTTGCCTATGGCGACCCCGAGCAGATCGCCCGCGCCAGGGAGAATCTGACCCAGATCTTCGGCCGCAGCATCACCGCCTCAGCCTCGACCTCCAGCTCCGCCCCCGCCGTGCAGATCGCGCGCGGCCAGGGTGGCGAGTTCGCGTTCCGCGCCAAGATCAACGGCGTCAGCGCCCCGATGGTGATCGACACCGGCGCGACCTCGGTCGTGCTGACCTGGGAAACCGCGAAAGCGATCGGGCTGCCGATCGATATGCTCGAATACAATGTCGACCTCGAGACCGCCGGCGGTCACACCAAGGCGGCGCGGCTGACGCTCGACCGGCTCGCGGTCGGCAAGCTGGTCGAGAAATCGGTGCCGGCGCTGGTGGTGCAGCGCGGGCAGATGAAGACCAACCTGCTCGGCATGAGCTTCCTCGACCGGCTCGAGAGCTGGGGCGTTCGCGCCGACACGCTGAGCCTGACCGGCTACCCCGATGTCACCGGCAGCATCAACACCTCAAGCCGCCACCGGCGCGCGCGCACGGCCGTCGACTAGCGCGACGGCGCCTACTCCACCACTACCGGTCGTCGTCGTGGATCGACGACGGGTGCCGGCACAGCGGCGTGACCTGGATCTCCATGAACGGAAACAGCGGCAGGCTGGACAGGATGTCGTGCAATTCCTGCGCGCCGGAGACGTCGAAGATGCTGACATTGGCGTAGCGCCCGGCCACCCGCCACAGATGGCGCCAGGCCCCGGTACGCTGCAGCTCCATGGCACGGACGCGTTCCGCCGCCTTCAGCGCGTCGACCTTCTCGACCGGGAGATCGTGCGAAACCCGCACATCCATTTCGACGTGGAACAGCATGACAAGTGAACCCCTTCTGCAACAAGATGGAACAGCGTGGAGCCGCCACGCAACTTGTGGCGGCTCCATTGATCCGTCTAACAAATCGTCAGCCCTGCACCAGACCGCGGCTGACGAGGTTGATGTCGTCGGGGTTGACGAGGTCCTTCGCCGTCCAACCGGAGACGTCGTAGTCGCTCATGCAATTGCGCACGAAATCCTGCATGGCGCCGAGGTCGCCGGTGGCGCTCGCGGCCATCAGCGTCTCGACGCGCAGGTTCTCGTAATTGCCCGCATAGTTGCGCTCGTAGAGCTCATGCCGGCCGCCGAACTCGGAGCCGACCGCGTCCCAGAGCAGCTTCAGCAGCTTGATCCGGTCGATCGCGGCATAGCCGTTGGAGCCGCGCACGAAGCGGTCGAGATAGGGCCGGATCGCCTCGCTCTCCAGATCGGCCGAGCTCGACGGCAGATAGATCAGGCCGCTCGCCACATGACGCTCGATCAATTCCTTGATCCGCGGATAGGCCATCGGTGCGAACACGCGATAGGCCAGCCCGTAGTTCAGATTCGGCAGATTGTAGCCGTCGGTCCCCTGCCAGGCGATCGGCGACTTCACCATGGCGTCCGCAATGCCGTGGAACAGATTGCGCCAGGCGATCACCTCGCCCACCGCCGTCTGCACGCCGCGAAAATCCTTCGACCCGGTCGCCTCGACGGCCATCGAGAACAGGCCGGCGATGAAGTCGAGCTTGACGGCAAGCCGCGTCACGCCGTGCAGCGTGAACCGCGGGATGAAACCCGAGGCCGGGAAGAACTGGTTGATCTTGTCGACATCGCCATAGATGAAGACGTTCTCCCAGGGCACCAGCACCTTGTCGAACACGAGGATCGAGTCGTTCTCGTCGAAGCGGCTGGACAGCGGATAGTCGAACGGCGAGCCGGTCGCCGCCGCCGTGAATTCGTAGGACGAGCGGGCAATCAGCTTGATGCCCTTGGCATCCATCGGCGCCGTGAAGATCAGCGCGAACGACTTATCCTTGATCGGAATACCGTAGTGGGCGATGAAGTTGTAGTGCGTCAGCGCCGAGCCGGTCGCGACCACCTTCGCGCCCGAAACGATCAGGCCGGCGTCTGTCTCCTTCTCGACATGCATGAAGACGTCGCGCACCTCCTCGATGGCGCGGTCGCGATCGATCGGCGGATTGACGATGGCATGATTCCAGAAGTCGAGACGCTCCTGGGTCCGGGCATACCACTTCTTCGCATTGCCGGCGTAATCGCCATAGAAGCTTGAATTCGCCCCCAGCGTGCCGAGGAACGACGCCTTGTAGTCCGGCGAGCGGCCCATCCAGCCGAACGCAACCTTCTGCAATTCGGCAATCGCATCGCGGCCCTTGACGAGGTCGTCGGCCGTCTTCGAGCCGAGGAAGAACGGATGGGTCAGCTGTCCCGAGCCGGTGTCGGTCAGGACGCCGATCTGATCCTTCTTCTCATGGAAACGGTCGTACCAGCGCGCCACCATCCGCGCCGAATTGCGGAAGGCTGGATGCTGGGTGACGTTCTTGACGCGCTCGCCGTAGATGTAGATTTCCCGGCCATCCTGGATGCTGTCCAGGAATTCCGCACCGGTATAGACGCTGGTGGTCGACGCTGGCACGTCGGCCCGCAGGGCTGCTGCTGTAGTCATGGGTTTCTCCTCCGCTTGTGTCGCTGGACCGGCGGCGTTGCCACACCGGCCTTAAGACCATCTCGTCACGCTCTTGGACGGCGTGACATCGGAGGAAACGCTACGCGCTCACCCGAAGCGGGCGAAAGGTATCACACCATACCGCGCAGACCGGCCTGGCTCGGGCTATGACTCGATGGCACGGACCGGACGGCAGGGATTGTTCGGCCGGCGCAAGCCGCAGCTGATGCAGCACGGCAAGGGAGCGAACCATGGGCAAGGGTTTTGACAGCAGCGCTGTCGCTTTCCATCGCGATGGGAAATTGGCCCTCGACGCCTGCGTCGTGACCATCGGCGCATTTGACGGCGTCCACCGCGGCCATCAGGAACTGCTGCGGCAGACCATCGCGGCAGCGCGGCGCCGCGGCATTGCAGCCGTGGTCTACACCTTCGATCCGCCGCCAAAAGTGTATTTCGGCCAGGCCAAGCCGCTGATTTCGCTTCGCGAAAAACTCGAGCGCATCGCAACATTCGCGCCTGACCACGTCGTCGTCGCCGATTTCAACCAGATCTACGTCCGGCGCACCGCGCTCGATTTCCTCGCCGAATTGCAGCTTCTGCGACCACGCGAAGTCATCGTCGGCGAGGATTTCCGCTTCGGGTCCTGCAAGGGCGGCACCGCGCTGCTGTTGCGGCAGCACTTCAACACCCGCATCCTGCCGCCGGTGCGCTGCGGCAATGGCGAGATCGTCTCCAGCAGCCGGATTCGCGCCTTGCGACGATCCGGCCTTGCCGCCACCGCGGCGACGCTGGAAAACTGGCGAGATATCGTGACCGCGCCACCGGCCAACCGATCCGGTTTGGCCCAACTCGAGGTCGCAAGCCAATGACCGCCATCGATCCGCGAGAGTTGCGCAACGCCTGCGGCCAGTTCGGCACCGGCGTCACCATCATCACCACGCATTGCCTGGGCCGCGATCACGGCATGACGGCCAACGCCTTCATGTCGGTCTCGCTCGATCCGCCGCTGGTCGCGATCTCGATCGCGAAGAGCGCGAAGATGCTGTGCAACATCCAGAACACCGGCCGCTTTGCGGTCAGCATCCTCGCCGAGGGCATGGAGGATTTCGCCTGGCATTTCGCCGGCAAGCCAAGGCTCGACCTCTGCAACGTCTTCGAACGCCGCAACGACCTGCCTGTGATCGCCAACGCGGCGGCATACTTCGTGACCGATCTCGCCGATGAGATCGTCGCTGGAGACCACACGATCTTCCTCGGCCACGTCCGCGAGATGTCGCTGGAGCCCAGCAAGAAGCCGCTGCTGTTCTTCCGCGGCCGCTTCGGCGGCCTTGCCGATCCGCACCCCGCGCCCGCGACGCTGGAGAATGCCGCTTACGAATTTGTCTGGTGAGACCAGCAACCGATATTCCCGAAAAAACGGGGATGCAAGTTTGAGCAAACTGCAAGAAAAGGAGGAACGACCATGCTGAACGTCAACAAGGACACCATCACCGACCACGTGATCGCCGCGCTCTCCAAGGACATTCCGGATCGCAACCGGCAGATCATGACGAGCCTGATCCGCCACATGCACGACTTCTGCAAGGAGGTGGACCTGACCTTCGCCGAGTGGTTCGCCGCATGCGAATTCCTGCGCCGTGCCGGCGACATCTCGGACGAGAAGCGCAACGAGTTCATCCTGATCGCCGACATCCTCGGCGTCGAGGTGCTGGTCGACATGCTCGATCACCGGGTCACCGACGGCGAGAGCGAGTCGACCGTGCTCGGACCGTTCTACCGGGAAAACCCGCCGGTGCTGCCCAAGGGCGCCTCCATCATCAAGAAGACGTTCGACAACGCGCAGACCGTCAAGGTCTCAGGGCGCATCAGCGACACCGCGGGGCGGCCGATCGAGGGCGTCACGATCGACGTCTGGGAAGACGCGCCGAACGGCCTCTACGACCTGCAGGATCCGGAACAGCCGGCCTACAATCTGCGCGGACGCTTCACGACCGACGCCAACGGCGAGTATGCCCTCGTGGCGCTCCGCCCCGAGCCCTATCCGATCCCCTATGACGGCGCCGGCGGCGAGCTGCTGAAATATATGGGCCACCATCCCTGGCGTCCGGGCCACATCCACTTCATGCTTTCGAAGGACGGCTATCAATCGCTGATCTCGCAGATCTACGATTCCGAGACCAAGTATCTCGACAACGACTCGGTGTTCGCCGTGAAGCAGAGCCTGATCGGCAGGTTCGCCAAGGCCCCCGCCGGCGCCGACACCGATCTGGTTCTCAACTTCGACTTCAAGCTCAAGAAAGCCGCCGCCGAACGGCTCGTCGCGGCCGAGTAATACCCGTTACGTCCTGCCAAGCCATCGGCCTGGCAGGGCTCATTCTGAACTGACCTGCGAGGACATATGAGTCGTGCCGTGATCGAAATCGCCGAGCCCGTGGAGCGCGTGCAGGCTCACGCAAAGGACACTGCGATCCGCAGCATCCGCGCGACCATCGTGGAGGCACCGACCCGCCGCCGGCACAAGCTCTCGAACACGGAAGTCACGCATCAGGGTTACGTGCTGGTGCGCGTCCTGCTCGATAACGGCGTGACGGGCATCGGCGAAGCCTCGACGCTCGGCGGGCCGCGCTGGGCCGAGGAGAGCGTGGAGTCGATCAAGGCCACGGTCACGAATTATCTGGCGCCGGCGCTGCTCGGACAGCCCGCCCTCGCCTTCGAAGCCAATGCCTTGCGCATGAGCAAGGCCGCCACCCGCAATTTCGCCGCCAAGGGCGCCATCGAGTCCGCCCTGCTTGACGCCGCCGGCAAGACGCTCGGCCTGCCCGCCAGCGCGCTGCTCGGCGGCGCCGTGCGCGAACGCATGGAGGTGATCTGGGCGCTGGCGTCGGGCGACAGCGGCCAGGAGGTGGAAGAAGCGGAAGAGAAGCTGCGGCGCCGCGAACACCGTCAGTTCAAGATCAAGTTCGGCTTCAACCGGCCGCAGGTCGATCTGAAGCGGCTGCAAGCGCTGCGCGCCGGCCTCGGCGATGAGGTGCGCCTGATCGTCGACGTCAACCAGGGCTGGACCGAGGCCGAATGCATCCGTTTCATGCCCGCGCTGGAGGAGCTGGATGTTGCCCTGATCGAACAACCGGTGTCGGCGCTGCAACTGGAAGCGATGGCGCGGGTCGCGGCCCGCACTTCGATCCCGTTGCTGGTGGACGAAGCGGCTTTCACCAAGGAGGAAATCGCGCGCGCGGGCGCGATGGGCTGCGGCAGCGTCTACTCGCTGAAGCTCGTCAAGAGCGGCGGCCTGTTCGAGATGAAGCGCGCCGCTGCGGTCGCGGCCGCGCACGGGCTCGAGCTCTATGGCGGCTGCCTGCTGGAGAGCAGCATCGGCGCGGCGGCGCATCTCGCCGCCTTCGCCACCCTGCCCAGGCTCGAATGGGGCACCGAACATTTCGGTCCGCGAATCCTGGTGGAGGATCTGGTCGTCAACCCGATCAGATTCGACGAGTTCGAGATCTGCGTCCCTGACGGCCCCGGTCTCGGCGTAGAGGTCGACGAGGACAAGATCCGCACCTTCGCCCGGAAGGACTAACCGGATGGCGTCGTTCCCGCGGACAATTGACAATCCACGGACCCACGCCCAGTCTTCGCGTCGGAACCATCGTCTCGATCGTGCGCACATGACCACGCGATATCGAACCCGGCAGGGTTTTTCCGCCGCTTCCGCGGAAGCGCGCGAGCAAGCGTTCGGCTAGCCGTGACCGATCGCGACGATGTCATGGATCTCAGGCGGCTGGTCTATTTCGTCGCCGTCGCCGAGGAATTGCATTTCGGCCGTGCTGCATCGCGGCTCGCGATCGCGCAGCCGCCGCTCAGCCGGCAGATTGCGCAACTCGAGAGCGATCTCGGCGTCATGCTGATCGACCGGAGCCGCAGCCAGATCAGGCTGACCCAGGCCGGCAGCGTTCTTCTGGAACGCGCGCGCGACGTGCTGGAGCGGCTCGACCGCACGCACCGCGAGATCAAGCGGATCGGCGAAGGCTTTTCCGGGCACCTGCGCGTCGCCTTCGTCGGATCGGCGACCTATGGCGTGCTGCCGAGCGTGATCCAGGCGTTTCGGTCGGCCTATCCTGACGTCGAGCTCGCGCTGTCGGCGATGAACAACGCCGAGCAGAAGCGCGCGGTGATCCAGCGCGAGATCGATATCGCCATCGCCCGCCCCTCGCTCGACGACGAGGAGCTAAAGTCGGAGCCGTTGCTGCAGGAACCGCTGATCCTCGCGCTGTCAGATACTTCGCCCCTGCTCGAGCAAAAGATCCCGCGGCTGGCGGCGCTGAAGGCCGAGACGTTCGTCCTCTACCCGCGCAAGCCGCGCCCGAGCTTCGCCGACCACATCCTCAACATCTGCCTCGAAGAAGGCTTCATTCCGAAATCGCAGGTGCTGGCCCAGGACTATCAGACCGCGATCAGCCTGGTGTCGGTCGGCGTCGGCATCGCGCTGGTGCCGAAATCGGTCTCGGAGGCGGAGCGGCCCGGCGTCGCCTACCGCGCCTATGAGGGACACAATCCGGGCACTGCGCTGTCGCTGAACTACCGGCGCGACAACCGGATGCCACATCTGTTCAATTTCCTGAAGGTCGCACAGGACGTCACGCGGCGTCAGCGCAAGCCGTAACGATCGCCCTCAGGCCGCGACCGCCGCCGGCGCGCGATCGTCGACGCATGCGATCGCCTCGCGCAGCACATCGATGTCAGCCCCCGGCCGAACGCCGTTCTCCGCGAGGTGCCTGCGGAACGCACGCGCGCCCGGGACGCCATGGAAGGCGCCGACGAAATGCCGCGTGATCGAATGCAGTCGCGTGCCTTCGGCAAGCTGCCGCTCGATATAGGGCAGCATCGCCGCGAACACGTCCTTCATCGTCACGTGCGGCGCAGTCTCGCCGAACAGCTCGGAATCGACGGTGAGCAGCCGCCACGGCTCCTGATAGGCCGCCCGCCCCAGCATCACGCCATCGACATGCGCCAGATGCTGCTTCGCTTCGGCGAGGCTCGTGATGCCGCCGTTGATGATGATTGGCACATCCGGCAACGCCGCCTTGAGGCGATAGACCCGATCGTAGTCGAGCGGCGGGATGTCGCGGTTCTCCTTCGGCGACAATCCGTTGAGCCAGGCCTTGCGCGCGTGCACGACGAGCGCGGCCGCGCCCGCGGCAATCACGGCGCGCGCCAGCGTATCGAGCGCGACTTCCGGATCCTGGTCGTCGATGCCGATCCGGCATTTCACCGTGACGGGAATCCGCACCGCCCGCTTCATCGCCGCAACGCCTTCGGCGACCAGCGCGGGCTCGGCCATCAGGCAGGCGCCGAAGCGGCCATCCTTCACCCGATCGGAGGGACAGCCGACATTGAGATTGATCTCGTCGTAACCGAACTGCTCGCCGATCCCTGCGGCGGTCGCCAGATCGCGCGGGTCGGAACCGCCGAGCTGCAACGCCACCGGATGCTCGCTGGCATCGAAGCCGAGCAGCCGGGCCCGATCGCCGTGGATAATGGCGCCGGTCGTCAGCATCTCCGTATAGAGCCGCGCCCGCCGCGACATCAGCCGATGGAAGACCCGGCAATGCCGGTCGGTCCAGTCCATCATGGGTGCCACAGAAAAGAGATAGTCTTGCGATTCCAATGATTTACCTTAAGCTCTCAATGGGATGTAACAAGAACGAGTACCCGCCAAATTTGCTGAATTTGCACACGTTTGTACCCGTTTTGACCTCTCGACGCACACGTATCGCACACCGTTTGGGAAAAGCACACGACCATGGCCACCTTCACTCAGTTGCCGTCAGGGAACTGGCGGGTCAAGTTCGCCGCAAGAACCGTTATGTGGCAGAGACCTTTCGCCGCCGCAAGGACGGCGAGGAATGGGCGCTCGACGTGGAGCGCAATATTGATCGTAGCGGGTCACCCAAACCGCGCTGCCGTAAAAGCGAAGACCTTCGGCGACATCATTGATCTGCACATTCAAGACATGCGCGACGTCGGCCGCCCCCCTCGCCGATCCAAAGCGGCCGTACTGAAGGCGCTCAAGATTGCAAACAGCGCGCCCGCAATGCCGCCAGCCGCGGCGATAGCCCCGCCCTCCTCAAATATCTCGGGCTCATAGGCGAACCACCATTCGAACAATCGCCAGGGCAGGTAGACCGGATAGCCGCTAATGGCGAACCACGGCGCGCCAAGCCGCGCCTGAAATCCGAGCGCCGCCGCCGTCCATTGCGTCGCTCCCCATGTCGACGCGATGACGATGCCGAAGACAACGGTGATCTGACCGATGTAGATTTTTGCCGGAAACATTGTCCGCCCCACTCGACGCTCGCAACGAGCGCGGCGAGATGAAAAGCGGGATGACGGCTCGCATTCAACCTGAATAAAAATCGCCGTCGGCAACGAGATCCGGCTCGATCAAACCCATCGAAGCAAGATCATTGTCGCGGCAGTCTCGGCGTGGGTGAGGAAGCTCCTCAATTGAAGGTGAATGGCATGATCAAACTGGATCACTGGTTCGGCCTTGCCCAGGATTGGTGATCGCGCATGCGCACACCGGCGAATGAACGAATCGAACGAGGGCCGCTTGTGCCTTCAACGTCGATGGTCGCATCGACCGTCAGCCTGAAAAAGGGCGCACGGTGACGAAAGCACTATCGCCGCGCGACGGGCTGCGCGATGGCAGCGATCTCGTACACGGATCAATTATGCTACTATAATACCTCTGTTGTGGTTTGTCAAAGTTGACAAAGTTGCATTCGATACCGATATTGAAGGCGGAGTTCAGCTCATGTCCAAGGCACAGTCAAAGCCCTCCGGTACCGAGGATCTGTCCGTCCACGAGGACGGTGTGATGATGGTACTTAAGCAGAAACCCGCGGCCCTGAAGAGCCTCGCGCTTCCTGCCGACGCGCAGGTCGCCATCGTTTCCAAAAGCGTGACCGCACTGCAGAAGGTGCGTGAGCAGAACAAGCAACTAACGGGGCAAGCATTCCGGTTCTTCTCCGAGGCGGCGAAGAAAACCGCTGGCGTCAACAAGGACGCATTCGCGCCCAATGCCCGCGCGCTCGCCGTTCTCGAGGGCGTCCGCATTGCGCAGGAGGATCTTCGGCGATCCGGCGGTGCGTATGATCTGGACCAGGTCAGAACGCTCCTGCGGGGCATCTCCCGGCAGGCCGTCGACAAGCGCGTGCAGGAAGGCAGCCTCCTTGCGGTACCGGGTCCCAGCAACCACCGAAGCTTTCCGACGCTTCAGTTCAACGTCGACGGCACCGTCGTCGAAGGTCTCAAGTCCGTCCAGGAGGCGCTGCCGACCAACAACCCCTGGACGGTTCTGAACTTCCTCGCCCAGCCTGACGACCGGTTGGGCGGCCGCAAGCCGATCGACCTCCTGAGGGAAGGCAAGGTTGAACTTGTGGTCGAGGCCGCCCGGCGCATGGCTCAGCAAGGCGCGTGAGCGCTCCGCTGCCGCCGGACGATCTCGATCGTCGCCGTCCCCGCCAGGTCCGGCTGCGGGCGGGTACGGTCGTTCACCGGTTCTAAACCGCCGGGTACGATCCAATCTTCTTCGATACATCGCGTCTCGGCCGGCTGAATGCGCCCGACGGGAGCTATGGCGTTCTCTATGCCGCCCGAGAGCCTTTTGGCGCCTTCGCGGAGACGTTCCTCCGCGTGCCGGGACGGACGCTGCTCGACCCCAGCCTGCTCCGTCGCAAGGCCTATGCTCGCCTCAAGATCACGGCAGATCTTTCGCCGGTCAGACTGGCCGGCCCCTCCCTCGCCATTCTCGGCGCGACCGCCGAGCTGGTGCATGGCGGACTGCCTTACGACGTGCCGCAGGCCTGGTCGAAGGCGCTTTTCAGCCATCCGCTCAATCCCGATGGCATCGCCTATTACGCCCGCCACGACGACGAAGGTCTCTGCTATGCGCTGTTCGATCGCGCACTCAGCTCAGTCAGAGAAATCGATCGACAGACCAACCTCGATCAGGACTGGTTCTGGCGCCTTGCGCAGCGATACAGGGTCGGACTTGCACCCGGCTAGCCGCGTCGAAGTCGGAGAGGCTCTGGACTAGCGTCCGATGCCGCGCTTCATTCCGATCGACCAGGAAATGCCCTCTCCGCCGACGCTGCCGCTGACGAGTTGGCCACGCGCGCGCTCCAGAACCGGCCGCCAGGGCACCAGGACGAATTCGCGCGACTGCTCGATCAGCGCGTACCGTCCGCTACTGAGCGTGAGCATTCGCTTGTAGACGCCGCTGAGGCTGTCGCCGGCCCTAACGTTGCGATATTCGCGCCCCGTAAGCTTGCCCACACAGTGCAAACCGTCCGGTACCAATTCTGCAAGCCACGCCCGAAGCGCTGTCCGTACTGCTGACGCGCGCGCAGCCATTGGCGAGCGGCGCCATTTTGGTCCCCTTTCCTCAATTCGCCAGGGGACTCCACCGCTTTGAGGACTATCTCGCCGAATTTCCGCTGCGCGCGCTCTCGAACGAGACGATTGACGGCGTGGGCTTCTACGGGCCCGAGAAATGGGTTCGGTCGCTGACCGGCAATTTGAAGCTCTTGCGCTGAAGATAACGCCCCGTCGTGAACCTGAGGACTGACCTCATCATGAGCATGGTCGTGTACCCTTACGCCATGGCGCCATCCCCGCTCAAGCATAGCTGCGAGGTGCTCTCGTTGGGAGATTAAGACTTCCAGCCCTCGTGAGCCACGTTTCAAGCTCACCGGGAAGCCCTCGCGTGCGAGCGTCCGGCTACCTCAAGGGGAGCCGTGTGACATTAGAGCTTCTGGATTTCGGCTGGTGGTCGGCCGGCCCGCAGGCCTTCCCGAGCCGAAGCTGTCCTCATCACGGTGGAAAAGCTTTTGCGCTCGTCAGCCAGGCCTTCGGCCAACGGACGGTCGAGAGCTGACCGGGTAAGGCGCTTGGCAAAGGCCAGGCCTTCGGCACTTCGGCCCGATAGCTCAGCGCCGATCTCAAGGGAACGCGCGAGCGGATCGGCGACGACCTCATGCACAATTCCGATTTCGTGCGCGCGCTGTCCCGTCACTGTCAGGCCACGAAGGATCATCTCGAGCGCCCTGGCCTCTCCAACGATCCTGGGCAAACGCTGTGTACCGCCACCACCCGGAAAGATGCCGATGCGCGTTTCCGGAAGCCCGATCGCCGTAACACTGCTCCCGGCGATGCGCAGGTCGCAGGCCAGCGAAAGCTCGAAGCCTCCTCCCATGCACAGGCCATTGATAGCCGCAATGACCGGCTTGTCGACCGCTGCAATCGCATCCGTCAGCGCGTGGAAACCAGGTGGCCGGAGGACCAGGCGACGACGGGGCGCGAGACGCTCCGCGCTCAATCGCATCAGCGGCCTCAGAGAGTTCCCCAACGTCGTAGTGACGGATGAAGATGCCAGGTAGCCCCCCTGTAATGACAATGACCCGGACCGATGGGGCCATCCCTGCAGCGGCTACCGCATCGAACATCTCAGCCGCCCCGACGGCCGTCATGGTGCCGAATGGGGCGTTAGCATAGGTGATGACACGGATCGCGTCGTGATCCTGGATGGAAACAAGGCGCATAGCCTACTCTCACTGCAACCGCTCGCCGGACAATCACGCGTTGGCGCTGCACCGCTCAGAATGCGCCCGGCTCCCGCACCGATCAAGCCTCGGCGCGCTAAGATTGCCATTGCAGCCGCGCGGTTCATTCTTAAAATCCTGCCTCTCCGGCATACGTTTCGGACGGGCCTGTACAGCGGAGTAGACGTTATGCCCAAACCGGAAAGCTTCCCAATCGAGAGGATCTACGTTCCCGTGAAAAGAAGGAAGGCAATCAAGCCTCAAGTCGTCGAGGAGATCGCTGGAAGCATTCTGGAAATCGGACAACAAACCCCCATTCTCGTCAGGCCCGACGAAGACCGCTTCGTTCTGGTCGAGGGACTACAGCGGCTCGAAGCTTGCAAGGCGCTTGGAGAGACGACGATTGTGGGAATCGTGGTCTCGGCGGAGGATGCTCAGCAAAGGACGCTCTTGTCCGAGGGACCCGAAGCAGATGCGGAACGCGACAAGATGGCGCGATTGAAAAAGCTGCGTCTTGAGAAGGAAGCTGCAGAAAGTTCGAGTGCTGCCTTGAACCGGACGGATAAGCAGCGAGCCCGCTCGGCAAGGGGCGCGGGCGAGAACCCGAGAACAACGCCAAGCCGGACCTCAGCGCCGACGCCGAAAAAGACGTTGTCGGATTGGATCGCCCAGCAGAAGCGCGACGGTGGCCGTTATTGATTGCCCGCCTTCGGTCCTGCATCCAACGTCATCTAGCTGGCGATGGATTTTTCTTGATCTCTCGCTGCTCAAGCGATCTTCTAAGTCACAGCAATACTTGAACTTTCGCCCCATCCATCCTGCGCTCGTTTGAGCCAGCTTAAGCCAAGAGAAATAACGTCGACACACCGGGTCCGGCTCGTCTGCGTCTGGATTATTCTTGCCAATCCACAAAACTTGTTAGCCGGTCGAGTGACCGTCCACCCGGTCAGCGCCTTGCTTCAGCCGCCATTGCAGCAACGAAAAGGATGGATCGGACTCCGGGTGATGTTCGAAGACTCCTCCAACCTCAGTTCCGATGACCACGGTCTGGCGCGGATCGCCCAGCAGATTACCCACCATGCGCACGCCACCGGCGTGTGGTAGCTCGACGAGCAGCGCGAGATACGGGCCGTGCTGCTTTAGCGCCGGGTATGACGGATGCCACACGCGTTCCCAACTGTAGATGCGGCCGGTCGGCTCGACGTCCGTCCACCTAAGGTCAAAGGAATGACAATTGTGGCAAATCCATTCAGGCCCGAACTGCCAGGAACGGCAGCGGACGCAGCGTTGCACCAGCAGGCGGTTTTCCCGCAGGCCCATCCAATACGGCGCCGAAAGCCCATCTGGGTCACTGACCGGAATGGGCAACCCGGCAGGGAGATAGTGCGCACGTGAAGACCCACTCATAGCGTCGCCTCTGAACCCAGAATGAGGTTGCTGGCCGGCGTCACCATCGGGCCGCCGATCACCAGCGCCACATCATTTCGTCGAGCCTGGCTCGCCGACGCGCCACGCACCTGACGAACCGCTTCCAACACCAGCTCAAAGCCGTGCATGTAGCATTCGGCAAGGTTGCCGCCACTGGTGTTGAGCGGGAGCCTCCCGGATGGAGCGATCAAATTGTCGAAGGTCAGGAAGTCGTTGGCCTTCTCGGGCCTGAAGAAGCCGTGCTCCGCCAGCGCCATCACGACACCGCCGGTGAAGTTCTCGTACGCCTGGACCACACCGACATCTGACGGCCCTACCCCGGCCATGCGGTACAGATCGGATGCAACGGTGCCGAAGTTCGCGGTGGCGTAGAGCGGCGCATTGTGCGCCGTTGCCGCCGCACGATGTCCGGATCCGAAGGCCGCACCGAGCAGATAGGCCGGCTTGTGCCGGAAGTCGCTGGCGCGCTCTGCCGATACCAGCACCAATGCCGCTGCGCCGTCATTTTCCATGCAGCAATCGTAAAGATGGAAGGGCTCCACGATCCAGCGCGAGGCATCGTACTTCTCGATATCCAGCGGCTTGCCTCGCATCACCGCGCGCGGGTTGGCCTGGGCATGATGATAGGAGGCGAGCGCAATCGCGCGCAAAGCCTCCTGTCGCACGCCATGCTCGTGCATGTAGCGTTGCACCCGCATGGCAAAGCGCTGCGGGGGAGCCAGCACCCCATAGGGCATCAGATAGGACCGTTCGCCCGAAACGGTGTGAATCCCGGCTGCCTGTCCGAAACGGCCATATTGGCCCTGCGCCAATGAGCGGAACACCACGACACAATCGGCAAGGCCCGCGACGATCGAGGCGGCCGCATTGGCAACCGCCGCGCTGCAACCGCCGCCGCCTCCGCCCCATTGCATGGTCGCGGAGCGCAGTCGATGCGTACCCAGCGCCGCAGCCAGCCGTGACGCCTCGCTGCGATCGTCGCTGTAGGACGAGAAGCCATCGATCTCGCGGGGATCGAGCCCGGCATCCTCGCAAGCCGCCAGGATCGCCTTCAACGCGAGCTTGAATTCCGGATCGGGAGAAGCGCCATGACGATAATATTCGGTTTCACCGATCCCGATCACGGCCACACGGCCCCGCAGCGTGCGCTCGTCTCGCGCGCGCCCGGTCACGGTTTGGCATCCTGTCGCGAAGCCTCGCTGCCGAAGGCTCCGCCTCCGGCAAGGCGCGCGATCTCCGTCTTGTCGTAGCCGAGCAACTCAAGCAGCACGTTCTCGGTGTGCTGCCCAACTGCCGGTGCCGCAACGGGATCCACGATCGGTGTCCGCGAATACCGGATCGGCAGGTTCACGTTCGGCACCCACCCCACCGTCTCATGCGGGATCCGGGTGACGATCCCGCGCTCCCTCGCCTCGGGCGAACGGATCGCCTCGCCGACGGTGCGCAGCTGGCCGCAGGGCACGCCGGCCGCCCGCATCCGCGACTGCCAGTGCGACCAGGGCTGCCGGGCAAAGGCATCGCCGAGGATCGCGAACAACTCCTCGCGCCGGCGGATTCGATCGGGGCCGGTTGCATAGATTTCGGCCCCCGCGAGATCCTCGCGCTCGAGAACCTGCGCCGTCAGGCGCTGGAAGATCTTGTCGTTGCCGCAGTTGATATAGAAGGAGCAATCGCTGGCCTGGAACACACCCGACGGACACGTGTCCGGGCTGGTGTTGCCGCTTCGCCTCGGATCGGCACCGCTAAAGAGCGACTGCGTGGTCGCGTAGCCGGTCATCAGGACGGCGTTCTCGAACAATGACACCTCGACGGCCTGGCCGTGCCCGCTGCGCTCGCGCGCCAACAGGGCGCCAAGGATCGCATTGCTGGCCATCATCGCAGTGCTGATGTCCATCACCGGCGACAAAGCCCGCACGCCTTCGCGGTCGGCATAGCCGTTCATCGACACGAAGCCGCTCTCGACCTGCGCGATCGGATCAAAGCCAAGCCGGTCCGAAAATGCCCCGTCGCGGCCATAGGCCGACACCGAGCAGTAGATGATCTCGGGTTTGATCTTGCGGCAGCTCTCGTAGTCGAGCCCCAGCCGTGCCATCACGCTCGCGGAAAAATTCTCGACAAGGACGTCCGCCGTCGCGATCAGCTCGCGCGCGATCTTCAGGCCCTCGAGGGATTTGAGATCGAGGGCGACGCTGCGCTTGTTCCGGTTGGTCCACAGGAACGGCGCACCGTGCCTGAGATCGGGATGCACCGGGGGATAACGGCGCAGATCGTCGCCGCGGCCCGGCGCTTCGATCTTGATCACCTCGGCCCCCATGTCGGCGAGGATCATGGTGGCAAACGGCCCCGCGATGAAATGCGAGAAATCGATCACCCGGATCGCCTCAAGCGCTCTTGGCGCGCCGGCGGGACGAGGCGTGTGCTCGGGGAAGTCGGCTTCAAGCTGATCCAGCATCGGGATATCCGTCAATTTGAGCAGTGTTGATCCAAGGATCGCGGCCGTCGTCGTCAATTGCTCTTCGGCGGGTCGACGAGCGAGCAACCGCCCTGGTCGAGCGGCCGGAAGGCTTCCGGCCCGGACAGCGCGCCGACCTGCTCCAGCAGGTCCCACTTGCTCTTCGAGGCACCCGGGCTCTTCACCTTGAAGATGTACATGTTGTGGATGGCGCGGCCGTCGGCGCGCACCACGACTGGCCCGAACAAGGCGTCATCGATCGGCTTCTCCTTCAGCTTCTGGATCACGGCCGGCGCGTCATTGGTTCCCGCCGCCAGCGCCGCGTTCAGATAGGCCAGCACGGAGGAATAGACGCCGGCGTGGAAGGCGGTCGGCGACTGCCCATGCTGCCGCTCGCCGAATTTGGTCGACCAGGCGCGGCTGGCATCGTCGAGGTCCCAGTAGAACGGCTGCGTGATGATCAGCCCCTCCCCGACCGCAAGCCCGCTAGACTCGACATCGTTGGTGGTGGTCAATAGCGCGGCGAAGGTGCGCCCGCTCTGCTTCAGCCCGAACTCGGCGGATTGCTTGATCAGGCTGACGGTGTCGCCACCGGCGGTCGCGAACGCGATCACGTCGGCGCCCGAGCCTTCGGCCTGCAGGATGAACGAGGCATAGTCCGCATTGTTGATCGGTACATTGACCGATCCGAGAACGGTCCCGCCGCCGGCACCGATCACCGCCGTTCCGTCGCGCACCATCGATTTGCCGAGCGCATTGTCGGTGGCGATGAAGTACCATTTCTTGCCGCCGTGATGCACGAGATAGGCGCCGATGGTGTGAGAGGCCGCCCAGGTATCGAAGGTCCACTGAATCGTATTGGGTGAGCAGTATTTCCCGGTCAGGTCGGACGACGCCGCGCTCGATGCGATCAGCGCCGCTTTGGTGCCGCGCATGACCTCGTTGACCGCCAGCCCAACGGCCGAGTTCGGCACGTCGGCGACCGCATCGACCTTCTCCTGATCGATCCAGCGGCGCGCGATGGCGGCGCCGACATCAGCCTTGTTCTGGTGATCCGCCGAGACGATCTCGACCTTGAAATCCGGATGAAGCCGCATGAAGTCCTCGGCCGCCATTTTGGCCGCTGTCACAGAACCTTCGCCGGCATTGTCCGAGTAAGGGCCGGACGCGTCGTTGAGCACGCCGATCTTCAGAGACCGCGCGGCGACCGCCGTCGCCGGCGAACCGGCACAAAAGGCCAGGAGAGCTATTCCGGCTATCTGCGAAAGATACTTCATTGTTTCCACCCGTCGTATGTTGTTGTGTTAGAGATCGAGCACAAGCGTCCGGGACTTGGCGCCCGAGCAGCAGATCATGACGCTCTTGTTCGCCGCCTGCTCTTCGTTGCTCAGGAACTGGTCGCGATGGTCGGGTATGCCCTGGAGCACGCGCGTCTCGCAGGTGCCGCAGACACCTTCGGTACAGGCATAGTTCGCGGCAATGCCGGCCTCCAGCAACGCATCGAGGATCGTCTTGCCGGGCTCGACTGCAATCGTGCGGTTGCTTCGCGCCAGCCTGACGTCGAAGCCACCTTCGGTGGCTGGAGCTTCCCGGGCCTTGAAATATTCGACATGTACGTGATCGGCCGGGCGATCGGACGTCGTCGCCTTGAGCGACTCGAGCATGGGCACCGGACCGCAACAGTAGAGATGCGCGCGAGGCGGAGCGTTCCTGACGAGCGCCGGGAGATCGAACACCCGCCCCGATCGCTCGTCGTCGAAATCAAGATGTACCCTCGATCGATACGTGCCGAGTTCGTCGAGGAATGCGGCAGCGGCGCGCGTCCTCGCGGCATAGAACAGCTCCCAGTGACGTCCAAGCGCCTCAAGCCGTCGGATCATCGACAGCAGCGGCGTGATGCCGATGCCCCCGGCGATCAGGACAGAATGGTCGGCCTCCTCGCGGAGCGCGAAGTTATTCCGCGGCTCGGAGATCCTTATGATGTTCCCGACCCTGACGGTGTCGTGGACAAAGCTGGACCCACCCCGGCTCTCGCCATCCCTGTTCACCGCGATGACATACCGGTGCCGCTCGCATTGGTCGTTTACCAGCGAATAGCTGCGGATCATGTCGTTCGGCAGATGCAGGTCGATGTGGCTCCCGGCCGTGAACGGCGTCAGTTCGCCGCCCGTCGGGGCAATCAGCTCATACGAATTGATCCGCTCAGCCTCATATCCGATGCGCTTGACCAGCACCTCCAGCGTACCAGCCGTATGTTTGAATGCGCTCACAACTCGTACCCGAAATCGGCGCCAAGCTTCGCACGCATGAACGGCGCGCCGACGTCAACCCACAAATCCTCCGGCGGCAACCGCAGCGAGACCGCTCGCACCATGAACACGTCCGGGTCCAAGACTCCTTTGGGCTTGATCGCGTGATCGCGATAGGCGCCAAGCGCTTCAAGAATGAAACGTCGCGTCATCGCGATGCCGGTATCACTTGAGCAGAGCGTCTCCTTGGTGCGATCAAAGATCGGAGAGACGCCACTTTGGCAGGCGCCGTCCTGCACCCAGAGCCCCGGCAGGCCCGAGAACCAGGTGGTCCGCTGCGCCTCGTAGTCGAACTGAAAGCCGTTCTGCGGATTGTATTTCGTCCAGTAGCCTGCGTATGGGACCGTCACCGGGTGCTGGACGAGCGCGTGGCGGCTGGCATGACCACTCTCGCGGCCCTTGTGTCCTTCGGCGAAGACCTGCCGGGTTTTCTCCAGCAGCGGCTCCGATGGATGATAGGAGAACATGATGCAGAGCGTGTTCTCGTCATCGATCGGGACCCAGGCGTGCCCGCTCAAATCCGGGAACGGAGACAGCGGAGGCACCAGCGTATAGAACGGCAGCAGGAACTGGTTGACCCGCCAGTACAGCGTGTTGGCATCGTAATTGCGCCGCGCGGCGATGCTCATGCCGAAATCCTGCTTAATGCATTCGAAGGTCGGGCGCAGGTCGCGCTTCTGGATCCAGGCGCTCGTCGTGCCCTGCGCATCCAGTCGTCCATGAAGCAGCGGCGCGTGCGCTGAATCGATCTCACCCTCGACCGCCTGCAGCCAATTGCACTCCTGGACGCGAACCGAGATGTGCACCTGCTCGGCAGGCACCAGATTCCATTCGAGATTCGGCAGCGGCGGAAGCTCAGCCTGGTCGGGACCCATGTAGGTCCAGATCATCCCGTTGCGCTCCTTGCAGGGATAGGCCTTGATCCGCACCCGCTCCTTGAGGCGACTGCGCACTGGCTCTGCCGGCATGTCAGTCACGGCGCCGGTGACGTCGAATTTCCAGCCGTGATAGACGCAGCGCAGCCCGCAATCCTCATTTCGTGCAAAGACCAGCGGCGCTCCGCGATGCGGGCAGGCCTGGTCGACCAGCCCGATGCGCCCCTCGGAATCGCGAAAGGCGACGAGATCCTCGCCCAGCAGCCGGATGCGCTTCGGCTGCCCGTCCGCGGCGAGATCAGCCGACGGCAGGAAAGGAATCCAGTACAGGCGGAAAAGTTCGCCGAGTGGCGTTCCCTTGCCGACCCTCACCAGCCGTTCATTGTCTTCGCGCGAGAGCATGGGGTCGCCTCCTTCAATTGCGTGTGGCCGGGCCTGCCGCGCCGCCGAGAAGCGCGGCGACACGGTCAGACAGTCCGAGATCCTGGGCGGTCCAGAGCGGATCGGATGCGGTGAGCGGCTGGCGTGGAATGGGAGGTTGCTTGCCCTGCTCCACCAGGCCGACAATCAATTCGATGCGCCGCCGCTCGAGCTCGCGCAGAGCGTCCTCGACGACGGCGGCTTCAGCCGTGCACCCCGGCAGCTCCGGATAGGCAAGGCGAACCCGCCACTTCCCCGGCTCGGTTTCGACTGCCTCCGCCTCAAGCAAATAGGGAATCGACAGCAGCTCACGCAGGTCCAAGTTTCAACCTCCCTGAACGACGTCTTCGCATCGCATTTGATACGTATACGTACTACATTATCGGAAGGCTGGCAAGAGCCGAGGCCGACCCTGTCTCCCTCAGAAAGAGGCTGGTGACGTGGTTCGCCACAGGGTTGAGGACGATCAGCCAAGCTGCTAACGGCTAGGACGCAATTCGCAGAACGCAGCTGGGATCCAGACAACGGCATGGCAGCCGATAAAGGCAAGCAGACAACCTCGGCGGCAGACGTTGCACGCGACTGGCAGCTCGAGGGTGGTGTCGGATTCCTGTTGCGTCTGCTGGAGGCCCGCTACGATGGGCTTTATCAAAGCATGACGCGCCAGAGCGATATCACGCCGCGGCAGTTCGGTGTGCTGATGGCGCTGTATCAGTTAGGTCCTCTAACCCCCTCCGTGTTGGCCGAACGGATCAGCTGCGACCGCAACACGCTCAGCGAAATGCTGAAGCGCATGGTCGCGCGCAGACTGGTCTCGAAGAAAGACAATCCGGACGACCGCCGCTCGCTCCAGGTGCAGATCACGGCTAAAGGCGAGGAAGCGCTTCTCGCCGTCATTCCGGCCGCCACCGAGCTGCAAAACATCATGCTGGCCCCCCTTCGCAAGGAGGACCGCGCGCATTTCCTGAAATGCCTGTTGGCGATCGCGAAGGCTCCGCCGCCGGACAGTCCGGCCGATACGTGAAATCGCCGGCGTCCAGCGGCCCTACGCCTGCACCTTCCCGAACGTGCCCGCAGCGGCGAGCGTCGCGATTGCGTCCGGCGACAGGCCCAGGATCCGCGACAGCACATCGTCCCGCTGCGCGCCGATCCCGGGAACTCGACGTCCCATCGGCGTATCGGCCCCGGACATCTGCCATGGCGCATTGACGCCGATGAAGTCACCTGCCCCGTCCGAGACGGTCCCAAACACCCCACGTTGGCGCAAATGGGCATCGGTCAGCGCCGCGCCCGGCGTCCGGTACTCGGCGCAGGGAACACCGGCGCGATCCAGCGCCGCGATGCATTCAGCAACGGTGTGGCGTTCGGTCCATTTCTCGATCACCTGCATCATGGCGGTCCAATTGGCGCCGCGCGCTGGAATGGTCGAAAAGCGCGGATCGTTCACCAACTCTTCCTGCCCGGTCACCTCGCACAGCGCCGCGAAATTACGCGGCGTGACCGGGGCGATCAGAATATCGCCATCGCGCGCGCGGACCGGCCCATAGGTCGGGCGCGGCGAACGGATCGGGAATTGCGCCTCCTGAAGCTCATAGACCAGCAGATTCATCATGCAGTCCATCAAGGCTACATCGACGCGCTGTCCTTTCCCGGTGCGCGTTCGCTGGACCATCGCGGTCTGGATCGCGGAATAGCCGAAGATGCCGCCGAGGATATCGGCGACAAAGATCGCGCCCGGCGCGGGACGCTCCCGGTCACCGGCATAACGCATCAAGGAGTGATCGAATCCGCTCTCGGCATGGACGATCATCGCATAAGCCGCGCGCTCGGCTGCTGGGCCTGACTGGCCATAACCCGAGATCGAGCAATAGATGAGGCGCGGGTTGATCTCGCAGAGCGTCTCGTAGCCAAGACCAAGGCGGTCCATCACGCCAGGGCGGAAATTCTCGACGAGAATGTCCGCCTCCGCGACCATGCGATGTACGAGCCTGATGGCGTCGGCATTCTTCAGGTCCAGCGCCAGGCTACGCTTGCCGGCATTGAGCTGGCCGAAATAGGTGCTGTGGCCTTCGCGCAGCGGCGTTCGCAACCGCATGTCATCGCCTTCCGGAGGCTCGATCTTGATGACCTCGGCGCCGACGTCGGCGAGCAGCCGCGCGCAATACGGCCCTGCCACCATGATCGAGAAATCGAGCACGCGCACGCCGGTGAGCGGCGCCCTGTCGCCATCCTTCTGCATCCGATCTCTCCTATCTCGGCAGCCCGAGCGCGCGTTGCGCGATCAGACTGCGCTGAATCTCGTTGGTCCCGATGCTGATGACCCACATCAGCGAATGCCGCAGGCTTTGCTCGAAGCGACCGTTGTCGATCGCGCCCGGCATCTGCTCGGACAGCGCGGCACGCATGCCAAGGATGTCGAGCGCAGCCTCGCCGAATCGCTCCATCAGCTCACCGGAGAACACCTTGCTGATCGCGCCATATTCCGGCGGCGTCACGCCGTCGGCGGCAAGTTCGGCGCAACGCATCATCAAGAGACGGCCGATCTCGATCTCTGACGCCAAGGTCACCATCCTGTCGCGGATGATTGGATCATCGGCGAGAGACCGATCACCTTGCTTCGCCATCACTTGCGAACGCAGTTGCTCGAAGGCGTGCGCGACCTTCAGGACGATCCCGCCACCAACCAGCCCGCGCTCGAAGGCCAGCGCGCCGGTCAACACTTTCCAACCGCCATTGACCTCGCCGACCAGGTTCTCGGCGGGGATGCGGACGTTGTCGTAAAAGATGTTGGCAAACGTGCCATCATACATGGTTGCTGATGGACTGATCGTGATGCCCGGCGCATCCATCGGCACGATGAACATGCTGATGCCCGCGTGTGGCGGCTTCGCGTCCTTGTCGGTCCGCGCGGCGAGGAACATGTATTTGCCCCACCAGGTGGTGGTCCAGATCTTCTGGCCGTTGATCACCCAGTGATCGCCGTCCCTGGCCGCACTGGTGCGCAGCGCGGCAAGGTCCGACCCTGCCTGCGGCTCGCTGTAGCCCATGCCATGCATCGCTTCGCCACGCAGGATTTCCGGAAGGTATTTCTGCTGCTGCGCTGCCGTGCCGAACATCATCAGCGCATTGGCCTGGATCGCCGCGCCGATCCGCGGCGCCTCGCCCCGCTCCATGGTCTCCATGAAGGCGATCTGCTCCAGGGGCGAGCGCGCCTGGCCGCCGAATTGCTCTGGCCATCCGAGCCCGATCCATCCGGTCTCACCGATGTCGCGGGCGAAGCCGGCATCGAACTCACGCTTGGCGAAGGGCCTTCCGTCGAATGCTTGCTTCGTATCTCCAGTCCAGTGTTGCTCGAGCCAGAGCCGGATCTGCTCGCGAAACGCATTTCCAGCGGCCCCGAGGTCATATTGCGGCAGCCCGACGCCGCCCGCATCCAACAGCCGCGCTGCCAGCCTGCTCTTGGCATCCGAGACGCCGCCAAGCGCGATCGTATCGAGATGCACGCGCTTGAAGTGGATTGGCGCCTCGTGCTCTTCGGCATAACCGATCGCACCGAACGTATGCTGGACCTCCAGCGACACCTGCCGTAGCGCATGACCGGAGAACGCCGATGCGCAATCGGCGAAGTAGCGCCAGCCGCCCTCGCCGCCGTCATGCAGTCTGGCGGCATGGTCGAGGATCAACCTGACGCCTTCGAGCGCAATCAGGCAGTCGGCCAGCTTGTGCTGGATGGCCTGGAACCTGCCGATCGGCTGCCCGAACTGGTGCCGTTCCTTGGCGTAGTCCACGGCGAGCTCAAAGGCACGCCGCGCCGCGCCATAGGCACGCGCGGTCAACATCGCTCTGCCCTTGATGCGGAGATGGTCGAGATCGACTGTATCTATGGGAATGCGCGTGAGCGGCGCTTCGTTCAGCCGGACCTCGTAGAGTCCCCACGCTCCCATCGCGCGGGTTGCGACGCACTCGACACCGGGACCGTCAAGATTGATCAGCCCAAGCTGGGCCTGGTCAAGAACGACCAGAAGGTGCGTCGCGCCTCCGGCAGCCTCGACAAAACGAAGCACGCCCTTTGCCTTGAGGTCCGTGACCTCAACCGCTCCTGTGCCGGCGTCCGGATCCAGCGCACCAAATGAGAAGGCGACGGTCGCCTCCCCGGACTGCAGCCGCTCCAGCAGATCCACCGCGACGTCGACCTGCGATCCGGAGATCGCAAGATTGGCGAGCGCCGCAGACCACATCGGCGCCGTGCAGCCGGCCCGGCCGAGTTCCGCCATGACGACGAGGATTTCGGCGAGCCCGCCTTCGCTGCTCTCCGCACCAAGCGCGGCGACGCCCTGCCCAACGAGCTTGCGCCAGATCGCCGACACCTCGTCCGGCGAGGACGATGCGGCTAAACCGAGTGGAAGCCAATGCTCGTCCAGGAAACCGCGCAAGGAATCGCGCAGCATTCCTGCGACATCGTCATTCGAGGCTTCGATCGCCGCCATGGTGAGGCCCGCGCTATGCCTGGCCGAATCTGGGCTTCCGCTTCTCCTTGAACGACATAGTCGCTTCCTTGTGGTCGGCAGTCTCGAACGTCACCTGCTCCAGCGCCATCGACGCCTCCAGCAGCATGTTGACGCGCTCCTTGACGATCTGGTTGATCGACAGCTTGGTCCAGCGAATGGCCCAGGTCGGACCGTTGGCGAGCTCGACCGCGATCGCGCGGGCCTTGGCCAACACCTCCGCGCGCGGCGCGACATGATTGACCAGCCCGATCCGCTCCGCCTCATTTCCCTTCAGGAGCGTGCCGCGGATCAGGAATTCCTTGGCCTTGTTGATGCCGACCAGCAGCGGCCAGATCACTGTGCCGCCGTCGCCGGCGACGAGGCCGACACGCGAGACGTGGGTGTCGCCGATCCGCGCGTCTTCCGCCATCACCGTGATGTCGCAAAGCAGCGCATGGGTCGCCGCAAGGCCGATGGCATCGCCATTGATCGCCGCGATGATGGGCTTGTCGAGCTCGAGCTGGCGGGTGACTCCGCGGCGGCTGATCATGGGATCGTGCACCTCGCCCTCTTCGAGCACGTCGCCGCCGGGCCGCTCGGACATCGCCTTGACGTCGCCACCGACGCTGAAGAAGTCGCCCGCCCCGGTCAGCACCACGGCATTAACGGCGTGATCGTCGGCGAGGTCGTCCCAGATCGTGCGCAACTCGCGGATCAGCTTCTGATTGATGGCATTGCGCGCCTGCGGGCGGTTCAAGGTCACGGTCGCGACCTTGTCCGCGACCTCGACCGTCAGGCATTCATATTTGGCGTAATTGGACACGTTTGCCTCCATTGTTTCGCTGTTTGAGTTGTTGATTATTGGCAACGCGGGCGCGCGCTAGCGGCGCATCCCGGGCTGCACATCCGCCAATGCGACGTGAAGCGACATGGCGCCCGGATCCTGCTCGAGCATGCGCTGCACGGATTCCAGATGCGATCGCAGCAATCGGCTTGCCAGATCGACGTTCCGTTCGCTGAGGGCCGCCAGGAACTGCCGCCGCTTCTCGGCCAGCCGCGCCATCGCGACCCCGCTGGAAGCGACCTTGGCATAGACGAAGCGCATGTGGATCTCGGTGACCGAGTCCACGATCATCGCAATCACCTTGTTGCCAGTCGAGGCCGCCAGCAGCTTGTAGAACTCGCGCGAACATTCGACCCGGTCGAGCAGCCGCCCCTCCTTGGTCGCAAGCTCCGTCCGCTCGATATTGGCTTCCAATGCATCGAGATCGGCCCGGCGGGCATTGGCACAAGCCAACTGCACCACGAGGTCGAGGACGTGGACCCGCGCCTCCGACAATTCCCGTACCGAAATCGTCCCGAGGCTCAGCATGTCGCGCATGACCTCGTTCATGCGGCGGGTGTCGCCCTGCTGGATGAAGGCGCCGCCCTTGACGCCCTTCTGCAGCCGGAGCACGCCGGCCATTTCGAGGCTGCGCAATGCTTCCCGCAGCACATTCCGACTGACGCCGAGCTGCTGAGCCAGTTCGCGCTCGGCCGGCAGCTTGTCGCCGGGCTTGAGCACGCCGAGCGCGAGTTGCTCGCGAATGCGCTCGCAGATCTCCTCGAACGTCCGCCTGGTGTGAATCGGCTTGAATGTCGGCGCGGCCGGCGAGCCGGCCGCACGATGATCGGTGGCCCGCTCCCGGCGGCTCGGCGAGGCGGCACGGGAGCGCCGCGGCGCGCGAGGGCTTGACTTGGTGCTCATGCGGTGAATTATTAAATGGATCACCCATTCAATGGAAGCCCTTTTTTTGCTTCCGGCAAAGAAAACGAAACGGGAGTTCGCATGAGTTTTTCCGAGGAGCAGGTCGCGTTCCGTGACAACGTGCGCAGAATGGTCGCCAGGCACGTGGCGCCGATCGCCGCCGAGATCGACGAAACCGACCGCTTCCCGCTCGAACTGGTCAAGCTGTTCGGCGAGATGGGACTGATGCAGCTCTGGGTGCCGGAGCGCTATGGCGGCCCGAATGGCAACCTGACCATGGCCTGCATCGCGCGCGAGGAGATCTCCAGGGTCTCCCCTGCCTGTGCGTCGATCGCCGCGCTCAACACCATGTTCATCATGCCGCTGCTGCATTTCGGCTCTGAGGAGCAGCGCAAGAAGTATCTGCCGATCATCGCCGAGGGTGGCGTGGTCACGGCAATCGCGATCTCGGAGCCGCAGGCCGGCTCCGACGTCGCCGCGCTCAACACCCGCGCCCGCAAGGACGGCGATAGTTATGTCCTGAACGGCCGCAAGCAGTGGTGCAGCTATGGTGTCGCGGCCGACTACATCGTGGTCATGGCGCGAACCAGTGACGGCGCCGGTGCAGACGGCATCAGCGCCTTCATCGTCGAGCCGAAGAGAATGCCGGGCATCACGTTCGGCCGCCACGAGCGCAAGATGGGCTTTCGCGGCGCGCCCAACACGCCGATCTTCTTCGACAATGTCCGCGTTCCCGCGGAAAATCTCGTCGGTGAGGAAGGCAAGGGCTTTCGCGCGTCGATGCGCGCGCTCGACCTCAACCGGCCGACCATCGGCGCGCAATCCGTCGGCCTCGCACAAGGCGCACTGGATGCCTGCGTCGCCTACGCCAAGGAGCGCAAGCAATTCAAGAAACCGATCGCCGAGTTCCAGGGCGTGCAGTTCATGCTCGCCGACATGGCCATGCAGATCGAGGCGGCCCGCGCGCTGGTCTACGAATGTGCCCACGCCGGCGATGCCGGCGACTGGAAGCGGCTCAACGTGCTTGCCAGCATGGCCAAATGCGTCGGCAGCGACATGGCGATGAAGGTGACGACCGACGCGGTCCAGATCTTCGGCGGCTACGGCTACACGATGGACTATCCGGTCGAACGCATGATGCGCGATGCCAAGCTGACCCAGATTTTTGAGGGCACCAACCAGATCCAGCGCGTGGTGATCGCCCGCGAGCTGCTGCGCTAGCGCGGATCGATTTCAAGAAGAAGCAATTGCAGGGAGGAACGAACTTGAACCACATCATCAACCGGGCGCTGATGGCCGGCGCGGTGTCAGTACTGCTGGCGGTACCTGCCTATGCTCAGAAAGCCTACGGTCCCGGTGCCAGCGATACCGAGATCAAGCTCGGCCAATCGACGCCGCTGAGTGGTCCCGCATCCGCGTTCGGCGCGGGCGCCGGGCGGGCGGTGGTCGGCTACTTCGAGATGCTGAATGCCAAAGGCGGCATCAACGGCCGCAAGATCAACTTCACGCAGCTCGACAATGCCTACAGCGCGCCGAAGGCGGTCGAACAATCGCGCAAGCTGATCGAGGACGTCGGCATATTGGCCGAGGTCGGCACGATCGGCACCGCGCCCAACGTCGCGATCCAGAAATACCTGAACGCCAAGCAGGTGCCGCAGCTGTTCATCACCGCCGGCGGACGCCGCTTCAACGATCCCAAGGCCTTTCCCTGGACGATCCCGCTCTATCCCGACTTCGAAACCGAAGGCCGCGTCGTCGCCAAATACATCCTCACCGTAAAGCCGGACGCCAGAATCGGCGTGCTTTATCAGAATGACGACTATGGCAAGGACTACCTGAAGGGCCTCCGCGCCGGCCTCGGTCCGAAGGCCGAGCTGATCGTCGCCCAGGCCTCCTACGAGCTCGCCGATCCGACGATCGACTCGCAGATCGTGCAGCTGAAGGCCGCCGGCGTCGACACCCTGATCGAGCAGTCGTCGTCGAAGGCCGCCGCGCAATCGATCCGCAAGGTTTACGAGCTCGGCTGGAAACCCCTGCACGTGATCGGGGGCTCGACCGCATCGGTCGAAACTATCCTGAAGCCCGCGGGCCTCGAAGCATCGAAAGGGCTGGTTACAACGCAATTCCTCAAGCAACCGGGCGACCCGGCGTGGGCCAACGATGAGGAGGTCAAGGCCTACAAGCAGTTCTTGAAGGCATACGCACCTTCAGCCAACCCGGACGACTATTCTGTGCTCGTGGCCTATATGAACGTGCACGCCGTGGAGTTAGCGTTGCGCAAATGCGGCGACGACCTGACCCGCGAGAACCTCATGAAGCAGGCTACCTCGCTGAATGGCGAACGATTGCCGATGATGCTCCCAGGCGTCGCGATCGGCACCCGGCCCGGAGACTACACACCCTTCAGAGCTCTGCGGATTGCGACATTTGATGGAGAAAGCTGGTCCTTGACCGGCGCTCCTCTATCGGCCGACTAGACCAGACTAGACTGCGGGCGGAGAGCCACCAAGGCTCTCGCTAAGCTCGGGTAGGTCTGCTCGAACAAGCAGCTGCGTCCCATCATGTCGCGGCGAATCCTCACACGTTCGGTGACCATTGCGCCTGCCTATCTCTTCTCCGATGCCACCTCCTACTTGAGGGACGGTCGCTTTGGAACGGCTGCCAATCCCCGCCGTTCACCGCTCACATTCAACTTTCGGGATATGCACGATGTCCAAGACCGTTGGCGATTTCGTAGTGCAGCGCCTCCAGGATTGGGACGTGCGGCATCTCTTCGGTTATCCCGGCGATGGCATCAATGGCGTGTTCGGTGCGCTCAATCGCGCCGAAGGCAAGATCGATTTCATCCAGGCGCGCCACGAGGAGATGGCGGCGTTCATGGCGTGTGCCTATGCCAAATTTTCCGGCCGCCTCGGCGTCTGCATCGCGACGTCGGGCCCCGGTGCCTCACACCTGATCACCGGTCTGTATGATGCCCTCCTCGACCATCAGCCGGTGCTCGCCATCGTGGGCCAGCAGGCGCGGAACGCGCTGGGCGGGCAGTATCAGCAGGAGCTCGACCTGGTCTCGATGTTCAAGGACGTCGCCAGCGCGTATGTCGCGCAGGCTTCCTCGCCCGCTCAGGTCCGTCATCTGATCGACCGCGCCGCGCGCATTGCGCTCGCCCGGCGCACCGTGACCGCGCTGATCCTGCCGAATGATCTGCAGGAAGAGGATTACGAGGATCCGCCGCGCGCACACGGCACGCTGCGGTCCGGCGTCGGATACACTCCGCCGAGGATCGTTCCGGCAGAGGCCGACCTCGATCGCGCCGCCGACATTCTCAACGCCGGCAAGAAGGTCGCCATGCTCGTCGGCGCCGGCGCGCTTGGCGCGACCAACGAGGTCACCTCTGTCGCCGACCGGCTGTCGGCCGGATGCGCCAAGGCGTTGCTCGGCAAGGCCGTGGTGCCCGACGACCTGCCATGGGTGACGGGCTCGATCGGCTTGCTCGGCACCGAGCCGAGCTACGACCTGATGATGGAGTGCGACACGCTCTTGATGATCGGCTCGGCGTTTCCCTATTCCGAGTTCCTGCCCAAGGAGGGCCAGGCCCGCGGCGTCCAGGTCGACATCGACGCCGGCATGCTATCGATCCGCTTTCCGATGGAGATGGGCCTCGTGGGCGACGCCGGGGAGACGCTGCGCGCGCTGCTTCCGCGCCTGAAGCAGAAGAGCGACGGCAGCTGGCGAAAGACGATCGAGCACAACGTCCGGACCTGGTGGAAGACATTGCAGGATCGCGCGCACCAGCCGGCCAAGCCGGTCAATCCTCAGCGCGTGACATGGGAGCTGTCGCCGCGTATTCCCGATCGCGCGATCATCACCAGCGATTCCGGCTCCTGCGCCAACTGGTTTGCCCGTGATCTGAAGATGCGTCCCGGCCTTATCGCCTCGCTGTCAGGCGGCCTGGCATCGATGGGCGCGGCAGTTCCCTACGCAATCGCCGCCAAATATGCAGCGCCCGATCGTCCCGTCATTGCGCTGGTTGGCGACGGCGCCATGCAGATGAACAACATGGCCGAGCTTATCACGGTCGCCAAATACTGGCGCGACTGGAGCGATCACCGCTGGATCGTCTGCGTATTCAACAATGAAGACCTCAACCAGGTGACATGGGAACAGCGCATCATCAATGCCGATCCCAAGTTCGAGGCATCGCAACGCATCCCCAACGTTTCCTATTCGCGTTTCGCCGACCTGATCGGACTGCGGGGGATTTATGTCGACGACCCCGCACAGCTCGGCTCGGCCTGGGATCAGGCGCTCGCGAGCGACATCCCCGTGGTGCTGGAAGTCAAGACCGATCCGGAAGTGCCCCCTGCTACCGCCGCATATTACGCTCGAGCAAGCCAAGAACTTCTCGATCGCGCTCGCCAAGGGCGACCCGAACGAAGTCGGCGTCATCCGCGGCGCAGCGCGCCAGCTGCTCGAGACCGTGTTGCCCGGCAGGGAGAAGTGAAGGCCAGAAGCGATGCATCGCCAGATGATGCTTGCCGTCTATTTGGTCTGCGCAGCGCTGGCGCCGGCGCGCGCCGAGTTGACCGGGTCCGATCTCGCCGGAGTCGACGCATCGCCCCGGCTCGGCGCCGTGCTACCGCTGAGCGTCCGCCTGCGCGACGAAAACGGCGTCGCACGGCCGATCCGGGAATGGCTCACCGGCGGACCCAGCGTGTGGGTCCTCGCAGATTTTACCTGCGATACGTTGTGCGGCCCGGTAGTCAGCACCGTCTCCGATGCGCTCCGGCAGTCCGGCCTGCGTCCCGGTCAGGACTTCGATCTGCACGTCGTGAGCTTCGACCCGCAGGATACCCCGGAGAACGCGAAGGATATGAAGCAGGCGCAAGTCGGCCTCGAAGCGCTGGGCGACGCCGCCCACGTCTCGCGCGGCGATGCCGGCGATATCGCGGCACTGACACGAGCATTCGGATTTGAAGCGGTCTACGACCGCGACCACGGCCGCTACGCGCATCCCGCGGCCGCGTTTGTCGTGACGGCAGACGGTCGCATTGCGCGCGTCCTGCCCGGTCTCGGGCTCCATCCCGCCAGTCTGCGCCTCGCGTTGGTCGAAGCCGGTCAAGGCCGCAAGCACGGGGGTCCGCACGACCGCCACACTCGGAGATCCGGCACCTTTGAAGAAGCAAAGGCCCAGCGCCCCGGGGAGAGCACTGAGGCCGATCATTGTCTCACTCGCCACGATCGCCGAGGCGACAGACTGCGACCAGCCCGCGGCGATTCCGCTTCCGAACGAGCGCGCTTTCGGGATCGAATTAGCACCAGTTGATTGCTGCCGACCAGGCCCTAACTCCGACCGGCACCGCAACTCGGCCGACGATCGACGCGCTTGCGGCCGGGGCCGCTCCAAACTGATCGATGTGCCCCGGGTCTTCGGGGGCAAGAGCCGCGGCACCTTCATTCGTCCAATGCCGCTCTGCCGAGGAGCGACGCATTGCTAACGACGCTTCGAAGGTGCCGTTCCTAACGACTTTTTCACCGCCGACCCGAGCCGGCGCTCAACTCTCTTGCGGCTATTGCCCACCTTCTTGACGGACTTCTTCACCGACGCTGCCGAAGTCCGGGTTTTCTTCGCCTCATAGCTCACCTTTGATCCTACCCGCGCGGCGACGCGCGCACCTTCGCCTCCAGTGTACAGTTTTGTACATACTTCCAAATCAAACCGCCGGCGCTCAGGTGAATAGGATGAGGTACCTTTCCGCCACTCGATGTTTTGAGACGGCCGCTGACCGGTGCGCCTAGCTCAAATTTGGTGAAAGCATTGGCGAGCCAAAGGTCTCTTAGGAACGACCACAACTGCCCAGGGTTGGGCTCCATCATGAGGAGGATCGCATGGCTTACGAAGAACGGGAGACTGGAAATCTGATCGGCAGCGATAAGGTCGAAGGGACCGCCGTTTATGGTGCCGACAATGAACGCATTGGTTCGATCGAACGGGTGATGATCGACAAGATTGGTGGCAAGGTCTCCTACGCAGTGCTGGGATTCGGCGGCTTCCTCGGCATCGGAGACGATCATTATCCCCTTCCGTGGCAGTCGCTCAAATACGACACCAACCTCGGCGGCTACATTACGGGACTTAACGACAGCCAGTTGCGCGGAGCGCCAAGGTACAGCAACGAGAGCAGTTGGAACTGGTCAGACCCCTCGGTCGCCCGATCGGTCGACGACTACTACGGCCGCATTCCAGCTCCGTGAGCCCGACAACCAACGATCGCCCGACGTGTCCGGTGTGCAAGCACCAAATGGCTCTAGCGCGCGTCTCGGCCGGCAAGCGTGGATTCGAGGAGCGCATGTTCGAGTGCGCCACCTGTGGGCGGACCGTAAAGGTCTCAGTTGCCGTTGATCCCACGGAGACGGATCGGGTTGGTTGGCTCGCCCGTTCGCTGGAGCCCCCGAGTTGAGGAGCTGGCCGCGCAGCTTCTCTTCAAGGCCGCGACCCACGGCACGCAAGCAAATACTCTGGCCCCTAGCCGACGTACGAACGCTGTTCCACCCACTGCCTCAACCCGATTGAGCGCAGTTGCTCTCATTCGCAGAATTCGGGTACAAACCTACGAATTCGCCTTTGCCTTCTTCGCCACGATCTGTTGCAGGGCCCAGCGCGCGTTCTTTCTGACATCTGGATCCGGGTCATCGGCAATGACCGCCAGGAACACTTCGCCATCCGGATGAGCGATCTCGCCCAACGCGGCGGCGGCGGCGACCAACCCACCATTGACATTGAGCCCCAGCGTCTCGGCCGCCATCTCGCGCACCATCCAGTCGTCGTCCTTGAGCGCACGCATGATCGTTTCCGCCGCCGAGAAGCGTTAGTGCTGTCTCGATCTGGGCGATCAGCGCCTCGATTTCCTCCCGCTCGTTCGGTCCGGGATCACGCTGTAGTCGCTGCAGGAGCGCCTGCTTCCGTGCAAGAAGCTTTGCGACGGTCGACATGGGCCCTCCTCCGTTGCCAGGCAAGCAGGTGCAAGAAGGACTTGGTGCACCGGCTCCTGACGCAATGCCAATTCCCCTTCAGATGGACCTGTCCCTAGCGATAAGGAATGCTAACGCGGATGCGCCCGCACCTGGACGCGCAGACCCGGGTCCAGCCGTTCGTATGCGATTTCGCCCTCGAGCTGCTGAGTGAGCAGGTGCACGATGCGGGAGCCCAGTCCGCCCGGCTCTGCTCCCTCCCGCAGGCCAATGCCATTATCGGACGCCGACAGCTCGATGCCGTCTCCTTTCGACAAAGAAACAACGACGTTTCCTGGCCTGTCGCCAGGAAAAGCATACTTCAGCGAGTTCGTGACCAATTCGTTCGTGATCATGCCGATCGCAAGCGCGTGGTTGTTCGGCAGGAGAATGTCCTCGCAGACCACCTGGAAGGCAACCGGCCCAGATGGAGCCAAGGACTGGAAGACCTTCTCAACCACGTCATTTAGGAAGTAGCGCATGTTGACCGAGCGCGAGTCCTCCTTGAGCGCAAGATGGTCGTAGACCTCCGCCATCACCTGCACCCTGCGGGCGGTGGCTTCCAGCGCAGCCGCGACCTCCGGCCCGCCGTGCCTTGCCTCCAGCCGGATCATGCCGCCAAGGATTGCGAGATTGTTTTTCGTCCGGTGCGCCATCTCCTGCAGCAGCAAGGTCTTGGTCTTGTCCGCCTGCATGACGCGTCGGAGTTCCGCGCGCTGAAATTCGGCGACGATGGCTGTCCCGGCGGCGGTGATCGCGAACAGTGCATTCGTCGCGAGGAAATCGATGCCGAAGCCACCTGCGTAGCTGAGGTAGGCGCCCACGCCGATAGCGATGAAGGCCGCGAATATTCCAGAGCCGCGATCGAAGATCAGGCCCGAGAGAAAAACGCCGGGCAAAAGCAGGAAATATCCAGGCGCCCCGGTCTGAGTCTGCAGCGCCGTCTGCAGCACGGCGCACACCACCATGATGCAGGCGGAGATGCCGTACCGGACCGGGCTTGGAAGCCGGTGCTCCAGAACCAGGGGGTAAAGCCTGTTCATTGGATCCCAACCGCGGGCTTGCCGTTCAGTTGCTCATGCACAGTGTTCCCACCGTCGCTGCATCATCGCAAGCCGAATCGGACCTTGCGGATCTTCAGATTCTCTGGCTGTTCAGGCCTTAGATGTCTCGCTGCCGCCTCGCGGGCCAATCGTTCCGCCTTCAGGCACTCCCGGTTCGCATGGAACGCCTGCTGGGCGCGTTCATACTCGACACCGCCACTTTGGCATCCGCGTCACTAAAGACCTTTCGAGCTTCTCCTTCGGTCGGGGTCGGCATTCTCCGCTCCGATATGCGATTGCTCATTGCTCATTGCCCCTCCTCCGAGGGTCCTCGCCCAATAATGTGCATCAGGACCGCCAACCCTGATGGGCAGGCTTTCTCCCGGCGAAGCCTTAGGGGGAGTGCGCCGGGTGGGAAGTGATTCGACGCGCGGTAAGCCCGTTCGTTCCATGGGGCCCGTGACACAGGCAGACTTCCCCTGCGGCCTGGCCGTCGGCTTTTCACTGGGGCCTCATTCGCGGCCTTCTTGCCTTGATCGGCATCAGCATTTCCTTCTGCCCGCTTGATGCCTTGCGCGGCTTCTTGGCGAGGTTGGGCCCCGATCGCCAGTGCCCTCACGGCATAGCCACCATCTGCGGGCTCGACCGAAGGATCGGAAGCTCACAATGATCCCGGTTCAACCCGGCGAGAGGCCGGTATCGAGTAGCTGCGAGACGGCCGCAGCCAATTGCGCGGGCGTAAAGGGCTTCTCGATTAGGACGCTGCCATCGACACTCTGCGATTTCCAGTCTGGCGCGCTGGCGCTCGTCATGTAGATGACAGGAAAGCCAGGCGTGATTTCCCTGATCTGCCGCGCCAGCTCCCATCCGCTGATGCCGCTACCCAGGTTGACGTCCGTCAGCAACGCCCGACACCCCTCTCGCCCATCGCGAAAGGTGGATAGGGCCACCTCCCCCGAATGGACCGAGCAAGCCTCGAAACCGCCGTCGCACAAGGCGTCCTCGATGAAGCTGCAGATCAGAGCTTCATCGTCCACGACCAGAACGCGAATTGCAGCACTCACTTTTAAGTCTCCATCGGGACCAAGGCGGAAAGGCGGGTGGGTCTCGCGTAACGGCAGGGTCGTGGCCCCGAGTGCCGCCTCAAGCCACCGGCACACCGTAATAGGCATTCACCGCCCGCGTGGTCGCGGGGTCACTCCAGTTCCAACTGCTCTCATCGGCATATTTGGGAGCGCCGCGGAGCTGGTCGTGGGTGATGCCGGTGACGTAGCCGCCAAGGTTGGTGTCGTATTTCAGTGCCTGCCACGGCAGCGGATAGTGATCATCACCGATGCCGAGCAGACCGCCGAAGCTCAGCACCGCGTAGGATACCTTGCCGCTGATCTTGTCGATCATGACGCGTTCGATGTAGCCGGCCTTTTCGCCGTCGGCCCCGTACACGTTGGTGCCCTCGACCTTGTCACTTCCGATCAAGCTGAACGTCTCGCGATCTTCCATGGCCATGTTGACCTCCTGAAGTTTGTCTTCAGAAGTCAACCGGACGACCATGGCTCCGTTCCTTGGCTGAAGCCTCGGTGCCGTCGTTCTCGCCCTCCGGCAGCATTCGGCCGGGACGCGACCGCAACGCCTACCCCCGGGTCTAGGATTCCTGCCGCAGCGGAACGACGCACGGCGCGCCGCTCCCACCTTGCGATTGTGGGCCGGTGCGCAGCACGGTGATGAAAGTCTTCGAATTCCCCGAAGCGCCGCCAGTACGGCGGCCCGTGGCGGAGTCAGAAAGCCTTCGCCCGCGCCCGCTCCCGGACGGGTCGACGCCGCTGACGCCGTTGGGTCTAGCCCTCGCGGGTTGAGCCAGGAAGCGGAGATCTGGGCGCTGCAGGCGAAGACTCGGCCCGGGGTCCCTCGCTTCGCAGCTCTACGTCGGAAGGCCGGGCGGCTTCCATGAGCTCCAGCCCCGCGCGGCCCTTCTCTGTGATGCGCCAACCGCCGTTCAGGCGCTCCACCAGTCCTTGCGAGAAGATGTCGAGATCCAGCATGCGTGCGGCCGAGCGCTTGGTCCGCTCGCCCCAGTCCCGTCCGCTCGTCGCAAGGATCGCCAGGTCGCGCTTGAGGTCCGGCATGACGGCGAATCCGTCGGGATAGCTCACCAGGATCTTCAGCACCGTGACCTGGAAGTTCAGGCCACCCGCTCCCGCCCGCTATCGCCACATCGTCGGCGCGCCGTGAAGAGCCTCGCGGCCGACCTGCCTCAGCCGCTCGGGCGAGGTGTCGCCATTCGTCGCGGCTTCCAAAATACTTAAAGCTACGTGGGTGCGTGCGCCGGTCTCATAGCGCGACACGTCTTCGCAGACCTCGTCGAGGACGATACACAGAAGCGCGGTCATTGCCGGATCGAACATGAGGCCCCCAAAGGAAAAAGATTGTAACGCAATCACAATCACATGGGCGCCAAATTCAAAAGTGTTTAGCGCCCCAATATCCAGCCAAGTCTACACTCGAGATGCGGCTCGGCCAGCTCAGAAAGTGGCCGCACCGCAGTGCGGATTGAACCTGCCTTCGGTCAAGCTGTTGCGCGGGCCCCGGCGCCGAGGCATTGCGGACAACCAGCAACCAATGCCTGGTTTTCCCGTTGTCGAGCCGGGAAAGAAACGAGAAAGGAATGATCCGATGAGGAAGTTTGCAATGGTGGGGCGACCGGAGGCGTGATCGCCGGCGCGGTCATCGGAGGGCTTGCCTCCTCGGCGTATGCCTGGGGACCGGGTCCGGGCTACTATGACTACGGTCCAAGCTACAATGGCGCCGGGTACTAAGGCGGGCCATACGCCTACGACGACGCATACGATGCTCCGTAATCACGTGCCGAGATCTTTGGTTTCGGCGATGACCCACACACCGCCCTCGGGCCC
The DNA here is from genome assembly GCF_055264925.1 of Bradyrhizobium sp. KZN70725. Taxonomy (NCBI): domain Bacteria; kingdom Pseudomonadati; phylum Pseudomonadota; class Alphaproteobacteria; order Hyphomicrobiales; family Nitrobacteraceae; genus Bradyrhizobium; species Bradyrhizobium sp. KZN70725. Next base: position 239,326 of record NZ_JBUYWT010000002.1, read on the forward strand.
ATTCGCACTTTTGACGATACGGCCAATGTCGTTCGCGCCGATCTCGAGCTGCGCCGTGGCGCGTGCCCTATCCGATGGGTTCTTTGACAAGCAGATCGATGGGCGGATCGATGATCCCGCAGCGGGCTGGAAGGCTGTTCGGGTGGCTTCCGACAACCGCACACCGTTTCATATCGAGGCTATCGACGCGCCACATCCGGGAGCGACGGACGCCACACTATCGAGCCCCCTGGTGGTCCAGTTCCAGCTTCGTCCGGACGCGCTGGCCCACTAATCCGCTGGTGACGTGCACACGCCCGAGTTCGCGTACTGTCACTTTTCAAGGTATCGAATGAAGGCAGCCGCAGAATCATTTTCCCAAGGTGCAGTCTTCTCATACGAGACCTTATCCCCGAGGCGGAAGGCTGTGACCCACTGCCGCGCCTCGAACCGGTTCAAGGGGACCTCGTTGCAACGCAGCTCGCCTTTCGACGATGGCATGGTTCAACAGTTCAAGCACCAGGCCAAAGGCTGCCAGCTCTTCTTCTTCGATGGCGGCATCATCGTAACTTTCGAGCGTTTCCGCGATGATTGCGTCAGCCTCGCGTTGCAGGGCCAGCAGTTCCTGGTTGGTTTCCGCGGTCCGCGCGCTGGAAACCATGGCCAGGAGCCTGTTGCGATGGCTGGTGTTTTCCTCCCTTTCGTCCCGATTCAAATAGCGACGCAACCAGGCGCCGGCCGAACCGATCGCGGAGAGGAGCAGGAGAGCGAACCAGAAGTAGTCGCCGTATCTGTCAAGAAAGCTGCGTTCGTTACCTTCGATGACGGCCGCCGCTCCCCGGTGCACGGGCAGCTCGGCATCTTTCTCGGTGTCAGGCTTGGTAATGTGTGCAGCCCCCGGCACTTGTCTGGCAATCGCCTGACGGACAGCGAATAATTGCCGGAAAAAGGCCGCCACCGTCGCTTCAGACAATGTCTTTCGCGCCACGATCAGATGGCTGACGCTGACCGTCTCAACCTTGTCATCAGGCCAAGCCGGATCGGCATTGAAGACGCCGGGCGGAATTTCCTCGGATTCATACCGCGGGTGCTTCAGGGCGATGGCTTCCGATGTCTCGATCGCGAGAAACTTCGGCGCGCCTCGCACGCGGGTCGTTGCAGCGATGGCGTCGGAGGTGATTTTGCTATCGAGCGGACCGAGCGCCATGAATGCATCGAGGGTCGGGTCGCGTGCCAGCTCCTCGATGTGGTCCGTTCCAAAGTGCATAATCGCGACCTTGTCCGCCTGCACGCCGGAGGCGCTAAGGATAACCCGCAGGATAGCAGCATTCGCCGGGGTCCGCCCGATTACGCCGACACGATGCCCTGCGAGATCGGCGATCTCCTTGATTTTCGGCGCGTGCTTTCTTTTGGAGGCCTTGCCCGCAAGTCCGGAAGGCGCCCACAGCACAACGAAGTTCTTACGCAGCGTGGCGACGGTCTGCGCGTCGGCGGGCATATCCAGGTCGCCGCGACCGACCGCAAGGTCGGCCTTCCCAGCACGAAGCAACGCGAGGGATTCGACCGCCCCGTCGGCTTTGATCGGGGACAGCCTGACAGTTCTGCTTTCGCTGGCGAAGGCATCGGCCATCGCCTCAACTACTTTGTGATCATCGCTTCCGGGAGGTCCAACTGCGATCCGGAGAACTTCCGGCCGCAGCGCATAATACAGTGCGCCCGCTGCGGCGCCAAAGACTAGAAATCCAACGGCCAGGACAAGCAGCAATGAATTGCTCCTTCTTCGCCGTCGGCGGGCAGCGTCATTGGTTTTATCTGTATCGCTTGGCGAGGACATGTGCCGCTGCCAGCCAGAGATCAAAGCGCGTCCTGCTTCCTAGGATATCTGCCGCGAGCGCTTGGTGGAAGAGCGAGTGATGAACAACAACCACGACACGCGCCGTCTTTCTTCGCCTGCAGCGGCGGACTCCTGGGTGCCGAGCAACTTCAGCGCAGTCTCGATCTTGGCGAGGAGCGAGCGCCTGGATTTCGGCTCGCTCGTTCGGGCCGAGACCGGCTTCGAGCCGCGCCGGTAATTGCTCTTTCTGTCCCAGGAGCTTCGCAATAGCAGACATCTCATCACCGCGAAAACGTAATCGACGGCGAAAGGGCCGCTCAGAGAGCGGCCCCATTTCTAGTTCACCAGCTCCGGGTGCCGAAGCTGAAACCGATGCTTGGGCCACCGCCGTAGTAGCCGTAGCCGCGATCGTAGTAGCCTGGACCATTGTAATAGCCGTAGCTGCGGCGAACCACGTAGCCGTCGTCTCCGCCGTAGTAGCGTTGGACATAGCGGGGACCGCGGGTCCGGTAGCAGCGGCCATACTCGTTACAGACAAGACGGACTTGCTCGATGCCCGCAGCCTCAGTCGACGCGATGGCTGCAGGTGCAAGAGGTGCCGCACTCGCAGACGACGCCATCAAGGTCGCGGCGAGAGCTCCAAGCGCGATGTTCTTCATGGATATTCTCCTTCCTTGGCGAGATCAGTCGATCTCTTCGATGATGCGACGTTCATGGGGTTCGACGATGTAGGTCCGGCTGTCCCGGTTGATGTACCGGTACTCGCGAAGGCTCGGAGCATCCCGATAGACCTCTTCGGGAAACGCTTCGATCTCCACGCCTTCCGGCACGCGCTCTCCGGTGCGGATCTCGGTACGAACCGAGCTGCCGGTGGTGGTGCGACGCTCGCGCTCGACCGGCCGCGCTTTGGCGTGCTTGCGGATGACCTCGCGGTCCTTGTCGCTGAAGGTCGTCTTGCGCTGTTCGGTGCGCGCCGGCGCGGCCGCCGTGGAGCGGCCCGAGTACGGCAGGACCGCGACGATCTTGTAGCTGGAGGGCTCCACGATCACGATCTCGTCCCTCACCAGCACGAAGTTGTAGCCCCGGTACTGGGGTACGATCTCGACGACCTCCGCAGGCAGCGGCTGCAGATGTACATCGCGCGGCACGGCCGTGCCGATCGACAACGAGAAATTCACATTGTTGAGCGGTTGCACATCCAGGTGTGAAATCGACGTGCTGATCCGGGTCTGCTGCTGATCGTTGATGTTCACGGACGCGTTCACGTTCGTGCTCGACGAGCGATTGGCCGTGTTCTGCTGGCTGCTCGGCTGCCGGGCCGTGGTGGTCGGATTGCTACCCGTCGGAGACTGAGCCTGATTGGTGCCCGAAGCCGGTGGGTTCGCGCTCTGTGTCTGATTGTTCGCAGGCGGATTGGTCTGCGCCTGGTTCGAAGGCGGATTAGTCTGGTTGGAGGGCTGGCTCGTCTGCGCCTGGTTGGTAGAGTTGTTCGACGTGGGCGCCTGCGTGGTGTTGGTGCCCGTACCGGAGTTGGACGTTTGGCCTGCAGCGCTCTGGCCGGTCGCTGGCGGAGGCTGCGTCTGGGCCGCATTCGTCGAAGGGTTGGTCTGCGCGGATCCCGGAGCGGAGTTGGACGACGGTGTCGACGTCGAAGAGGACGGCGGCGTCGACGTGGAATCCTGTTGACGCTGCGTAGCCGACGGATTGGAGCTCGACGTGCTCGGAGAAGATTGTGCGAGAGCCGAAGTCGCGAGCGCAACTGCGGCGGTCGTAGCCAACAATAAACGCTTGTTCATCTGAAATCCTCCTAATTGGTCGCCGAACAACACCGGACGAAGGGCCAGGTTCCAGAACGGGAAGTTTCGGCAAATCGGCTGAGACGGCGCCGGTGGAAATTCTTGTCGCCGCGAGAAATCAGTCTCGCGACATGAGCGGTGTGCCTTCCGACTGCCGGGAAGAAACGGAACTTCGCGCCCGCCTGCCCGTTGGCAGTGACTACTTAGAAGCCATTGGAGGAGTCAATGAAGAAGCTGATCGTGTGCGGCGGCCTCGCCGCCTTCGCCCTCGGCACCCAGGCCGCCAGCGCCGCCGAGTTCTACATCGTTCGTGATGCAACGACCAAAAAGTGCACCGTTGTCGACACCAAGCCGACGACGACCACGACGACGGTCGTGGGCGACGGCGTCTACAAGACCAAGACGGAAGCCGAGTCCGCCGTGAAGACCACCAAGGTCTGCACCGAACAGTAAACGGCCATCGCAGGGCCGAGCCGGCCTCGCGAAAACGTTCTGAAGGCCATTGGAGGAGAAAATGCTTGTACTGACTTTATGGGCCGTTCCCCCGTGCTCGTTGTTGGCGGCGTCGGCTATTGGATAGTTCACATGCACTGAGCGAACAGTCCGCATGAAAGGCTCGCCCGCAAACCGGGCGATTTTTTTGGACCATTGGGCCCGGCAGAAAAAAGGGCCCAGCGGGGGCCCTTTTTCCGTGAGTTCTCGCCGCACTAATTGTAGTCCGAGTATTTGAACTGCGGGAGCGCCTTCAATTGCTCCTTGTTGCCGCTCATGACCGCGTGGTCCGGGACCCAATCGTTCGCGTTGCGGTTCGTCGTATTCGTCGAAGCCGCGCCGGTGGTGGTGTCGCGCGAGTTGGTCGACGTGCTGCTCGAGCTGGTCCGGACCGGCTCTTCGACGAACTTCAGCTTGTCCATCGAGACGGCGATGTCGTGCTCGCCCATGCCCAGAAAGCCGCCGATACCGATCACCACCGCGTTGATCTTGCCGCTCTTGTCGACGAGCAGCTCGTTGATGTCTCCGAGCTTCTCGTTGGCCTCGTTGTAGACGTTCAGGCCTATCAGCTTCGAAGCGCGCCAATTTCCCTTGAGCGCCATCTTCGCATCGGCCGGCTGGGCCGTGACCGCCGGCGCGGCGCGATCGGCGGGCTGGGTGGATTGCGCGAACGCGCCGCCGCCGATCAAGGCAGTGCCAAGCAGAGCGACGGCAAGAAAGCTTTTCATCGATTATCTCCTCCAACGTGAGCCGCACCCGTTCAAGATGCCGGGCCCCAACGCCCGCGATTGCCACTTGTTCCTGATCGCTCCTTTCAGTCGAAACGGGGCGCAAAGGATTCTACCCATGCTTGATGGGGGTCAGGATCCGGTCCACTAACGATGTTCGGTGCTCACGAGCCGGACGACAATTCCTTTGCCTTGGGAGTGAAGGCAAAGCTGCCAAACCTCATTCGAACAGTCTTCCGCTTGCCTTGCGGAGTCGCCGGCCTGCTGGACCTCCGGCTGTGGAGGAGGCACTTCGTCCGCAAGGGCGGCCGTCGCGAGAAGAACAAAAGCCGCCGTGGAAAGAATGGTTTTCATGCGAGCCTCCTGATCGGCGACTCAACGAAGAGACTCTGAAGCCGTGCCGACTTCCGGGCGCGATATGGTTGACCCCGTCTCGAATCCTTCGCGTCCTCCGCGGCCGAGCAGCTCGCGATATCGGCGTTCGTACTCCTTCACCATCCGACTTGCGGCGAAGCGCTCCTCGAACCGGGCGCGGACCACTCTTCTGTCCAGCCGGCCCAGTTCGTTCACTGCCCTGATCGCCTGCTCCTCGTTATCCACGATAAAGCCGGTGACGCCGTCTTCCACCACTTCGGGCACCGAGCCGGCTCGGTAGGCAATCACAGGTGTCCCGCACGCCATCGCTTCGATCATGACGAGCCCGAACGGCTCCGGCCACGCGATCGGAAACAGCAACGCGGCGGCCCCGGCGAGGAACGGCTGCTTCCCGATTTCGTCCACTTCGCCGACAAGTTGGATCTCCCCGCCATCGATGTTCGGCTCGAGCTTCTTCTTGAAGTAGGCCGTCTCCGCGCGCGGTATCTTGGCCGCTATCCGCAGCGGCGTCCGCGCGGCGCGTGCGATGCGTATGGCGGCCTCCGGTCCCTTGTCCGCCGTCAGCCGCCCGAGGAAGGCCAGGTACGAACCACGTTCGCAGGACGGCCTGAACAGATCATTGGGCAGCCCATGCTGGATCGTCGCGATCCAGTTCGCATCCGGAAGTGGTCGACGCTGGTCGTCGGAAATCGCGACGAAGGCCGCGTTTGGGAAAGCCCCGATCACATCGGACAGCCCGGGAAGGTCGAGCCGGCCGTGCATTGTCGTCAGGAACGGCACGCCGGTCCGGCTTAGCACCGGAAGAGGCAACCAGTCGACGTGGGAGTGGATCACGTCGAAATCGCCCGCGCGATCGGCGATGGCTTCAATCAGCAGCGCGCATGCGGCGTTCGGATCCGTTCCCCTTCGCCCCAGGCGCAGCGCACGCGGCCAGACAGGATGGAGCTTTCCCTTTGTCTTCGAATCCCCGCTCGCGAACAGGGTGACGTCGTGTCCGAGCTCGACCAGTTCGTCGACAAGCCAGGCGATCACGCGCTCCGTGCCGCCATAGAGCTTCGGCGGAACGCTCTCGGCCAATGGAGCAAGCTGGGCGATCCGCATGCTAGGCCCCGACCACGGACTGCATGGCAATCACAACGACCTCGGAACTGAGGTATGAAATCGCTAGCAGCGTCCAACTGGGCTTTGTGCTTTCGCAGACCATCCGCGCGACGAACATCTTCACGCCCGTCAACCTTCGTCTTCGGGAGGCTGGTGCAAGTAGGCTATCCCGAAGCTGGCGAGATCTTCGGCATCGCTCTCTCGCTCTTCCCGTCTCCTGTGCAAATAGCGCTCGAGCAGGCAGCGGCGGCTGTCGTGAACGTCAACGTCAGGGTGCGCCGCCCGGTACACGATCCAGGCCGTCTCTGCCGCCCTTCTCACCGTGACTTCGTCGACCATCCTCACGCTCCAAGCGACCGCATCCAGTCGCTGCCAACTCAGCGCGATGGCAAAAGTTTCCAATTTTTCCCCAAATCTTCGACCTTTGGTGGAGAAGCGCTCGAAGGGCCGATCAGAAAGCTTTCGCCCGCGCGTGATCGCGGATCCGATTCAGCGCGATGATCTGGCCATCAATGGCCCCTAAGGACGGCTCCGCAAAAGCCGGTCGACGGCGCGAACAGTGTCATGGACGGTGGATTTCTTATGACCAAGGCACGCGATCAACTAGCGCGTCGATTCTCCGCCGCAGGTGGTCAACCAGCCCGCTTCGCACCGACAGTCATGCAGCCCCCAAGGCACTTGGACACTTCGAGTTGAGAACAGAGGCGCCGTCAATTGCGTCCCTCGTGTTCGGCGGAGTAAAACGCCGCGGAGACCCCGAGCGGTGCCAGAAGATATGGCGCCGTCAAAAATCCTGCGCAAAAAGTAGCGCGAGACGATCGGCTTAATCAGCTTGACGGTCGCTCGGGTCGCCGGACGGCATTGACCGTCGGCGGGTTGATCATCACGACCATACGAACATTGTTTTCCGGTGGCCATCAGCCGGCGAGCGGCTTCGAACGGCCACCATGGCGCCCTTGCATTTGCCGCCCAAAAGGAAAGGAGCGCTGGCTTGCCGCTCCAGGATAAGCGGAAGGCGAACCAAGGAGCTGGGGCGCGCCCGGGCGGTGACCACGATCCTTGCCACCCGAGCGGCCGAGAAGCGCGCCGCAGGCGAAGCGCTAAGCTGACGTTGAAGCCGACGTGCCGACCAGCACCAGGCGGGCCGGCGCCACTGGCATGGTCCTGACTCGACGAAAACCAAATGTATCGCATACCAGGCGAGTGTCGTGCCGATCAGGAGCCGCGCCGAGGCGGACGCTGTCGATTCGCGGCTGCCGCATGCGACGGGTTTCATCAACCGGTCGCCACCCGCGCCGGCGGCAGCCGCCCGCATGTTGCCAGTTTTTCCCGACATCAGGAACGAACCGGTTTCTGCCACGTTCACCGTCCGAGGCAAAACACGGAGTGGCTGAGATGGGCGCTGGCGATCAGGTCGCATGCATGTCGGTGGTGGCATTGTTCTCGCTTGCACTGATCGTGACATCGAGCCTGTTCGTGCAATCGAGGGCGGCAAAGAATCCGGCGATGCTCGCCGCGCAGCAGGTGCGCGCTCCATTTTAGCGCTGGCAATCCGCCGCCTCAGCTCGGTCAGACTCGGCAACCATTTTGCGGTGTGAGACAGCGCAGCCGGCTCATTGCTTGATCAAAATCCCTTGCGCGTCAAAGGCGCGGTCGGCGCGCTCTCCTGCTCGCCGCGACCCGGCACAATAATTGGCTCCGGCGCAGCCGGGGAACCGCGCCGGAACCTTTGGGGAAGTTGATTGTGCTCGTTTAAGCAGGTCATCAACTGCCGCCGAGGCAAACCGTTCCCAACCATTTGCATATTTTTCCCGACAAAAAGGACGGCAGCAAAACCGGATGTTGGCGCAGCGGCAATGGTTCCGACCTGAGGAGATATGAAATGAGACGGCTCGGCAAGACGGCCGCAGCGCCATGCTTGATGCCGGCTTCCTGGCCGTGTCCGCGATCAGCGCATCGGCGGCGATCGCGTGCGCTGGGCGGGTGTGCGGGCACACCCATGAGACCTATGATTATCCGCGTGAATGCCGCGTCGTGGTTCACGACAATTGGCGCTGGGGGCCGCGCGAGCTTCCTCGAGCACGAAAAGCGCGGGCTATTTGGCGCGGCCGCACCTGGGTGACCTGGTGAGCGTACCGACGACGTGATGGGGCCGCCGCGGGCGGCTTCATGTTTCAGCCCATGCGATCGGCGAGGAACGTTTGCCATTTTCTCCCGTTGATCGGCGCCGGTGCCGATATGCGGTCCGGGATTGCGGTGAAGGTTGTTGATGCCTCTGGTCCGGTACTTTCTGTTCACAGGCGCGACGCTGCTCGGCCTGCTGCTTCTCACCGACTGGTATTTTTCAGCCCCGGCGCCAGTCACCGTCGCTCGCAACGACATCGATCGCACGATCATCCGCATTCGCTCGCAGCACAAATGGCCGGAGGCGATCCGCATGGACACGAGCACCCCGCTCCCTGCCGCCGCGCCTGCCCCCACAGCTTCGGCGGCTGTCGCGGCACCGGTCCCCGCTGCGCCGCCCGCGACGATTGCGCAGGTTGATGCGTCGCGGGCAGCTCCGCCGGCGCGCCTTGAGCGCAGCGCGCGACATGCAAAGCCCACCCGGCAGGCGCAGCGCGAGAGACGCCAGCGACTTGCACAGCGCGGTCAGCGCTTCGCGAGCTATCGCGAGCCGGAATGGCAGGGCCGGTCGTTCCCGAGCTGGTGAGCCGCAAAGCTCTTGCTTGAATATTGTCGCACCGGTGCGTTCGTCGCGTCGGTTTGCCCCGATGAATCCCGCCTGGTGTACGGCAATGAAGAACTGTCCGCATCACTGAACGCGGCCAGTTCAAATTATGCAAGGATCAGCCAAGTTCCATTTCGACGGCGATCCGTACCAGGTCCGAGTGGTTCTTCGCGCCGAGCTTCTGCTTGAGCAGCGACGTGGCATTGGCGACAGTCTTGTAGGAGATGCCTAGCGCTGATGCGACTTCGACGATCTTGTCGCCGCGGCCGAGCAACCGCAAGATCTCCAGCTCCCGCGCCGACATCTGCGAGGCGGGGCTGGCCTTGATCGCGGCGCCGGCGAACGCGATCGCCTCCGCGAGATGCGGCGAAATGAACCGCTCGCCTGCCGCGACCTTGCGCACCGCCTTGACGAACAGGCGCGGATCGTCGCTCTTGGAAAGATAGCCTTGCGCCCCCATCTCCACCGCCCGCACCACGAAGGCGGGATCGTCGTTCATGCTGAACATGATGATCCGGGCGACCGGGTCGTCTTTCCGGATCCTGCGCAGCAGCTCGAATCCGGAGACATCGGGAAGCTTGATGTCGATCACGGTCACGTCCGGCCGCTTCTGGGTAAAGGCGCGCAAGCCGGCCTTGGCATCGGCGGCCTCCTCGATCTTCACCGTCTTGTCGGAAGCAAACAGGGACCGGCAGCCCGACACCACCACCGGGTGGTCGTCGACGATCAACACTCTCATGGACGATTTGGAGGTATCGTGCATCATTCTCTCCCCTGCCTTTGATAGAACTTCGCGCGGAAATTGAAAGAGAAGAATCGCTGAACGGAGCCCGACGTGACAAGACTCTGGAACAGATTCTGGAACCACCTCTCACTTCGTGCCCGGCTGTTGCTGCCGATGGCCGCGATGGTGGTCGGCGCCTTGCTGCTCGGCGGCCTCGCCCTGCAGATCGTCTCCCCCGAGCAGTTCGAGAATGAGAACGCCCAGGCCGCGCGCTCCGCCGAGCTGGTGGCCAATGCGCTGAATGCCGCGCTCGCAGTCGCCGGCAATCCGCCGCAAACCCTCGACGCATTCGCGGACAAGCTCGGGAGGTCCGAGACTATCGCATTCGTGCCGCCTGGAACGCGGCCGCAGCGCAGCGCGGCGGACCGCCACCGCGGCAACATTCCCGCGTGGTTCACTGCCCTGCTCGAGGTTCCGGAGCTCGGCTCCACGCATCCGATCAGGATCGGAGCGTCGCATGTCGGGGACATCGTCTTCAGTCCCGATCTGTCGCCGGACATCGAGGAGAAATGGGCGGGCTTCGTTGCGATCGTCTCGTCGAGCTCGGCGCTGATGCTGCTCGCCGCGCTGAGCGCCTATTTCACGACCGGCGCGGCGCTTCGGCCGCTGGCTCAACTCGGCGCCGGACTGACCCGTATGCGAAACGGCGATTATGATGCCGCCATTCCGCTGGCCGGCCCTCCGGAGATCCGCAAGAGCTGTGCGGAAGCCAATCAGCTTGCAGTGACGCTGAGGCGGCTTAGCCAAGACAATCGGAACCTGCTGCGCAAGATCGTCGCCGTGCAGGACGAGGAGCGCCGCGAACTCGCCCGGGAGCTACATGACGAGATGGGCCCGCTTCTGTTCGCGATCCGCGCCAACGCTACCGCGCTGTCGGATCCCGAGGCGGAGGGCCCGCCCGAGCCGGGTTCGCCGGCGCATGGCATCCTCAGCGCAGCCGAAGCCTTGCAACAGGCGAATAGGCGCGTCCTCGAGGGACTGAGCCCGCTTTATGTTGCGGATCTTGGATTAGCCGCAAGCGTACAGACGTTGCTGCGAAACGCCCGATCCCAGGCGCCCGGCCTCCGCGTGACATCCCGGCTCGACGATCGTCTGGATGAGCTCGATGCCCTGCTCTCGCAAACCGCGTACCGCGTTATCCAGGAGGGAGTGACCAATGCGCTCCGGCACGCTCACGCGACCACGATGGGCGTCGCCGCGATCGTCGACGGCGATCAAATTCAGCTCGAGATTTCGGACGACGGCATTGGCCTGCCGCCGGACCTGACCTTTGGGAGAGGCCTGACCGGCATGCACGAACGGGTGCGCGCGCTCGACGGAACGCTGCAGCTGGTCCGTGAGCAAGGCCAGACCATCGTGCGTTGCCGAATTCCACTCCAGAACCATGTTGCGCGATAAGGACGCGTCATCACCGCGAGGAAGGGGCGCACCGCATATGCGAAATCTTACCAAGGGTATCGAATACAAAGATGATCCGAACCCCTTGCCTTCATAGCTCAGACAATCCAGCACCCCGTCGTCCTGCGGCGTGATCTCTTCGAGCCCGAAGGCATCCGCGGCCACCGGGACGATAAGCAAACCAAACGAACACGGCGACAAATTGAGGCCGGCTTCAGTTGGCGACCTCTTCGCAAAAACGGCCCCAGCGCAGTCCGAGCGCGTCGAGGCCGAGTTGGACCTTCGCATCCAGCGCGGCGCTAGCTGATCAGCAAGTTGGCGACCAATCCGACAAGGAAAGACCTGTTTGCCAAGCTGGCGGCACACCACCGGAGCTAGCTGATGAGGTCGAGCGGACCATGAAGGCCTCGGCCTAGGAAGTCCGCTAACCAGCGACGCGGGAGATTAAGGCCACCTCCGCAAGTGGCCTTGCATGGCTCCATTCCTACACCGGGACAATTTCCCGTAGCATTCCGGTACAAGGACCGCACATCGATTTGCTATCCTCTGCATATGCCAAGCACCTTCACCCACAGGGGCGTCACCTTCGACGTAAAACGCCTATATGATGATCAGTTCGAGATCATCATTGAGATCGGCGGAGAAACCACCCGCCATACCGTGCGCACACGATTGGCAGAACTGGCAAAGCGCCGGGCCGAGATGCTGATCGATCGTAAGCTGAAAACAAAAATTAGGCCTATGTAGGCCGCCCCAGTTGGCGGCCTCTAACAGAAAACGGCCCCAGCACCTTTGGGGGCCTAGAGACTGGTGCCGGGGCCAGTCGTCCTTTGATGAATCGGGACGTGACCCGAGGCTTTAAAACTAACACTGGTGTCAGAAATTGCTACTCCTTCCCGATGCGATTGGGTGTCTTAGTTTGTCGTTTGTCGCGGCAGTGCCCTATCTAGACGGCGTGATAAGAAAGGGCCCCAGCAGTGAAGCTGGGACCAGTGTGCAGCTGGGCGTCTCAGTGCCTGTAGCGGTGCGGCACCGAACAGGGCGACAAATGCCAATGCTTGCGCTTCGTTCCTACTCATAAAAGAAACCCCAGCATCCGGATCATGCTGGGGCCAAGCTGGGTCGCCGAGCCGCTGTCCGCCAGGAAGCAACGGTCGTCGTTCTAGGGCTGAAAAAATACGAAATAAAAATTACCTGCCCTGTTGGTCGGATCATCCCAACGACGCTCCGGTCCGGAAATAAACCATGTGAATCCTGGCGAGACAATTTCCGCTTTTTCCCGAGACTTGACGCCACCTTCGATGGGGGTTTGAATTCACTTCTCGGCTCTCTCCAAGCCGAGAACCCTACCGCACAAGGCGAGGCCCCGGACGCGCCACGCCGGGGCCTCTGCTGCGGATTGGCAACAAGGGGCGAGCCCGCTCCCTTGTTGCGTGGAGTTGCGTCATGCGTCGGTCCCAGCTAGGCACCCTCGATCGTTTCATCGACGGATCAGACCATCTACCTGGTCGCCGACGATTTCGGGGCGATCGGCCGCGCGCGGCGCGAGGCCGACATCGTGGCGACCGACCTCGATTCGGCTGATCGGCTTCAACACCGCCGAGCGCTGGTCGGAAGACGTATCCGAAGACGTCGCCCGCGAAATCCAGCGCCGTTGCGATCTGCACAGACCAACGTGCCGACGGCCCTGCGGGGCTTTGTCGTTCGACATCTCGACGATCGGCTGCAACTGCCCCTGCGGCTTGTTTGACGCCTCAGAAATCGCGCAGAGCTGGCTGTTAGAGAACCGAAATAAAAAGTCAGGCTAAGCAGACATCTATTCGTAGGCGGCGCCTCTAGAAACGCTCTAATCTCACCTCTTTAGGCATGTAGGTGAGGAATATGTCCTTTGACCCGATGGCCGCGGCGGTTGATTGGCTTGATGCTTACCGCGCTGGCGACATTGAAGATATCGTTGGCATGTTTGCCGATGATGCGGTGATCCATTGCGATTGTGGAGGCCAGAAGACGCTGACTGGCCGGGAAGCGCTCCGGGCTTATTGGGTCGACAGGCTCAAGCGTTATCCCGCCTTCGGGTTGAACGACATGCAGCCAAACCGCGATTACGTCGCGGTCTCTTACATCACGACCAGTGGCTTAGTTAGCGCGCTTCTGATCTTCAATGCAGCTGGACAGATCAAATCGGTTAGCTGTGGTCCCGGCGCCGCCCGAGATTAGGCTCGAGCATCACAACGGCTTTCCGCTCACTTTTTGCGTGGCCTTAAGATCGCTTTTGATCTCGGCACCGAGGCCATTTGTCAGCGCGGATCGAATCTGTCGGGCGTGCGTGATGGCGCCTCAGCGGCAACCACGCGTTTGGACTGCAGTGCATGGCACTATAGTTGTCGTGACAACTCCGTTCCCGCGCCTGGGCCTATGCCCTTATTCCTGTCGTGCGTTCCGCGGCCGAGCAGGCTTGTCAGAGTTTCAGACAGTTAACGGGTGTTATGGAAACCCAGCTTCCGCGGGGTCATTGTCAGTTCATCACCGCACGGCCCTCGGTAACTATCGGTGACGAGAACGCCGCCACCGCGCTCCCGCCCCACACAAACAGGAGCAGCTTTATGACTAGCAAGCGGCGTCGTTTCAAACAAACCCGATCACTGGGAGAACGTCTGACTGACGAGGCCATGCGCCTGCGCTCGAAGGCCAAGGCGGTGCCTCCATTAGCCAAGAAAGAGGCCCTGCTGAGGGGGGCCGGCAAGACGAAGCGGTGGCTCATCTGACCGAGTGGCTGATGTCCCCAAACTCTGCAGGCGCCAATATAGGCCGCCCATGATCAACCAGCCTCACTTCGACCCCTATTCGAAGGCAGCGCGCATCTGTCTTGGCGTTGCGATATTTAGCGCGACAATGCTTGCTGCGCTGCTGACGAGCATTTTCGCCTAATCAGGCCGCCTCAGTTGGCCGGATAACGGCCCCAGCGCTTCCTGGGCCCGGAGGCTAGTGCCGAGGCAGTTGCCGCTCAACCGTTCCCGCCCCGCGCTGATTCGTAGATCCGCAAGAAGCAGCCCTATACCAAGCGCATTGCACACAAGGCGATCTGGGTTGAACCGAAAGTACTGGCCGAGATCGAGTACCGCTCCAAATCCGCCGAGGGCAAGGTACGGCATCCGTTCTTTCGCGGCGTGCGGGAGGACCTATGACCCTACCTACCGCGCTGCAACTGCTGCGATGACACGCGCTGGGATCATTTTGAACGAGCGCAGGCATATTCGAAAGCGAGCGCGGCCCTTGGATCAGCGAAATCCGAACTGAGCCTTGTCGAACAACGGAAGCGGCCTGTCGCCGAGCCACCCTTGTCGACAATTAAGCGAGGCCTCTGTCTCCGGAATTGCCATCTACTCCAAAAAAATGGCTTCAGCCGAAGGCGCTGAAGCCAAGTCTCCGCTTTTTGGTCGTCGCCGGCGACCGCAGCGTTCGACGCCGGCAGAGTAAAACCGCCGTTTCATCCTGCCGTTCCTATTGCAACTTATTCCCACCATGGCTTGCCGAAAAATCCTGCAGCGCAAGGTCGAATTCAAGGAACGGCTAGCTCTTGGAAATGGTTAAGCTCACACGGCTGTAACTGCATGGGTGCGATGGACTAAGATGCACAAAGACTCGATCATGGACGAGTTGCGGCAGATTGAACTTGATGTTGTGGAGGGAGAAAAACGACTCGCGGAGCAGGAGGCGTTGCTGATCGAGTTAAAGAGGTCAAACGAAAGCACCATCAAGGCTCAAGCTCAGTTCGAGATGATGCGAAAAGATCAACTTGACCGCGAGCAACGTCGACAACGTCTGCTTTCTGTTTTGCATCCGTGATCTAGGCAATTTGCTGCATCTCGCGGAACGGTTACAACCTAAAGAAAATCAGCAGCTCCGCCAACGATCCAGAGCGGCGAAAATCCGAGTAACATTGACGTCCAGAACCGCAGTTCGCGTTTGAGCCGGCCGCGAAGGACGACACAGGCATTTCGGAGCCGTTCAACCTGGGTTCGGCTAATCAAGCATGGCGCTGAGCCGCAATACTGAGAAATCCGACGATCAGTGTTCAGTCTCGGCGCTCTTCTGTCATAGCTTGCCTTCACGAAAGCGAACTGCCCAATGCCCCGGGGGAGCACTGAGACCGATGCCCGTCCCACCTCCCGAGAGCAACCTCCCTTGCAACTCCACAAATTGCCACTTGTTCCTGAAAGTAAAACGGTCTCAGCGCGGTAGGAATCGCTGAGACCGGGCTTTGCTTACATACTGCGGCGTCAGACGTTGTGGGGCGGGATCAGCGCCTGGCTTCAGAGTAACCCAACTTCGTCAGGCCCGCTCCTATGAAAAGGACGGCCAGAAGGCTTTGGGCGCAATCGGCCTGTGCTGGGAGCGCGTCCTGTTAGGCAGCACAAAAAAGATGACCCCAGCATCCGGATCATGCTGGGGCCAGGCCAGATCGAGGACCGCTGTCCGCCGAGAAGCAGCGAGCCTGTTTCCAAGGCTGAAACAATACGAAATGAAAGTTATCTACCCTATTGTTCGGATGCCGCTACTTTTCTGGCTCCACTAGCTAAACGCATATGCGGTCAGGCTAGCGACGAGAACCGAGACACTCAGCGCAGTAACAGACGCAAATGTCCGCTCCACTCCATTCATGCGTTCCATGGTTTTAAGCTCGCTCGTAGGAAGCCTATCGTCGCAGTGTGCAGCAGCGGAGTCATTAACCTTCGTGAATCGCACGCCGTAATTTGGCTTTGGCGATTGGCTTTCTTGAGAGATCCCCTTCCAATTGCTTGACCATCGCTATTGGCCATCGACCTTCATGTCCCGCAATTGCAATGCGGAGCCCATGGACGTCATCTACAAATACGTGCTCAATTGTGCCGGCTTTCCCATCGGACAAGACGACCCCCTTGCCCACCAACTCTTTTTCGGAAGCATGAAGTTCGGAGAGGATGTTTAAAGCGCGTTTGCTGCAGTCAAAAAACTCGTTCATGGGTACGCAACTATCCTAAATGTAATCTGAAGCTGCGATCGATTTACGCTGGGGTCGAGCGGTAGCCCACGCCATATGAGCGCCACGCTCGAAGACGAGTTTTCTATCATGCGGGCACCGCGTCATTAGCACATGTGAAACGCGCTTATGGGGGCCTGCTGCTTTCTGGCGGGGCGTCTTCGTTCCTCAATTTTCATCACGAATGGAATGAGGAACCTAGAACGCCCATAGCCGACGCATTGATCTTGCAAAGTGGCGGGTACGCCTGGCGCCTATAGGGAATAGCTCGCGCTCGAAGACCAATTGATGGGGGCGATGCAAGGACATCGCCATGAGCACCGATCATCTCGCAGCAATTGCGATTGTACCGCTGGTGCGGATTGGCCGCCTCCATTCCGTCAGCTACGACCGCCACCGGCGGCGCGAATAGCGGCATACGTGAATGCTTTCGCGCCTCAGTCCGGCGGCTAAACACCCTCCAATCGAGGCACCCACCGCCCTGCCGCGCCGCAGCATATCCGCAGCGTTCATCGAGCTCGTATCACTTTCGCCCGGCCGTCCTAGTTGACGGCCGGGCTTTTGCGTTAAACCGAGCTGCTAGGTCGCGGGTTCCGATTTCCAGATAAATTGCGACAAAGGCTCAGGCTCGCCGCCGCGACCTGCCTGTTAATTTTGCATTCGGTGCAAAAGAGAACCGCCAATCCGGGTACGGTCGGGCTTGGCGGCTCCGTCCTCTTAGTGGACCGCGAGATCACACCGCGAGGCCGAGCTGGCTTAGATCGGTGGCGACGATAGTCGAGACCGGACGGCTACGGGTTTCCGCGACAATTGCTCAGCGCTGGGGCATGACAGGGCGCGCCTTGTCGTAGTAGTAGACACTAGCGGAGCGCATTTGGCTCCCCGGATCAGGTAACCCAATCGTTCTATCGGTTGCTATTTTCCCCGGTACTATGCGGCGGCTGCGGCCCGCTCGGACCAGCCGTGTGGCTTGTACAAAACCTAGAGCACACTCGGCTAAATAAGAAAGTGGGATAGACGCCTCTAGTTCGACGACGAGTTGCCGGCTACGCTCCTCATTTCGAATGACCGTCCGTTTGATGATCCCGATGGCGAGGAACTGCTGAACGACGAGATGGCCTGGCAGAAGGCCGTGACGACGGTTCGCGATATCGGGTCCAATCTGGACCTCGACAAATCCAATCGTTGGTCGATCGCGGTCAAGGGAGGAACAAAACGCAATCTTTCAGTCGACGTTACCGCCAAGCGCATCGTCTCCCCTTCGAGCTAGCCAGTCGGCTGCAAGTGAAGATAGGCCGGATCGAATCCGGCCAATTCCTCCAATTTATCGTGGTCCAGAATGCGGTAGTGTGGCCGCTCGACTTGCATGATACCTTCTTGCCGCAGTTCCTGCAGCGTGCGGTTGACGTGGACCGTCGAAAGTCCGAGACAATCTCCAAGATCGGATTGCGTAATAGGGAAGTCGAAATCACCGTCGCTCGTTCGACCGACAGCCCTCAATCGACGATGAATTTCGGCGAAAAGGTGGGCCATACGCTCGTCCGCGGACCTGCGGCCGACATTGACGATCCATTCCCTAAAAATCGCCGCGTCAATGAGCGTTTCGCGCCAAAGCGCACCTGTCAC
Source organism: Bradyrhizobium sp. KZN70725 (assembly GCF_055264925.1). Classification (NCBI taxonomy): domain Bacteria; kingdom Pseudomonadati; phylum Pseudomonadota; class Alphaproteobacteria; order Hyphomicrobiales; family Nitrobacteraceae; genus Bradyrhizobium; species Bradyrhizobium sp. KZN70725. The sequence continues at coordinate 257,187 of NZ_JBUYWT010000002.1, forward strand.
ATTCGGGCGCTGCTTACACAAGGCCTTGATCGCTTCATGAGGGATGAAGCCAAGCGTGCAGGATGTCAGCGTCGTGAAATCGTGGTCCATGACGTTGAGGTAGAGGCTCTGCAGATCCGGTATTTCGCCGGGAATGTGCAACGAGAGGACTTGCCGCTTGCCGTCCTGCGTGATTTTTGCACGGTACGCAAATCCTTCGGCGAGAAGGCAACATTCCTTTGGCCGGCTGCCATCGGCGACAATAATGTGCTGGGCCGGGACTTGGCGTTCCTGGATCGGCAGCTGCTCAAGTGCCTGAATGTCATCGCTGTCGAGCCGGTTGGAGACAGTTAACTTTGTGATCAGGCTAGTCGCGGTGCTTGAAGCCATCGGCGTTCTCCCCGCATTGGAGGAAATGAGCGTAGCGCCGGCGGTGAAATGCCTGCTTCGCCAGCGAATGATCGGGAGCACGACACTCTCAGCCACCGGCGCCCAATTGATAGTTGCCGATGATGCTTAGATAACAATTGGGGGGACCGCGATGTTCCTCGATAACCTGGCTGAAGCCCGGCAGTCTCAAGGTACGGCCCGATGGAGAAGCCATACTCCAGATTGATCGACCAGCGGCTCGAGCAACTCCAAGCGCACCGCGCACCAACATCCGCCATTATCGGTGGCTTCTGAAAACGCAGCTTTCCGACTTGGAGCGTCAGTTCATCGAAAGGCGCATCGGCGAGGAACTGGAGGCCACGCAAGGCGTGGCCTCTGACGCTCCGCCTCTCGGCATATGCCGGCTGTCATCCAGCCGCCGGGAGATCGGGAGAAAAACATCCATGATCGAACTTTAAAAGCTACTCATTCGCGTTAGCGAGAAGATCGTCGGTGACTACCAGTATCTCATCGATACCGCGACCTCGGAACGAGAGCGCGAGCGCTTTCGCCAGCGCATCGATGAAGAGCAGCAGCTGCTGGATACCCTTCGGCAGCCAGCGCAGATCTCTCGTGCGACGTGACATGGGGATGCACTACCGTAGGATCAAACCAGCTGATGAGTGAGTTGGAGAGCTTGCCCTTGGGCGAGGCTATCCGACTTCGCTGGGTCTTGCGGGACATCAGAGCTAGGCGCTTCATCGTCAGTCCGCTGGATCGGCTGGCGTTCAGAATCTCACCAGATGGGCTACGTCGAAACCATGACATGCTTCCCGTTCTGACGGCGGCGGGCATGGGTGAGATTTGAAATCCGAAAGATGACCTCGGCGATCAGGGCACCGCCGCGATAAAAAGCTAAACAGGCGAGGATAGCCGGCGATCGCGAACCAGGGTTCACCCAGCCGTTGCTGAAAGCCGAGGGCTGCCGCGGTCCATTGCGTCGCTCCTCAGGTCGACGCGACGACGATGCCGAACACGATCGTGATCTGACCGATGTAGATCTTTGCTGGAAACATTCGCCGCCCCATCCGCCCACGCGACGTGAGCGGCACGATGAGAACGGCGAAATTCGGCGAGCCTTCAATCGAAATAAAAAGTCGCGCCATCAGCGAGCGCGATTTCGATCAAGCCCGATCAAGTGCCGAAGTTGAAGATCAAGATCAGCACAGCGTCATCGAATGCTTCAACAGCGCGTGAACACCTGGCGCAGATTGCATCTCGTTGCCATGTCGCGCTCAGCCACCGGGCGATCGGTTGCTCAACAGCGAAGAGACATTGCCTCTGTCGGCAGGCGGCGCGTGGTCGCGCCTCAATTCTGCATGACCAAGCTGCTTCTCATTGTACGCGGGCTTCGGAGTGCCGGATGGATCAGCGATGAGCATGTCGTTCGAGAAATACCCCGCAAGGCGTGCGCATGCCGACCAACTCAGGCTTGTTGGTCCCGGCGCGCAGGGAGCAGCTTGTTTGATGACGTCGACATGCTCGGCATGTCGACGTCGTCGGCAGAGCACGCCTGGCCGAGCCCATCTTCTTGCGCCCAGCTTGTGCTGCCGCCGCTGCCGGTCGAGACTGCGTTGCGGCCGCGTCGGTGTTGAGCCTGCAATCCGCGGATCACTGTAGACGAGAGGTTGGCGCGTCGGTAGACTTTTCTGCGAGATCGTATTCGGCGCGATCGGAGCCGAGCTCGGATACACCCTTCCCTAGTTCGGTCCGGAGCAACGTCTGGAAGCTGTCATCATAGGTCGCGTTGCTGGTGCGGATCGCCGCCCTCCACTGATCGCCGCGATCCCATGCCTCCGTATAGGCGGCGGCAAGATCCGCCTGCTGCCTGTTGGCGATCATCGCTTCGATAATCGATCGGGCCTGCAGCCGATCCTTCGCGCTTTTTGCGGTCGCATCGCGGTCCTCCTTGCGGCGGGAGCCGACGATCAGCTTGTGGATGGCGTAGCGTTCGGGCGATGGAATGAGGACCGGCACGCCCGCACCGTGCAACAGCACCGCGCGGATCGGCTGGAAGATCAGGTAGTCGAGGAAGCGGAGGGGCAGTGCCGCTGCTCCGCCCAGGGCCGGCATCGGGACCGGCCTGCCTGCCTGGTCGTCCGACCACTGGTTCGGCGTCAGGAATTCAACCTTGAAGTTGCCCCTCGACGTGAATTGGGTGGAGACCCTGCCGTCGGCCTGGCTCGGAACCTCGCGGAAGGTCGGATCGACTTGGCGCAGCACCTCCAGGATGGGAGGCATGGAATCCTTGACCGCCACCGAGATTTCATGGAATTGCGCAAAGTCGGCGTCGCCGGTCTGCATGGCGACCGCATCAAGGCGTCGACCGAGCACGGCGGCGTAGCACTGATAGGCAACGGTGCCAACGAGCACGCCCCTCATGCGGAAGAAGCCGGCCTTCGCCAATTCTTCCACCACCTGGCCAGCCATCGGTAGAGGACGCGGCAGATAGGCCTCGCGCGTCAGTGTGGAAACGAGACGGCGACGTCCCTTGAGGTCGGCCTTCAGATCCTTGAATGCTTCGACCCGCTTGGTGATCTCTGGATCGTCGACGGGACCGACATAGCGGCGGTGTTGGCCGGCGCCTTCGGGCTTCGGCGTGTCGAAGTACCAGTATTTTTTGCCCTTCACCTCGACCGCTACGAAGCGGCCGCTCATGGAAAATTCGGAGGTGAAGCTCTCGTCCAGGCTTCGCTGGACAAGCTCCGAATAGAGCGTCTGGTAGCTGATATCGAGGGCTTGGTTCGACGGCATCTTGGAACCTCGCTATACTACTTTCGCGAGAATAGTATAACCACTAGAGATCTGCAGCAAATCGGCTATACTGTTCTTGCAAAAATAGTATAACTATCATTAATTTCAACGTCTTGCGTGCACAACAGATGAGTTCCACGAACGCTCCTGGACGGAAATTGACCGACTTTCCGAGCAATCCGGCCACTTAGCGTCCAATTCCGCGCTTGATGCCGATCGACAGGAAATGCCCTCCCCGCCGACCCGACCGGTGACCAATTGCCCGCGTGCCCGCTCCAGCACCGGCCGCCAGGGCACCAGCGCGAACTCATGGGATCGCTCGATCAGGGCGAACCGCCCACTGTGCAGCGTGAGCACGCGCCGGTAGACGCCCTCAACCTTGTCGCCGGCCTTGACGTCGACATGGTCAAGGCCGGTGCGCGCGGATATGTCGGCCGCAGTCCTTGCCAGCTCACGGGCCTCGAGCGTCTCGAGCATGTTCCGCGCGTACCGCGCTTGCCCCCCTTGCTCTCGCGCCATCCCCTGCTCGATAAGCCATAGCCGCCTGGTTCGCAATGCGGTCTCGACTTCCGCCCCGAAGCCAGCCGACACGAACCCATCGGGCTCCTTGCCAATCAGCTTGCGATCAAGCCACGTTGCTCCCAGCGCCTGCGGCAGATCTTCGAGTCTCTGCCATGACAACACCGCGACGCGTACCGGATTGCGCGAGCGCTGCAGCTTCTCGTATCGGAGCGCCCGGTCGAGATAGTCGTCGCCGACATTCCAGCTCCCGTCGGCAAGACGGCTTACCATTGCCTCACGCCGCATCGCCTCCAGACGCCGTACGTGCGATCCGACATATTCGCTCGATGCCTGCGGGTCGAACTCCCGGTGCAGGCGGTCGCTAGCGAACCGGAATCAAACCGGATCGAAGTAGTGCATCTCCAGGAGCAGACAGCCGCCGACGGATTTGAACGGACCGTGCGGCGCGTGCGGAGGCCGGCAGGCGTAAGTGTTCGGCGGGAAGCTCACGCCGCCCTCGCCCTTGTCATCGTTGCCGACGATCAGGTCGCCCGAGACGAGATAGACCTCTTCCCAATACTCGTGCGAGAACGGCGCCGTCGTATAGACGTCCGGCGCAAAACGGAGCAGCCGGGTTCTCGTACCGTGCCGCTTCTCCTCATCTCGGCCGCCGGCGATGATCTTCTGCTGGATGCCGGCCGGATAGCCCGCGGGCGTTTCCCACCCGGTGGTCTTAACGAGCGTGTAGAATTCGTCGTGCTTCTTGTTGACGGGCATGTGTTTGCTCCCTGATTCAGGCGGCTTTGCTGGAGGTCGAGACGCCGTTGAGGTCGTAGGAATCGAGCATCGTCTGCACCAACCGATCGGCGCCGGTCCAGTCGTAGGTGCGATAGGAATGGCCCTTGGTAACGAAAGTCGCGCCGGCGTAGAACATCTCGTATTGCTGATGGTGCGACCCGAACTCGGAGCCGACGGCGTCCCAAGCGAGCTTGTAGAATTTCACGCGGTCGTGCGAATTGGCCTTCGGCGACTGGGCAGCAATCTCCGGGTTGCCGAAGTCCGCCACCGACGAAGGCAGCATGATCATGCCGCCGCCGGCGAGCTCGCGCAGCGTATTGATGATGTGGGCGTAGAGCTGCTGCGTCAGGACCTGTGCGGAATAGAGCGTGTGCCGATCCGGGATGAAGTAGGGACCGACCTGCGTGCCCTTTGCCTCCATCGCAGCCACCAGCGCATCGACCATGCCGGTCTCGGCTGCGAGCTGACCGAGCATTTCGCGAACCTGCGGGAATTGCGTGACGCCGTTCATTTCGGCGATCCGATGCGCAAGGCCAGTCAGGAACGTGAGCTTCACGCTGAGAGGGACCATCGCCTGGTAGTTTTGGTAGACGTGACAAGGCATGGCATGGAACTGCTTCTGGCACATCTCGACGTTGCCCTCGATGAAGACGCGATCCCAAGGCACCTTCACGTCGTCGAAGCAGAGAACTGAGTCATTCTCGTCGAAGCGGCTCGACAGGGGATTGTCGAACACCGCGCTCGCAATGCCATGATTTGGCGAGGAGATTGACCGCGTGAACGATGCACTCCTGACGGCGTCGAAACCCGAACTGCTCGACAAGGAAGGAGACCGCACGCTTCGCGGCCTGCTCTACGATTATTTCGCGTTCGGACGCAGTCTTGAGGCCTGCCGCGAAATATTCGCGGGCTTCGTCGACCTGTCGCCCACCCAATATCTGATATTGATTGCGATCAAGAATTCGACTGCGGAAGAACCGATGGGCGTGAATCAGGTCGCCGAGCGGCTATATCTGAGCGGCGCCTTCGTCACTAACGAGATCAACAAGCTGGTTTCCGACGGCCTGCTCGAGAAAAGCTCCCACCCCGAAGACGGACGACGGGTGCAACTTGCGCTCACCCAACGCGGAATGAGCCTACTAATCCGCCTTGCCGCTTTGCAGCGCCCGGTCAACGACGCCTTGTTTAGCATGCTGACGCGTGAGGAGTTCAAAGTGCTGTCCCAGTTGCTGTCACGGCTCGCTTCGAACGCCGACAACGCGTTGAAACTCGCCGAACACGCCAGAGCGACGCTCAAACTTCAGGAGGATCAGAACGCCTCCCGAGCCAAGGCACCTAAGCTTCGTCAGAAGCGGCCAGCAGCACGTCATGGCCCGCTGTAATTCCCGTTCTGCGCCGTGACGGAGCAAATCGTGGCCAATGGTAGCGGGAGTCCGCTACATGAGCAGGCTAGCTGACCTAGTCAGGTCAAGGCCAATTCTTAAGTCCGACCAGATCGCGCCAGACCTCTCGCTGTCGCGACGATACCATATTCAGAAGGTCGGGGTCGATGACGCCTGGACGATCAACCTATCCCATGCGCCAGGCACACCACCGCGATCGCATCGACAATGCGCTGGTCGAGACTGGCGTAAGCGTCCAGATCGGTCTGTGCAGGCACCGACCGGACGATCTCAGGGCTCGCCGACGCCGCGACGAAGGTCGTCTGGCGGATAGCCCTAGCGCCTTCTGTTTGTCGCGAACGGATGGAGCTGATTCGACGGCTGGCCGCTCGTGCTCGGCGACGTGATTGCATGACGCGATGCCTACCGTGCTCGCCAGCCTGCGTCGCTCTGCTTTTGCTTCGGCCGGGCCATATAGCTTCCCGTAGCGTCCCTGCGCCTCTTGAACGTCAAAAAAAGCAAAATGGCTCCTCGCGGAGCCCCGAAATCTCGCCGAACGTTTCGCTCCAATTCAAATCGTGCGTCTTGCCATTTCACGCCAATCTTGTGGAATAATTCAGCTATCGATCGCGCAAGGTCATATGCGATGGGACGCGTGCCGACGTTTACCAGCAAGTTGCTGCCGCCTGTAGACAACGGGCTGGACTTTCATCAAACGCGCGAAAGTGCGGCTGAAACTACTTGCACTGGAATAGCCCAGGAATTTTGCGACGTCGGACAGGGGCTTACTCGAGTCTACGAGCAGCCGGCAAGCCAAATTCAAGCGAACCTCCGCAAGCATTGCGCGGTAGCTTGTGCCCATACGGCCGAGATGACGCTGCAACGTCCGCGAGCTGATCTTGCATGCGCGAGCTGTGCCATTTATGGTTGCGTCACCATGTCGCAGCGACGCGACAATGGCCGCGCGGATCGCTTCGGACGAAGGCAAACGGACGGCTCTCATCTGTTGGTGTGAGGCACGAAGTCTATGCTCCGTCTAGAGAATACCAGATGCTTCGACGCCATGGGCATTCCGGGCCTCCTTCCGGCCGACTGTCCGGAAAAACTGGGGCGCCTTTCGATCACCCAGTGGCTCTCGTTCAACCATTGTCGAGCGCACGTAATGCTGCGAGGGTACGGAGAGAGAATTCATCGAAACGCAGCACGAAGGGCTCAGCTTTCCTCCATTCCGGTCGTAGTTTTGATCTCAAGTAAGCCTATGCAGCGAATTGTTGGCCGTCTGGCCATAAGCCGCCAAAAAAGCCGGCAAGACCCGCATCGAAGGAGTGGCTCGCAGCCGATCGCTGGGGTGCAGAGAACGGTGCATGCCGGGAGGGGGCAGCGAACTCTTCCATTTTTGCCGGCCGCGCCAACGCCCGGTCCCAGCGAAACTCCCGCCGACAGGCAGCATCCATTTTACAATCGAGGGGCGGCCCGGTGGCAAATATTCATTTGACGCGCTGCCAGTTCCTCATTCCTTTCGCTGATATCCTTAGCGAAATCGGCGCGTCGACGGGTTCGTTTCTGGCAAAATTTCATCTTCCGACATCATTGGAAGAAAAGGCCAATCACTACGTTCCGATTCTGCGAGCAATCGACTTCGCGGAAATCGCCCGGAGATCACAAGGTATTCCGGATTTTGGATTCCTCGCCTCCCAACGTCTGCACTATTGTCACCTGAGCGAGAAAACCCGGACTCTGATCGGCCATGCCCCAACGCTGTTGGTCGCGCTGCAACAGGCTTGCAAATGGGCATCGATCGAGGACTCGAACTTGAAGAATTGGATCGAGCGCCACGACGGTCACGTGAAGTTTTGCAGCAGTCTCACTGGAACAAAAGGACTCCTGCATCTCGAGCATTCACAATGGCTTCAGAATATTTTCCCCATGTACATTGTCCGGCAATTCGCCGGACCGGATTGGGCTCCTGCTACAATCGCGTTTGAAGCCCGGTATACGCCGAGCCCCGCGTGTCAATCATTCTGGCCAAACACGCGTTTCCTGTCGGGACAAGACGCATCGTGGATCGACGTGCCGATCTCGCTCCTCAGCCTTCCCAATCGCGCAAAGGAGCAAGTGCTCTCCTTGCAAGACGATCAGGCTGGCCCGTCAGGTCATGACATCATCGCAACGCTCAAGTTGATGTTGCCGTCCTACCTCGACCAGGGACTTCCGGCTCTCGCTCAGGTTGCGGAGATGGCTGGCGCGAGCGCGAGGAGCTTGCAACGTAAGCTGGCGTACGCCGGCATGACATACTCGGATCTGCTCGACACCATCCGGTTCGAGAATGCCAGCAAGCTCTTGCGCGACACGGATTCCAAGATCATCGAAATCGCATTCTCCTCCGGCTATACGGATCCAGCGCACTTTACGCGCGCCTTCCGCCGCATTACCGGCGTTACGCCGCGGCAGTTTCGTGCGCAATCGCGGCCGGGACAAGCGCCTGCCTTGGGCGCCATGCTGCCCGAATGATTGAAGGCATCCCTTGATTCGACACGACATCAACGTCGATCGATCGGACCCGGCTTCGCTGGATGGGAGCGCCACGACTTCGGGTGGGATAGATCCCTCCTCCTTTGCGCCGAGGAGCTGAAGCGCCGGTCTCCATCAACAGAACGCCGCCGACGGTCAGGTCGGTGCGGTGCGTGTGCCGCGAACGCGCGGGGCCCTCATGCTCGAACGCACATCAGGCAAACCTAAAAGTCCGGACCAAATACGTCATCGTTGAACTGGGCCGAAGCGTCATCGTTTTCCATGCTGTTGATCAGGTTCTCTTCGGGATTCGTAAAGCCGCCTGCCGAGAGCGTAGTTGCCGGCAATGCATCATAACTGGCGCGATATTTGTCCATAGCGGCCACGCTGCCGACATACGCACAGGTACATCCGGAGGGATCCGCGTAAACGTAGTAGGGACGTCCGCTCCTCTGCCGCAGCTGAAATTGATTGGACGGGAACAACATCAGCCGATTCAACAGCTCCGGCGTGGTCGCAGCGACAGGGCTGAATCCCGATGAGATCAACAATTGACCAGTTGATTGCTGGGCGTAACCGCGAGCACCCGAGCACAACTGGACAAGAAGAGTGACCGAAACGAGGGCTGCAATACTGCCTGCAGATCGAAGACCCATTTTTTCTCCGGAGATATCTGGATGAGCTACCAATTGGAGCCGAGAGTGAAATGGAAGGCGGCTATAAATATGCCGTATACGAACCGATCCAGACCAGGATCGACATCAACAGGCCGATGACGCCGGCGTTGTCCGCGAACACGGTGGCGGTGCCCGGCATTCCGAGCCGGAGTTGGCTACGGTCGATGGTCTTCGGGATCGAAATAGCAGCCGGATAAGCCTTCGCGCCTCCGATCGAGCCGACCCGCGCCAGCGTACCTGAGACCGCGATCTGGCCCTGCCCCACGCCTTGGGGGATAGCCATGACCGTCGCTTCGTGGATGCGGCCAGGGTCGTCGTCGAAGACGAGCTTGACCCGCGCGCCGGGCTTGATGGTCCGGAATCCGTTCGGCGGGAACATGCCGGTGATGACGATATCGTTTGCGACGATGAACGACATCACCGAGCGCGCCGGCATGGCGCGGTCGCCGACCGACAGCGCCATGATCGTAACGACACCGTCGCCGATGGCGCGGATCGTCGTCTGCTCGAGCTCCCACTTCGCATGGTCGAGCTGGGCCTGGATCTGTGCGACGGTTGTGTTGACGCCGCCGATTTCCGACTCCATCGCCAATTGTGCGCTCAGCTGTGCGGCCTTGGCCGCCTGAAGCTGAAACTCGACCGTGTCGTATTGCACCTGGACGTCCTGCAGACGAAACGCGGTCTGCGCCTCCTCGCTGACGAGCTTGCGGTAATCGGAAAGCCGCTGGGTGTGAAAGGCGAGCTGCTTGGTCAGTCCATCGACATTCGCCGTCGCCTGCTCGTAACTGGCCTTCAGTTGCTTGACCTGCTGGCGTGCCTGGGCGAGCGATGCCTCGAGCTGGTTGACCTTGTACTGGAACGGTGCCGGATCAATGCGAAACAGCACCGCGCCGGCCTTCACCGGTTCGTTTGGCTTGACCGGGATTTCGATCACCTCGCCGGAGACATTGGGCGCGACCTCCATGACGCGGGAAATCACGACTAAGCTTCCCGACGGGGTCAGGTAGTTGAACATCGCGAGGAATACCGCGAGGATGAACGCGCCAAGCAGCACGGTGACGGTGCCGGACGCCCAGCCCCATCGGACCAGCTTGAGCCTCGAGAAGACGAGCCAGACCAGGACCAAATAGAGCGTCAGGATGATGAGCACGATGATCTCCTGCATCTGTCGTGCACCGGGATTGAACACTCACAAGGGCGGTGCCATGCCCGTGCCGGCCGGATGCGTGCAATTGCGACTCTGTCGCCGCGCATCCGGCCGATAAAAATTCGATCTCTAGGACGCGCGCTTGAAGCCGGGAGGCTTCCACGTCCCTTCACCAGCTGGCAGAATCGATGGCGGCGTGGTTTTCGGCCAGTACAGTCGCATCACCACATAGATCGGGCCATCCGGCGCCGGCAGCCAGTTTGCCTCCTTGTCGGCTCCCGGAGACTTGTTCTGGACGTAGATCGTCAGCGAGCCGTCGGAACCGCACTTCATGTGCGGCAGCATCGGCGAGTTGATCAGGTAGCGGTTGATCGGGTTCTTCACCAAAAGCTGCGTCTTGCCGTCATACATCGTCACCGACCAGAAGGCGTTGACCGGCGGCAGCTGCTCCGCCGGGAAGGTAAGCGTGTAGCTCGACTTCGAGCAGTCGAGTTCTTTGCCATCGACATCCACTTTGCCCAAAGGATACATGGCCTCCACCGCGTCGTTGCCATAGATGCCGGCCTTCGCGGCTGCCGCGCGCATAAGCCAGTCGCCATGGAAGAATGCGGCATCGCCGAACGGCGCGCCGACGCGCCAGCCGTTGATGTCCTTGCCGAGGGTCGCAACGGCCTCGCTGACCTTGCGCTCGCCCTCCTTCATGCCAAGCAGGATCTCCGCCTTGTCTTCCAGCGACAGGCTGCGGAAATCGAAGCTCTTCCCTGGCCCCACGCCGATCCGCGCCAGCTGCTCGCGGATCCAGCGATCTTCCGGCAGCGCCGGCGCGAATTGAAGCGCGAAATCAAGGTATTCGAAGAACTCGGTGCGGACGAGGTCCTTCTCGAATTTGGGGAAAGAAGGCGCCGGCGCCGGCGAAGGCGCCGGCTGATTCAGGAAGCTGGAAAGCGGCTGCGCCTTGTAGCCGGCCTGAATCTTCTTGACGGCCTCGATATCGGCCGGGTCGAACAGCTGCGTGCGTAAGAGCCCCAGGCAAAAATCGGTGGTCGACCGGAATACCTTCTTGATGCCGGCCGGTGTCACGCCGGTCCATCGCGGGCCGACGATCATATAGCTTCCGGCATCGCTGCCGGTGGCGCGCGTCCCGACATAGCCGAAATTATACGTGTTGAGGTCGTTCAACTGCAGCGAATAGTAGCGCTTGGGGTCGATCGCCGGCACCGAAAAGACAAGCGGTTCGGCCCGCAGGTCCAGCCAAGCGAACGAATACGGCGTGTCGCTGTTGGGGGTGATCACGGCGGTATCTTCGTATGTGAAGACGCGCGCCTCGTTGAACAGTGTATTGAACGGCGCCTTGTACTGGCCCGACGACTTGTCGACAGCGTACTCGTTCATGACGCCGTAGGCCATCACCATCGGCAGGCCATAGATGAAGCCGGCCTCTGCGATGTCCTTGGCCTTGAAGAATCCCGGACGTTCCGACCACTGGGCCCAAGCTTGGCTTGATTGGGCGCCAGCAGCGGCGACGCCTGCCAGCGCGGCAGATCTCAGCAAATCGCGCTTCGTCAGCATGTTCGGGCTCGATCGCTTTTGCATCAACCTACTCCGTTTCCGTGGTGGACGGGCCTGACACGCCAAGCGTCTTTTCGTCCGCTCGCCAACCTAACGAAAAAGCGGCCACCCACTATGCAAATTCGGCAATCTCCAGCCCCGCGCGAAGCAATGGTCTGAAATCGCGCTCAGTTATTGCCAGCGCGGGGTCTTCGACTTCGGCATGCGCCCGCTCGGATCCCCGGCTCGCCAAGCGATTGGTCGGATGGGCCCCCGATCAAGGTCAGAAACTGCATAGCCGATGCTGGGAAGTACGGGCTAGCCTGCCTTGCGCGGCACGAGATGGAGCGCCGCAACGCTGCCAAAAAGCCGCCTTGAACGAAACCAATCCCAGGAAACAACGATGGACATCACCCGCCGTTTTGCGCTGAAGACCGGACTTGCCGCCGCTTCCACTGCACTGACCCCGTCGATCCTCCGAGCGCACGAAGGCCCAGTATTTGATATCGTTGAAGGGGCGGAAGATTTTTGGCTCGCCACCGACGCCTATGTGTTCGGTTATCCACTTGTCACAATCGAGATGACCCGCCGGGTCTTCACCAACGTCGTCAAAGCGGAGGGCACGCGTGCCCCCATGGGTCAAATCATCAAGCTGCGTCAGTATCCGGATGCCTCGTTTCGCGATGTGACAGCACCGAACGCCGATACGCTCTACACCACTGCATTTTTCGACGTCGGCAAGGAGCCATGGGTGTTGAGCGTTCCCGACATGAAGGACCGGTATTTCCTGCTGCCGATGCTCGACGGTTGGACCAATGTGTTCGCCGTGCCCGGAAAACGCACAACCGGCACCGGGGCGCAGACCTATGCAATCACGGGTCCCGGCTGGAGCGGCACGCTTCCGTCCGGCGTCAAGGAATTGAAGGCCCCAACCAACATAGTCTGGTTGCTCGGCCGGATCTACTGCACGGGCACTCCGGAAGACTACGCAGCCGTCCACGCCTTGCAGGACCAGTTCAAGCTGGTGCCGCTGAGTTCCTACGGAAAGGACTACACGCCGCCCTCGGGCAAGGTCGATCCGTCCATCGACATGAAGACGGCCGTGCGCGAACAGGTCAACCGCATGGATGCGGCTGAATACTTCAGCCTGCTCGCCCAGCTGATGAAAGTGAACCCTCCCTCTGCTGCTGACGCGCCCGAACTCGCGCGGTTCGCCAAGATCGGTCTTGTCCCGGGCCAGGACTTCGATGCCAGCAAGCTGGACGCGGATTTCGTCAAGCGCATTCCCCGCGCCGCTTTCGATCGCATCATGCTCCAGCTCAAGGTCAACGACGCCATCAAGAAGGTCAACGGATGGATCTACGACACCAAGACCGGCGTCTACGGGACCGACTATCTCAACCGTGCGCTGGTCACCGCGATCGGGCTCGGCGCGAACCGCAACAGAGACGCGGTTTATCCGCTTTCGCTAAAGGATGCGGACGGTAGCGACTATCACGGCTCGAACAAATACGTCATGCGTTTTCCAAAGGGCCAATTGCCGCCGGTGAGCGGCTTCTGGTCCGTTACCATGTACGATGCCAACTACTTTTTCGTCTCCAACCCGATCAATCGGTACTCGATCAGCCCGCGACAGAACCTCAAGGTCAATCCGGACGGCTCAACGGACCTGTACATCCAGAATCAATCCCCGGGGGCCGACAAGGAGTCGAACTGGTTGCCTGCACCGACCGGCAAGTTCATCCTGATGCTGCGCATGTATTGGCCGAACGAGGACGACCCGTCGATCCTCGACGGCACTTGGTCGATCCCGGCGGCCAAAAAAGCGACGTAAGTTTAAGCGACGGGCAAGGGGACGCTTCGCGGCGCCCCCTTGCCCGTCACGCTACGCAGCGATTATCTTGAGCAAACGATCTCACATCGTTGTAAAAAGCTCCCCGTGACCAACGATGCGCTAAGCTTTCGTTGCGAGCGCTCGCCCTGACTCCAATGTAGGCGGCGGCGCAGGTACCGGTCGCGGAGAAAAGTAGCCATGCTGATCGACACACCGACCGCCGCGCACCTGTCGCAGGTCATTTCGCAAGTAGCGGCGCCCGCATTTCTCCTTGGCGCAGTTGCGGCCTTCGTGTCGCTTTTGATAGGGCGCATGAATCGCGTCGTCGACAGGCTACAGGCATTGCACGCTACGGCCGACGACGACCGTTCCGGAACGCACCCTGATATCCCACATCTCAGGCGTCGCGCTGTGCTTCTGAACAAGGCAATCGTTCTCGCGACGGTCAGCGCAATCGTCACCTCGCTGCTGGTGATCCTGGCGTTCGTGTGTACCTTCTTTCGATTCCAGCATGAGTACGGCGTTGCACTGCTCTTTGTTGTCGCTCTCAGCTTCTTCACGCTCTCGCTTGTAGATCTGGTGCGCGAGGCCCGCCTTTCACTGCATGACCTCAGTCATCACAAGCCCAATCCGTAGCAAGCGGCCGGCTCAGCCGGGCTCTTTCGCGTTGTAGCGCCAAGACTCGAAATCGGCTCGTTTCTGGACGGGCCGGCGCTTCCTCGAGTCGAGAGAATCATCGTCCAGTGCCGGCTGGACGCAAATGGTACACAAAGGCGCATCAGCCAGAGGCTGGCCCGGCGCAAGGACGCCAGGCCACACTCCGCGCGGTCCCGCTAGTAGCACGGGGGATAGGGATAGTATCCGCAAACCGGCGGCCGATAGTAATACGGGTGGTACGCGTAGGCAGCCGCAGCGCCAGCCGCCGCAGCGGCTCCGGCATAATACGCACCTCGATAGGCCGTGCGTCGCGCAACGCCCGCGAATGAAAGCGGCGTAAACGGAAGGCCGATGATGTCGATGAAGACAGAGGCAGGACCGTCGGCGCCCTTGATGTCACCTTCGAGAATATCGACATCGAAGGCAAGGTTATCACCTTCGAGCTTGGGATTCTTCAGTGTGACAACGACATCGCGCACGGTGCTGCCGTCCTTCTGGAATACGGACACTGTGGCGTTGGGCGGATTCTTTGCAAAATTGTCGCTGCCGGTTCCCCAGTCTTCGACGATATGGCTGGTCAGATCGTGACCGGCCGAGCGAACCGGCCGATCCGCAAATATGATCGCATTTGGCGCGACGCCAGTGAGGACCAGCTTGCCGGGCTGCACGTTCGCGCCCCTGGAGTTGAAGACGATCAGTGATGGAACGACCTGGGGTTTGTTGGCCCCGATCGTCTTCAGCGGCGCATGGGACGCCGTGTCTTGCGCCAAGACCATGTTTGTGGCCGCCAAAGCACCGAGAAAAGCAATCGCACGCATCGTATTCGACAGCATGATCAACTCCGGAATAGTGGATTACCTGGACCCAGGCATGATGAAACAAGAATGGAGGCCGGCCGAATTGGACGACCTCCTTTCTTCACTAGTAACCGAACTTATAGTTGAGGCGGAGCGCCAGCAGACTCGCGTCCGTCTTGGTGTTGGCGGTGATCGACGTGATGCGCCCGAGTGACGGCGTCAGGAACGTGTTGCTCTCGTTTACCCGCCACAGATAGTCGTACTCGATGCCGGCCGTCCAATTCGGAGAGAAGCCGTACTCGAAGCCGACACCCACGACGCCACCCCAGCGGGTCCGGTTCGCGAAGGCGAGGCCCGTGCCGCTCACATTGTCGATGATGGCAAAGTCCTGGCTGCCAACCGCGCCGCCGCCCTTGACGTAGAACAAGGCCTCGTTGGCCGCGTAGCCCAGTTGAGCCGTGAAGAGGCCCAGGCCGGCGAGGGTCGACTTGTAAGTACGTGTCGGGTCCTGCGCACTGATGCGCGTGTTGCGGATGTTGGCCCAGTCGCCCTGCGCTTCCAGACCGTACACCAATTGTCCGGCCTGCCAACGATAGCCAAGCTGGCCACCGATGATGCCGCCGCCCTTGCTATTGCAGCCTTCCGCGAAGACGCCGCCAATTCCATTGATTGCGGTGATATCGATGCACTGGTTGCTCCAGCCATATCCACCGTTGACACCGAGATAGAAGCCGGACCAGTTGTACATCATGGGCGCTGCGATCGGCGCCGCCTTGTACGCCGGCCGCTGCGGAAGATCGGCGGCCTTTGCAATACCCGTGAACGCAACGGACATCACCGCCGCTGCGGTAAGTAAACTGATTTTCTTCATCGCCTGCAAGCCTCATTGAACGTGGAAAACACATGAGCCACTTGCCATCGACCTTGTCTCAGTCGGTATGCAGAAACTGTCACCGCCGACCAATTCTTAGCGGTGTTGCACCAAAACCCCACTTCGAGGTCACGGCACGTTGCCAGACCTCAATGCGCGAGACCGGCGATATGTCTCGGATGGCAACTCGCCGAACAGCGACCGGTAGTGGCCGGCAAATCTGCCGAACTCGGTGACGCCGTGTGCCGACAGGATATCGACGACTCCGACCGATGCACCGTTGTCGCGACTGATCTCGTGATAAACCAGGTTTAGCTGCCGAAGCCTCAGATAGAGCTTTGGCGAGAAGCCGAGATAGCGCTCGAAAGCACGCAGCAAGGTGCGGTATTCCACCTTGGTCGCTTTCACGATGTCCTTGATATGGACGATGCTTTCCGACCTGGTCCCAACGAACTCAAGCGCCTCCAGAACGATTCGCTCGTACGAGAGGGTGTACTTGTTGGGCAGGAAGCTTTGGCTCAGGCGATTATCCCGGATGCAAGCCAGCTGATCCATCAGGGCGTCCTCTGCCTCCCGCGCCATCATAGGCCGGTCAGCGAAGGCAGAATCGGAGAAGGAACGCAGAGCCTGCCTCGACACCTCGATCAGCTTCGATTTGATCGGCTCTGGCAACCGGACGAGATGCTTGGCGGTCTTCGGCGAAGCCTGAGTTGTGGCCGCAGGGAGCATGTTCCTCGCGATGCTCTCCTCATTGGGCAGCGACCACGCCACCCATTCGACATGACCGGAACGGACAAAGGTGAAGTGACAGTTCGGAGGGAAAATGACCAGGTCAGAGGCCTGGCATGGCACACCATCGAGCACGACGCGATCGTCGAAGTTGGAGGACTGGACGATCAACGTCGTAAAATTCGGGTCGGTGACGCCATGCGCAATCCCGGGGCCGCCGTCGGTGCCAAACTGAAGGATCGTGCGATTCAACGCGAGAGACTTCACGCCCCAATCGTGAGAGGACGGAGCGGATTTCAGAAATGTCACCCTCGCGCCTCTAACGGCGTCGGTGTATTGCCCGAAATCATTCAATTCAAAATATCCCGCCCGTCTGAGCGGCAATTCAAGAGAAAAATAGAACAGGCGATGCCGCTCTTAGTAACACTGCGCACAGCGGATCGGTCGGCAACGTGCGACCGATCCGCCCTCTGACAATCTACTTCATCTGGATTCCCATCATCTCCCGCTCCGCCTTGAACACGACGGCAATAGCGTCGATGATGAGCTTTTCGGGATGTGCCTTGCAGTAGACGATGACTTCGTGCTCCACGAGCTTGCCCTTGCGCAGGTCGAGGAAATGCTTCTTGGCAAGGCCGTTGTACCAGCCGCTGTACCAGGCCGTCAGCGCATCGGCGTCCTCCTGGTAGGTCCCGGCGAGTTGCGCGCAGGTCAGCTTCTGAACATCGATGAATCCATTCGCGTCGACATAGGCCGACAGCGGGGTCTGGGCCCTGGCAGACACCATTGTGGCAACCAGCAGAGCTACGGAAAGCAGCAGTCTCGAACGCATTGGGGATCCCATTGTGATGAATCGGATGTAGAAAGATCTCAGACGACTTTCAGAGGCCGGGCGCCTTCGCGCGCGACTAGCATCCGAGCTGAAAAGCATCAGCTCGGATGCACGATCAGGATCAAGACAGTCCTATCGGACGTTCGAGGCGGCGCATCGTCCGTCGAACGGGACCGAATATGTGATCGATGTCCCTTGTTCAGAACCGGTAGTTGATGCCGCCACGCACGACATTCAATTCATCCGTGCTGACTCCGGTGCCGACGACTTTCGTGTAGAGATACTCGGCCTTCACGGACCAGTTCGGTGTAAAGCCGTATTCCACGCCGAAACCCGCGGAGATGCCCGGACGCCAGGACGAGGCTGAGCAATCCGGCAAGACGCCAACCGTGCCGCAGGGCACGCCGGCGATGGTTGATGCGCTGGCGGTCGACTTGACGAAGGCTCCGCCGCCGGTGGCGTAGATCAGGACGTTGTTCATGGCGATACCGACCCGGGCCCTCACCGTCGCCAGCGCGCTGATGTTTGACGAGGTGTTCAGCGTGACGCCCTGTCCGATGCCGAGAATGCTCGGCGTTACGACGGAGGACCCGCTGATGTTGGCCCAGTCGATGTCACCTTCCAGGCCGAGCACGACGTAACCCTGCTGAATCTGCCCACCAAACGTGCCGCCGATCATGCCGCCACTGATGTCAAAACCGGCTCGATCGAACCTGTTGGCGAACAGCACCATCGGGTCCTGGTTGCCCCAGCCGTACCCAGCGTTGCCGCCGACATAGAATCCCGTCCAGTTGTAGACGGCGGCAACCGGAGCCTGCGCCTTGTAGGCGGGCGCCGCCGGCAAATCCGCCGCGGCCGCATAACCACCCATCATCAGCGAGGCCGCGATCGCAACCCCAAACTTTCCAATCTTATTCATTGCCGCACCTGATTGATTGAAGAAATCGTGTAGCGGTGATCGCATCGAATGCGCGCGACCCACTATGCAGAATCTGACGCGCGCGTTCTGTTTTCCCGACTGTGGCCAAGTTGCCGCAGCGAAAGCATCGGCGCGCAGTCGGTGTTGAGCGCCAATGGCCTCTCGGTGTCAGGCGAGCAGGCTGACGAATATGCAAATTCTGACAATCCGGTGGTGTCGAGCGATGACCGGGCGCTACTGGCCAGGTTCAACCTTGCCGAAACTCCGTCATGCTGACCCGGAAGCCCTAGTTGCTTGCGAAATAGAGCGGCGTCCTGAGCGTGATCTGGTAAGCAGGCTTTGGTACCCACATGATCTGCGCGGTCACGCCAAACAGTCGGTTGTCGTTGTCGTCCATCCGGTCAAGGTCCAGTCGCACGATCGGCTGGGTAAAGGAGGAGACCGACGCGCGGCCCAAGAGCTCGGCGCCGCCGAAAACCTGCACGCCCGCGCGGCTCGTAAGCTTCCAATTGTTCGGCCATTGGTAGTAACCGCCGACATAGCCCATGATATCGGAATGGATGGTCGCGAGTTGACTGCCGATGACAACCCGTGTGTCCTGCACACCCGCGAGCAACCCACGAGTCTCGTCCTGGTCGAACGCATAGTCGAACTCGAAAACATTTGTAAAACTCGTGGTAGCAAACGGTCCATTCGGAATCGTCTGGGTAATGGTCGATTGCCAACTCAGGGTCGGAATCGAGCCGCCGTTCTGATTGTAGAGATCGGCCTGAAATCCAAGATTCCAGCTCGTAATCGCCACGGACGACCAGCCGGTCATCGGAGTGCTGGTCGAGCTGGCTGATACGCCGGCATAGAGCGAGACATTATCGTTCACGTCGATCGTCATGGGAAGATCGACCACGACGCTCTGGGCGCCCGGCATCGCCGCACCGCCCGCAATCGCAGCCAGGCTGCCGGCGTTCGAGATGGCAGCGGATTGCAACGCCGCGAGCAAGGACGAATTGCCGAAGCCGACCGCCAGCGCACCGGCGGGCACCCTCGCGTAGGTGGTTCTCATGTCCAGGTAGACGTTCGGCGCGCTCGACACCCCGTTCGCAGAATCATCGTCTTCATCTCCAGCACGGGCAATTCCGCTGGAGAGGCAAATCAAGACGGCCAGCACCAATCCCGGGAAACCAACGCAATTGCGCGCGTTCAGCGCTCCAACCTTCCCCGTAACCTGCAAAACACTCTCCTCGAACGGGGTCCTTATCGGCGATGTCTGACAGTAGTGATGCGGCCAAGCTGATCGATCGAGGGAGCGACAGGCACTATCTCGGTCATCGCCCACCATGCGCCATCCGGTGAACCCGGCACATTCCGGGAAAAGATCGTTGAAACGATATCGGCAATTCGTCGGAACGGTCTATGCAAATTCTGCCAATGCACGGGCGCACCGTATCGCGGCAGGCTCCTACGGCAGATCCGGCTCCTTGGTGTCCTCGAATAAGGCCGGTTCGCCCAACGGCGGTTCGGACGTTTCCGCAAGCCAATGGTGAATGACCGCCGAAGGTATCGCCCGTCGCGGTGTGCAGGGGTTGATGGTGCCCGCGGTCACGATGTATCCTTGCTCGAACTTCTGGCGGGCAAACCTCTGGGCGTCGAGTTCTGTCGGAAAGCTCTCACTCTGTCTCGGCTGTCGTTGCGTGGATGTCTTGCGCATCCTTTTCGGCACCTCGAACGAAACATACCAGGCCTTCGTCAGGTCAATCGACACGGCGCCCTTCCGGTTGGTTTTCCCTGCGGGCTCGCCTCGTCTCGGCTAACCCGCTGTAGCTATACGCTTTCGACATCACGATCTTGAGTCGCGTCCATCACGCCCGCGCTGAAAGCCCTCGACAAAGGATTCTGGTAATCGATCCTGGCGTTGCGCAGTCCAGCTCTGCCACCGTGCGACATATCGCTGTCCCGGCCCGCCGCTCGAAGCGTCTGCGAAGGGCTCTCGCCGAACAGCTTGCGATACTCAACCGAAAACCGTCCAAGCTCGAAAAAGCCGAAGCAGATCGCAATTTCCGTCACCTTTGCTGTCTCGCCGTCCACAGCGAGAAGTGCCTGCCTCGCCTGATTCAGTCGGAGCACACGAATTCGACGGCACGGCGACTGGCCGTAAACGCTCCTGAACGCTTTTCGTAGAGTACGCTGGCTCACTGAGAGCCGGTGGCATATCGCGGGGATGCGAGGCGTTTCTTCAACGTTCCCCGCAGCGATGGCCTCGGCCCGCGCGACAAGAACGCGATATCGATCGCTGGCACCGCCAATCATTGGTCGGTGCCTTTCGATCGCATCCAAAAAGCCGATGAAGTGAGGAAGCTACCCCGAATATGGGCACGCAACCCGTTTGCATGGCCCCCTGACTGACCGCTTCGCGCGGATGTGCAGATCAGATCGGCAATGGCAATAGGAGCGGCGCAGTACATAATAATTGACCTCAACGTCTGGCTTTACCTCTGCATCTCGCGTCTTTCAGCGCGAAGCGTCTTGCCATTTCGCGCCAATCATTGATGCATGGTCTTCCGGGCCGCCTTGCCGCCGAAAAAACACAGCTCGAATACTGGTAATATGCTAGCGCGACGCTCGTTCGCGGGGCGATGCGGGGCCGCTACCTGCGTCGTGGCCTTGCGTTTTCGCGCCTTCCGCGTCCACTCAGTGCAAGCCGCCCATGCGCTAACCTTTGCTGGCGCGGGCCTTGCCATTCCCTTTGGCGGCCTGCTGCTGCCGATATGCAATCGGCGGCATTTTCATCAAACGCGCAAAGCTTCGGCTGAAACTGCTCGCTCCGGTGTAGCCAAGACGTAAGGCGATGTCCGAAATGCGCTCGTTGGACTCCGCAAGGAGGCGGCGGGCCGTATCGAGGCGGACTTCGGTGACCAATTCGCTGTAACTTGTCCCCATACCAGCGAGGTGTCGCTGCAATGAGCGCACGCTCACGCCCAGTTGGCGCGCAGTGCACTGCACAGATGCGTCATCCTGACGCAGCAACACCGAAATCGCCGCGCGGACAGAGTGTCGGGATGGCGAAGAGACGGGTTTCATGTGCACGTCATGAAAGATTGCAAGCGTGATCTCCTTACTCAAACCGCTGCTTACGATCTTCTTATAATGTGATCGAATTGGTAGGCCCGTCTGGCCATGAGCCGCCTAAATTGCAATTCTGGCATTAAGATCAATTGCACACGTCCCAGCCTCGCATGCACCGCTGCGACGCGACACCCAATGCACCCGGCGAGCAAATCTCGAGATCGCTCCTCAGTGCCGCGACGACAAAGTACGACCGTAAAAATGAACGCCGCAGGCAGGAGACGAGCAACATGAGCGGAATTCCCCTAACCCGCTGCCAATTCGTGATTCCGTTTGCAGACATTCATAACGAGCTGGGAGCTCCCACTGCGACGCTCCTGTCAAAATTTGGTCTCCCGACAGCGCTGCAAGAAAAAGCCGATCATTATGTTCCGATATTGCCTGCCATATTGTTTGCACAAGCCGCGCAGAGATCGCAGGGCATCACGGATATTGGCTTTCCCGCTTCGCGGCGGCTGCAGTTCTGCCACCGGAGCGATAAGCTGCGAACCATCATCAGCTACTCTCCGACGCTGTACGTCGCCCTGCAGCAAGTGTGCAAATGGGCATCGCTCGAAGACACGAACCTGTACATGTGGCTGGAGCGCCGCGATGATCGTGTAAGAATTTGCAGCAAGCTGGGCGGGACTGCCGGCATGCTCCATCTTGAACACTCACAATGGCTGCAGAACGTCTTTGTCGTCCACATCGTTCGACAGTTAGCCGGATCGGAGTGGACTCCCTCAACGATGGCCTTCGAGGCAAATTATGCGCCAGGCTCGGAGGCTCGGGCATTCTGGCGGAATACGCGCTTTCTGTCTTGCCAGGAAGCCTCCTGGATTGATGCACCCGTTGCGCCTCTGGACCTCCAGCCTGACACACAATAAGGTGCCGAATCTCTCCGAGGACGAGCCTCAGCCGTTCGCCGACGAATTTGTCCGCGCACTTAAGCTGATGCTGCCTTCTTACCTGGATGAGGGAATCCCGGCGGTCGCGAAAAATCGCTGAGATGGCCGGCACGAGCGTCAGGAGTTTTCAACGCAAACTCTCGAACGTCGGCCTGACATATTCGAGCTTGCTCGAATTGATCCGTTTTGAGAATACCGCCAAGCTGCTATGTGAGACGGACGCCAAGATCATCGAAATCGCGTTTTCTTCCGGCTATGCCGATCCGACGCATTTTCCGCGTGCATTTCGCCGTATTTCCGGCGCTGCGCCACGCGAATTTCGGGAGAAATGAAGACCGCCGTAGGCGCAGGCGCAAGCTCGCTATGAAAAGTGCCTCACGCGTGCTCGTCAATGTCGAGCAATTCGGGTCTGCACGAGCGGCGGTCGGACGGCGGCGCGTCAATAGATCGGACGCAGTTGGAGCCCGGAAAGGCCGAGGGTCACATTGACGGCTACCGAGCCCTCTACCGAAACGGGCTGCAACGCAAATGACCGCCCCGAGCCACCGACAAGAACGTTGACGCCGGCGCCTAAACCGAGGCCGATGTCGCCTGACGCCCCGACATATTCGCCGGCGAGGGCACCGGGCGGAGGGCCTGCCGTCGGGGCAAGGACCGCCCAGGCGAGTGCGCCGCCGGCTGAAACGCCGATATCGATTCCGACGGTATTGAGGGCGCCTTCATAGAGTTGAGTCGGCAATGGCGGGTTCTGTGTAAAGCGACATGACATCGATTGATGGCCAAATATGACAAACCCGACGCTAGGGTCGAGCTTGCAAGCCAGCATGCCGATTTGGGTCCACGATGCCTGTTGGGCGCCTGCGGAGGACACAGAGCCGGACCATGCGCAGAGAACGCAGAGGACGGCCAGAATTGGTGCACGCATTCGCTTCCCGATCATCTCGCAAAGACTAGTTAATCGCGGGCCGGCGCTTGGTCCTGACCGCGTTCTGTTTTCGTAGAGGAGCATGTGAGAGCCGACGAGGCTATGCAAAATCGGACAGCCGAACCCGTCGTCAGGCCTTTCTGTCGCGTCGATCCGACGCGGTTTGCGACATCAGAAGCTTGGACCTCAGTTACTTTTTGAAGACGGCGTTACTTGCGAAACCGCGCGAAAGCTATTTGCAAGAACATCCCAACACCTGACGCATGTCGGGCCGTCAGCTCAATGCGCGCCGGGCCATGATGAAAACGTCGTAACTGGACCGCCCTCCATTTCTGCCGATTTTGCACAGGCGGCCAGTTTTGCGCTGTCTAGGGTCCGCACCGACCAACCTGCCGGACGCTTCCGGCCGATCGTAAGGAGAACGAGATGCGTAACAAGAAGGCCTGTAGATTTGCATGGCATTGCTGGCGGCGACATTGGTGCTCGACACCGGGACCGCGTGCTACGCACGGAGACCTGAAGACGATCGGCACGCCTTCTGCTGCACAAGCCCAAATTGTGCCATCGCTCATCGTTCTCAATTCGCGGGGCGCAACGTTGCAGGGCGATAGCCTTGTCCTCACAGGGATCACGCCGAACTCGATCATATTCGCTGACCGACCTGTGCGCGCCGCGGGCCATCAGCTCACGGCTGATATCATTGCGGACTGGGGCGCGGGCAAGGACAGCTTTGCCAGCGATCCTCCGCACGCGACCGTTTCGGCTTTCAACAGCAAGGACGGCTCCGTCAAGGACGCTGTCGTCGTCCTGAAGAATCCGAAGCTGGACGGGGACGAGCTGATCTTCACCGTTCAGACACTCGAGCGCGATCTCACCGGCGCGGACGGCGCAGCCTCGATCTTCATCGATATCATCGGCCGCCCTTTACAACGCTTTCCTTTGCGGGCGTCACGCGGCGCACGGCATACCGGGGCGCAATGTATGCCGGTGCTGCTGCTATCGGAGCTGCCGCCGTCGGAGCCGCCTACGCCCGGCCCCATTGCGGCTATCATCCCTATCCTCCTTGTTACTGAACAGGTCTCGCGCCGGGCGGCGCCTAGCGGCCGCCCGTGGAAGGACCAGCGATCACTCTGCGTGTCAGCAGCCGCCCCTTTTGGCCTTCACATTGGCACAGTTCGCGGAACCGCGTCGTTGACGCGTCCCTCTTAGCTAGTGTCCCGAATCCAAAGTTCGCATCATTTGCCGCACCTTCGGAGCGAACTTCGGATTCGATAAGGACACTAGCAAACCTATGATTCTAGTGTGCTTTATGAGTGCGAAGTTCGTGAAAGCAGTTGCCGCGAATACCCTGCAGCACAACCGACGACTGATAGGGTTTTGTATGAAAGCTTATCAGTGAAAGATCGCCCATTAGTCAGGAAAGCCAAATTACCTTTCAAATGCCCGTCACTCTTTTCTAGCTTTCAATCAATCACCGCCGAAACAATCGCGTCCGATAGCTCTTTTCGGAAGCTACCGAAGCGGTGTCAAGCGAGAGGCCCTAACGGGCTCAAGGAGCGTTGCTCTCCGAAGGTAAAGGTCACACGTTCGAATCGTGTCGGGTGCCCCAACTATCCTTATCGTCCAAAATGATGCGCGGGTTCTATCTCGATCTACAGCGCGCACGGGATTGTCTGAGTAAGCAACCTGATCAAAATCGCCGCTGCTAGGCGACGCCGATCGGGCCGAACTGCGAGTCGTCTGGTGCACGCCCTGATCGGAGTATGGACAGGCTGTCTGTTCTCCCGTCACAAGCCAACTTCAGCCGACTAGGCCAAGTCCCCTCCACGTCTAGGTGTAGGCATCTGAGCAGGCGACGCCAGTGTTCCGTAAGGGCAACAAGCTGACCATGCGGGGCAGCAAACAACGGGCGCAGCGCCAGTGGCGTACTTGGGTTGCATCTAGATCACTTTGCGGGCACGAGCGCCGGGGCGCCCTTGTCCTTGATCAGGAGCACCAGGAATTTCGCCGGCTGAGTGGCGCTCGCGTTCCGGTCGACGACATGAACGTCGGCAGGGCCTTCATAGAAGGACTGTCCCGGCGTCAGTGTCACCTCTTGTCCGCCCTTCAGCTGCATCACGACGGAGCCTTCCAGCACGTAAACAAACGCATGTGCATTGTGCCGATGGATGGCGCTCGAGCCGCCGGGTGCATGCTCGACCGAGATCATCAGAGCTTCGCGGCCGGGACTCTCCGCAAGGTCCTTGGACATCAGTGGCGTGACCTTCGGCTGCTGAGCCACCGCCGTGCCGGCCGTGAGGCACAGAAGAATCAATGCCGCGAGTTTGATCGTCATGGTCGCCTCCTTAGTTCGCCCGGGATCCGCCCCTGAGAGACCGGGCGTACCTCCCGTGGAGATCAGGCCGCTGCCTTTGAGCGGCGGATCCATTCGTCCAAACCGATGCGGCCGAGGCGCGCCTCGCCGAGCGGCACGAGCGAGTGCTCGCTGACCCGGCCGCCCCAGTATCGGGCCTCGGGATCGCTCACGACCTCGCGCGGATCGCCAACCGCCTTGAGATAGCGGGCGATGATTTCGTTGAACGGGGCGCGTTCCGGCCCTGCGATCTCGACGAAGCCGCCACGCGGCGGCGCGAGTGCCACATCGGCAACGATGGCGGCAACGTCGTCCGACGCGATCGGCTGGAACAGGATGGGCGGGAGCCTGACTTTGTTGCCGTCCACGCTTGAATCGGCGATGCCGCCGAGGAACTCCATGAACTGCGTTGCGCGGACGATGGTGTACGGGATGCTGGAGGTCTCGATCAGTTTCTCCTGGGCGACCTTGGCGCGGAAATAGCCGTTGTCGGTCCGGTCGGTCGCGACGATCGACAGGGCGACATGGTGCCGGACGTTCGCTGCGGCCTCGGCCGCGAGAAGGTTGCGGCCGGAGGTCTCGAAGAATTCCAGCACCGCCTTGTCTTCGAATGAGGGCGAGTTGGCGAGGTCGATCACCACCTGCGTGCCCGCCATGGCCTCCTTGAGTCCTTCGCCGGTGATGGTGTTGATACCGCTTCGGGGCGAGGCGGCCACGACCTCGTGCCCGCCTTGGCGCAGATTGGCGACGGTCTTCGAACCGATCAGGCCGGTACCGCCGATCACAACGATCTTCATGGTGATCCTCCGTTGTCGTTAGACGTGCTCAGGTTCTAGCTTCATCATGAGCGCATCACTCTACGGTCGTTCGAGCGATGTTGGGGCGGGCGAGAAGCGAGATAAACTCACCCGGCCGCATTCAACGATACCATACGCGAGGCTTTGCCGGCGGTCCGTGATCGGTCAACAGGGTTGATCGATCTGCAGCCGCCCGAACGACTCATTTGCGCGTTGAGAGGGAGCGTGTGCCCCAGGCTGCCGGGTTCAGGTCTTGTTGGGGACGCATGTCGGCGGCGGCCGACGCCGGGCGGTAGCGCCGGATCGCGCCGATGATCACGACCACGAAGGATACCAGCACGATGCCTTGGACGATGGCGAACGGCGGCTCGGCCGGCGGCACGCTTGGGGCCAGCGCATGCAATGCCGGCACTTTCAGGAAGGACTGAATCACCAGCACGAAGACGTTGAGATACAGCGAGAGGAGCGCAGTGAGCACGTAGATCCAGCGCCAAGATCCGGCGAGCCTCCGGCCGTAAAGCCCAAAACAGGCGATCCCCAGCAGAACCAGCGAGAGGATGGAAATCATGTGGGACGGCAACAACTTATCGATCAGCAGCGGGGGAATCAGAAGCCCCGAAGCGCTGGTCAGGATGGTGGATGCAAGGAAAACGGCGGTGAGGTTCGGCATCCGCTTCGAGCCGAGCATCCCGAACATCACGACCAGGCCCGCCCCGATTGCAACCAGGCTGATGATCACGTGGACTATCGTGAACGTCGCCAAGCTCATACCCAGCATCATGATGCGCCTCCGAATTCGATCCAAGCCATTGTCGCCTCCATCTGTTTCGTAGCCCCACCGTTTAACGGATCGAGCGTACGCGTGCCCCAGAGGGATTGAGGCGGTTGTAGAGATATTGCTGCTTAGTGGACGCCCTCGACAATTTCCGGGAGTTATGCGTACGCGAGGGTCCGCAGCGGACGCTGCAAGTGACCGGGTGCGATCGAATCCGGGCAGCCAGGCCGGGGCCGCTAACCGGTGCAGCCGATAGGCGGACGCGCAAGAAAGGCAGCAATCGCTCTACAGCCAGGGCAATCGCTCTGGCGCGGCGGCACCATCGGTCCGCTAAATCATCTCCGTGCCCATATTGACGCACGGATGAAAGATGATCCGAAAAGCATCATCGTACCCCGCAAGCCGCGCCACAGACGCGGTAACGGCCGGCCCGGGCAGCACTACCCGCCCGCGTGAGCGGCCCGAACCTAGCTTCAGGTCGAAACTGCCGTGACCAAGCGTTCAGCAAAACGACCGACAGGTTTTACGGAGGGCCGATGCGTCCGCGGGACGTATATTCCCTCGGATCGGGCGGCGGAGATCACCAGATCGCTGAGCTTCACCAGCCCATCGCGCGTGCTGGCGCAATTCTCCGCGGACGATGGCTTTCCCGGCACGGCGGCTGCCGAGAGCGGAGTGCTGCGGCACTTTGCTTTCAGGCTCGGAGACGTTGACGGGCGTTCCGACATTCTCACGCAGAGCGCCCCGATACACGATGCGAGAATGCTCGAACATATGCTGCCTTTCGTAGACACGCGCATGTCCAATGGCGGGCCGGGCGCGAAGAGCAACGCTTTAACCTCCGCCAATCGTGAAAAGCCGCGTCAAGCGAACTTTCCCACCGCCGGGGGCCAGCGAGGGAGCTTTGCCCGCACCATCTTCTGGGGCGTCCACGCGTTTCCTGCGACGAATGTCAGAGGCGAAACACGGTTCATCAAATTCAAGGTCGAGCCGGTCGGCGGGGAGGTCATGCTGTCCGAGGACGAAGCTAGGACAAAGTCCGCCGACGTCTGGAACGATGACCTCGAGCTGCGGATCGCGGCACGCGATGTCCGCTTTAGCGTGATGGCGGTGCTCGATTGTCCCGGCGACCCGATCATGGACGTCACAATCCGCTGGCCGGACGAGGACAAGCGCGAAGCGGTGCGGCTGGGCACGATCGTCATCACCGGTTTGGAGACGAATGAGGTGTGGAACGGGCTGGCCTTCGATCCGGCAAATCTTGCCGAAGGCATCGGGCATCCGCCGGACGAGGTATTTGCGGCCCGCTGCGCCGCCTACGCCGCATCACGGACCCGGGGGGCGCTGACCTGACTTTCTCATGCTTCTGCTTCCGTCGAACCCAGTTTTTCGCGGCGCCACGTGCCGGGACTCACACCGACGGCGGACGAAAACACCCGCGTGAAATGACTTCGATTGGCGAAGCCGGCGGATATCGCGATTTCCGATAGCGGCAACTCGCGAATGGCCATCAACTGCTTGGCCACCTTGACGCGCTGCCGAAGCAGACACCGGTGTGGCGGCAGACCGGTGGAGACACGGAACGCGCGGGAGAAATAGCTGACCGAGAGGTCGAACTCGGCCGCGATCTGCTGCAGCGAAACCGTTCCTGCGAGATTGGCTTCGAGCCTTTCGCAAGCTCGCCGGACCTGCCACGGAGCAAGGGCGCCGCGTGCGGGCTTGCTGACATGCAGGCCACCATAGGCCTCGGCGACGTGCACCGTGAGCGCAAGCATCATGTGATCGACGAAAAGCTGGTTCGCTTCGGATGGCCGGCGCAATGCCTGCATGAGCGAAGCCCCGATATTGCGAACGATTTCGTCGCGGAAGCCGGTGCCGAACTGGCAGTCGAGTTGGCCCACGCGCCGCGCGCCGGCCTCTTGCGCGACACCGTTAAGCGCCAGCGCCGGCAGGTAGAAGTGAAGGGAGTGGAACGGCCTTTCGATCACGAA
The DNA here is from genome assembly GCF_055264925.1 of Bradyrhizobium sp. KZN70725. Classification (NCBI taxonomy): domain Bacteria; kingdom Pseudomonadati; phylum Pseudomonadota; class Alphaproteobacteria; order Hyphomicrobiales; family Nitrobacteraceae; genus Bradyrhizobium; species Bradyrhizobium sp. KZN70725. The sequence goes on from NZ_JBUYWT010000002.1 coordinate 286,400, forward strand.
GCGCGGATTGTACTTCAGGTCGTAAAGGTACGTCGTGCCCGCCTTCAAACGCACTTGCCCCGCTCCAATATTCGCAGTTGGGATAGTCGCGAAGTTTCAAGCTGACGATGTACGCGTCTTCGAGGGGAATTTCGCCGCAGAGACCGTGAACGGGATTGTCGTCCCGAGTTTCGGTGACGGCGACGTTGACACCTCGGATGGACCGAGTGGTCAGCGATGACGGTGCCTCTCGAAGGCGAAGAAATTCGCTGTACTTCTGACCGTGGAAGCCGCTCTGCGCCATGGGCCGGTCCTGCTGGCCGTGCCGGGCGGCGGATGTCGTCATCCCCGCACGGTGCGTGGACTATCGGACGCCAGAAAGCGGTCGTCCAGCTTTCGTCGAAGCTTCACTGCCCTCTCCGACACGCAAGAACGTCAGTGGTGCTGACCATCTCATGTGCGGCGCCTCGTGCACGGACCATGGCCCGGTGCGGCAACGGAATGCGATTTCGGGCGCCTGACAGCACATCGGCGGTTCAGCATTGGACAATCCGGGGCGAATTTGGGCAAGACGCCGCATCGGACTGCGGCTAGAACGGATAGCTCGAAAGCTCGATCCGGGTGCGCCTCAACGACGAGGACGGTCCATGAGCAGTCCACGCTTGAAAGATACTTCGCACAATCAGCGGGACGCGACTCCGGCACCGCCGCGCGATTTTCCGATCGGCGAGCAGCGCCCGCACGCCGACGAGGAAATGACGCGCGTGCTGAAGATGGCGCCGCTGCAGATGGCATCGGATCCGTCCAGCGGCGTGATCACCTTCTGGAGGCATGATCCCCTGCACGACGTGGTCAAGCCGATGGTCGATCATGTGATCATGGCTTTTCCCGCCGAGCCGGTTCGATTCGAACGCCGCGACGGAAAAGCGTTTTTGAACGGAATGACGCGTCCCGGGACCGTAACGGTCATTCCGGCGGGTTCATCCTCGCGCTGGGATATCTACCAGCCCTTGAGCGTCGTCCACCTCTACCTTCCGCAGACAACGCTAGAACGCGTTGCCCACGAAGCCGGAACGGCCGCTCCCGGCGACCTTGTGGAACGAACGGCGCATCCCGACCCCATTACAGCCCGATTGCTGCTGAGCGCGGCGGACGCCCTGGAAGGCTGCGCCGCGCTGGATTCGTTGTTCAGGCACCAACTGAGCGATCTTCTGGCCACGCGATTGCTCGCCGCGCACGCCGGCTCGCCGGCAACGTTCCAGCCGGTCATCGGCGGGCTGTCGCCCAAGGTACTCAGTCGCGCCATCGAACGTCTGCGTTCGGATAGCGATGCGGACGTCTCGCTTGCGGCGCTTGCTGCCGACGCCGGCTTGTCGCGCTTCCACTTCTGCCGCGCCTTCAAAGAAAGCACCGGGCTCTCGCCGCATGCCTGGCTGCGGCAGCGCCGGCTCGAGCAAGCCATGAACATGCTGCGCGATACCGACGTGTCGGTCGTCTCGGTCGCAGCCGCGCTCGGTTATTCCACCCAGACCGCCTTCGCCGCAGCGTTCAGGAAACTGACCGGCGAAACCCCCAGCGATTGGCGGAGACGCATATCGTGATGGTTTCGGCGACCGTGGTTTAACGTTTCAAGTACAGCGTCGAAAGGAGAGAGGCAATGAAGACATTTCTTAGCATCGGCGCGGGCCCGGGGATGGGTTTCGCGACCGCCGAACGGTTCGCCAAAGAAGGTTTCCAGGTGGTTTTGGCCGCCCGCAGTCTCGCCAGGACCAAAGAGCTGGCCGAGAGATTGACAAGAAAAGGATACAAGGCGGACGCACGACGGGTAGACTCAAGCGATCCGAATGGCATCGCGGAGCTGGTCGCTGAAGTTCAGAAACAGCGCGGCTCGATCGACGTCCTGCACTACAACGCCGCATCCGCGCGCAGGGCGGCTCTGTCTGAACAGCCTCGCGATAGCTTCAACGAGGATCTCGCCGTGAACATCGGAGGAGCGCTCGTGGCAGCGCAGGCTGTCGCTCCGATGATGGAAGAGCAAGGATCGGGTGCGATCCTGTTGACGGGAGGCGGCTTCGCACTCGCTCCCAGCGCGGACTTTCTTTCGATCAGCATCGGCAAGGCCGGCATTCGCGCCCTGGCCCACGCACTTTTCGAGCCGCTCCGGGACAAGGGAATTCACGTCGCGACGGTGACCGTCTGCACCCTCGTGTCTCCGGAATCGAAGGAGGCCTCGGCGGTGGCCGAGCAGTTCTGGCATCTCTACAGCCAGCCCAAGGACTCCTGGACCGTCGAAACCAGCTACGCCCCTGCGGCACATGAAAATGCTGCGTGATACGGACGAGACGTCCTCCTAACGCAGCCGCACTGGGGCCGTTCCTCGCCGGCCACATTCGTCACAGGAGGTGACCGCAATCCCGAGCGATTGCCGCACCCGCATGAGTTGGCAGCAATCGCTCTACAGGTAGGGCAATCGCTCTGGGGCGACCGCAGCTCAGATACGCTAGATCATCGCAATGCCCACATCCAACCGGATGGAGAAGAAAGATGATCCGCAAGAGCACCGTCGATTCCCGTGCGATCGCACTGCATTTTTCGAACTGGTCCACAATTTCCGTCTTCGCCAGCAAGACGGCCGAGACCGTATCCGACTTCGCCGTCGTGGTGCGCAACCTGGTCATGGACATTCGCGACAGCTACCGGCCCGAGCTGCACTACATGCGCGGCCCCGGCCCCAAGTGGCGCGCCAAACATCAGCCCTGGCTGGCGTTCGACGCTGTCCCGAGCGACCGGCGCAAACGCGTTCACTAGCAGCAATCGCGCGACAGGTACGGCCATCCCTCTGGGGCAGCGCTACGCGGGGCGGACTAGACCATCACCGTCCAACGAACGCCATTGGAGATCGACGATGATCCGGAAAACCTTCGTCAACCAGCTTACAATCACATCGCGCCGGCGCGGCCTTGCCAAAGCGGTCGTGTACGGACTTTCGCTGTCCGTGCGCTTCACCTCGGCAACCGGCGAAGAGGTGGAGATCCCGGTGCAATCCCTGCAGAGAACCTATACCGCGATCTCCATCACGACTCGGGACCGCCCTTGGCTGCCCTACCAGGATTGGGTTCTGGGCTCGGCTCAGCCCGTCGTTCTTCGACAAGGCTGGTCGCTGAAGTCTCCGATGTCAGCGCGCACGCCGGAGTGCCTCCCCCCATAACGGGCTGACGCCCTCGTTTAACGCCTTCGCGTCGTCGTCGATCGCCGCCCTTGGTGAAGGGTGGCGGCGGTAGCGCGCGGACTTTCGGAAGTCCAAACCAAGGAGCAAAGACATGAGATTAGTCATCATCGGCGCCGGCTTCGCCGGCATGTACGCCGCCCTCTCCGCCGCCCGCCTGCGCGACATCCGGGGCGTTTCGCCGGAAGAGCTCGAGATCGCGCTGGTTTCGCCGGAACCGACGCTCGTCGTGCGCCCCCGGCTGTACGAGCCGAAGCCCGAGACCCTGACGGCGCCGCTGCTCGATGTCCTCAACGCCATCGACGTCAACTACGTGCAGGGCAGCGCCGAGACGATCGACACCAAGTCCCGCTCGGTGCAGATCGCAACTGGCAAAGGACCCCGGAAGACGCTGTCCTACGACCGCTTGGTCGTAGCCACCGGCAGCAAACTGTTCCGTCCGAAGATTCCGGGCCTCGCCGAGCACGGGTTTGCCGTCGACTCGCTCGATGACGCGGTGGCGCTCGACAAGCACCTGAAAGGCCTCGCCAAGCGGCCGGCTGTGAACGGCCGCGACACCGTCGTCGTGGCGGGCGGCGGTTTCACAGGCATCGAGGCCGCAACCGAAATGCCGGCGCGGCTGCGCGAGATCTTCGGCAAAGGGGCCAAGCCGCGCGTCATCATCGTCGACCGCAATCCTGCGATCGCCCCCGACATGGGCGAAGGGCCCCGCCCCGTCATCGAGGACGCCTTGCGCAAGCTCGGCGTGGAAACCCGGCTCGGCGCCGGAGTCGCCTCGCTCGACGAGTCCGGCGTCACGCTCTCCAGCGGCGAGCACATCGAAAGCGAGACCGTGATCTGGGCAGCCGGTATTCGCGCCGCGCCCTTGACCCAGCAGATCCCCGCCGAACGCGACAATTTCGGCCGGCTGCTGGTCGACCGCGATCTGCGCGTGCCGGGAGTTGACGGCGTCTTCGCCACCGGCGACGCCGCGCGCGCCGCCTGCGACAGCGACGGCAATTACGCGCTGATGTCCTGCCAGCACGCCACGCGGATGGGCGCGTTCGCAGGCAACAACGCTACCGCGGAGCTGCTGGGGGTACCGACCAAACGCTACCACCAGGAGGGTTACGTGACCTGCCTGGACCTTGGCGAGGCCGGTGCGCTCTTCACGACTGGCTGGGAACGCAAGGTGGCCATGGTTGGCGACGTAGCCAAGAAGACCAAGCAGGAGATCAACACCGTTTGGATTTATCCGCCGAAGGCCCAGCGCGCCGCCGCGCTCGCCTCGGCGGATCCGGAGCGTGTGACCGACGTGACTGGCTTCCTCTAGACCCCTTCACGCGAAACGGGTCGCGCTCCGTGCTGGCTGCGCGGCCTGCTCCAGTGAAACCAGCCAGCAGCCATACATGAAACGGGAGACGAACATGAACCTGCACATGACTTCACCCTCCGCTGGACCAAAGGTCGACGAGTTGGTCCCGTCGCGCTACGCGCTGAAGATCGGCAACATCGAGGTGATGGTGGTCAGCGACGGCGTGCTGCTATTGCCGGGTGCGATGCTGGCCCACAACGCCGAACCGGCGGTGCGGGCGGCCTGGCTGAAGGAGAATTTCCTGCCGCCGGACGCGTTCGATTGGGCGCTGAACGTGGTCGTGGTGAAGAGTGGCGGCCGGACCATCCTCGTCGACGCCGGGATGGGGACGGAGTTTCCGGACCTGGAGAAGGCCGGGCACGTGATCCCTCGGCTCGAGGCAGCCGGTGTCGAGCTCACGTCCGTGACCGATGTGGTGCTGACGCACATGCACATGGACCACATCGGCGGACTACTCATGGACTGTGTGAAGGAGGCGCTGCGTCCTGACCTTCGCATCCACGTGGCGGCTGCCGAGGTCAAGTTCTGGGAGGATCCCGATTTCTCCAAGGTCGCCATGCCGGACGGATTCCCGGACGCGCTTCGCAAGACGGCCAAGAAGTTCGCGGCTGAGTATCGCGACCAGTTGCGGACGTTCGAGGATGAGTGCGAGGTCGCCCCTGGCGTGCTCGTCACGCGTACAGGCGGCCACACGCCGGGGCACAGCATCGTTCACGTGACGTCCGGCGGCGAGCAACTGACATTCGCCGGCGACCTTGTCTTCACGGTCGGGTTCGAGCACCCCGACTGGTTCAACGGCTTCGAGCACGACCCCGAGGAAGCGGTTCGCGTTCGTATCAAGCTGTTGCGTGAAGTGGCTGAAACCGGCGGTCTGCTGGTGGCCACGCACATGCCGTTCCCATCCATCGGGCATGTGGCGGTTGCGGGCAATGCTTTCCGCTGGGTGCCGGCCGTCTGGGACTACTGACCGCTATCGGGCCGCGCTTCGACGGCGGGGCGCGGCCCTTTCACCTGGATCAATCTGGAGCTCGACGACGATGAAACTTGAGACCGTGCGCGCGAGCGCGTTCGCCATGCCGCTGACGAACCCGGCCTTTCCGCCCGGCCCCTACCGGTTCGTCAACCGCGAATACTTCATCATCCAATACCGCGCCGATCCGGAGGCATTGCGCCGCATCGTGCCCGAGCCGCTGGAAGTGACCGAGCCGGTGGTGAACTACGAATTCATCCGGATGCCCGACTCCACCGGGTTCGGCGACTACACCGAAAGCGGCCAGGTCATCCCCGTGTCGTTTCGCGGCCAGGCAGGCGGCTTCGTCCACCAGATGTTCCTCAACGATCATCCACCGATCGCCGGCGGGCGCGAGTTGTGGGGCTTTCCCAAGAAGCTGGCGCAGCCGAAGCTCGCCGTCGAGATCGACACGCTGGTCGGCACGCTGAACTACGGCTCGGTGCGCATCGCCACCGGCACCATGGGCTACAAGCATCGCGCCCTCGATATCGAAGCCGAAGCGAAGAAACTCGCTGCGCCGAATTTCCTGCTCAAGATCATCCCGCATGTCGACGGCACCGCACGCATCTGCGAGCTGATCCGCTATCACTGCGAGGATATCGCCGTGAAGGGCGCGTGGACGGGGCCGGCTGCGCTCGACCTCTACTCGCATGCGCTTGCGCCCGTCGCCGAGCTGCCGGTGCTGCAGGTGTTGTCGGCCAAGCACGTCGTTGCCGATCTTACCCTCGGGCTCGGCACCGTGGTCCACGACTATCTGCCGGCCGTGCGGCGACGCGGAGCGACCTCCGAAGCCCCCATCGAAGCCAGAGCCGATTGAACCGTCATCACCATCCAAGGAGCCCTGCAATGTTGAACGTGATGCGCGAACAGACCCATCCGGTAGCGCAGCAGACCCGGTCGCTGCCCTACGACGTCGTGGCGTTGGTCCTGCAGGGCGGCGGCGCGCTCGGCGCCTATCAGGCCGGCGTCTATGAGGGCTTGCATGAGGCCGGGATCCGGCCGAACTGGCTGGCCGGCATTTCGATCGGCGCACTCAACGCTGCCATCATCGCCGGCGCCCCGGAAGAAGAGCGCGTGGAACGGCTGCGCGAGTTTTGGGAGATCATCTGCGCCCAGTCGATCGAATGGCCGGCGGGAGAAGGACTGGCCAATGCCCTGCCTTTTGCCTTCGACATACACTCGATCCGCAATGCGCTGGCGGCGATGCGGGCCCTGGTTCAGGGTCAGCCGGGCTTCTTTCGGCCGCGCTTCCCTTCCCCGCTTTTCTCGCCGTTCTCTGGCGATGCGGCGACCAGCTTCTACGACACCGCGCCCCTGCTCCGGACGCTGGAGAAGCTCGTCGATTTCGACCGACTGAATTCCGGCGAGGTGCGCGTCAGCGTCGGCGCGGTCAACGTCCGCACCGGCAACCTGACGTATTTCGACACCGCCGAACGCCGGCTCTGCCCGAAGCACTTCATGGCCTCCGGCGCCCTGCCGCCTGGATTCCCAGCCATCGAGATCGAGGGGGACCACTACTGGGATGGCGGCGTTGTCTCCAACACACCCTTGTCACGCGTGCTGTCCGGCGAGCCGCGCGACACTCTGACCTTCCAGATCGACCTTTGGTCGGCCAGAGGCCGCGTTCCCTACGACATGATGGAGGTGTCTAGCCGTCAGAAGGACATTCAATATTCGAGCCGCACGCGCGCCGTCACCGACCAGGCGCTGCGCATGCAGAAAATGCGTCAGGCCCTGCAGCGGGTGATCGAGCGACTGCCCGAGGCCGCAAAGAGGGATCCGGAAATCCGCGCGATCGCGGATATGGCCCGCCATCGCTCCCACAACATCATCCACCTGATCTACCAGACCAAGCTCCACGAAGGTCATTCGAGGGACTACGAATTCGGACTGAGCGCGATGCGCGCCCACTGGCAGAGCGGGTTGGAAGACATCCGCCGCACGCTCGCGAACGGACGGCGCCTCGATCCGCCCCCGCCCGAGCTCGGCATCGTCACCCACGACATCCATCGCCGCGATTGAGCTTTCGCGTCGCCCTTATATCAGGAGAACACCATGCCGACCCTTTCCGACGCTCCCGAGCAGAACGCCGCGACGGAGCTTCGTCCACCGCCCGGGCGATCTGCGCCGGCACGTTCCGGCGCCGCCTCGTGGACGATCATCCTGGTGCTCGTCCTGCTCCTGGTGGCCACCGATTTCGTCGCCTACGTCAGCTGGACGCTTGCTGACGGGATCGAGGTTTCGGCAGCCGGCTACGTCGCCATGGCCGCCGGCGTGCTGTTCTCGCTCGTCGTCGGATGCGGGCTCACGGCCCTCATCTTCTGCAGCAGTCGGAACGGGTACGACGAACCTCCCGTGCTGATCGGCTCGGACGCGACTCAGAAGCGAACGAATCGACCGATGATTGAATTGCAGGCCATTCGGACGGACCGCAAGCTTCCACTGCAAGATCGACGTTGAAAGGAATCTGCCATGTTGAAGGGCAAAGTAGCCGTCGTCACTGGATCGACCAGTGGCATCGGACTTGGAATCGCCAGGGAGCTCGCCAGGCTCGGTGCCGATATCGTGCTCAACGGTTTCGGCGACGCGAATGAGATCGAAAACATCCGCAGCGGCATGGAGCGCGATCACGGCGTGCGCTGCGTCTACGATGGCGCCGACATGTCGAAGGGTGAGTCCGTGCTCGGATTGATCCATGCGACCGTCGAAAAATTCGGACGTCTTGACATCCTCGTCAACAATGCCGGCATCCAGTTTACCGCACCGGTTGATGAATTCCCGGCCGCCAAGTGGCAGGCCATCCTCGATATCAATCTCTCGGCGGCATTCCATGGAATCTCGGCCGCCGTGCCGCAGATGAAGCAGCAGCGTTGGGGGCGGGTTGTCAACATCGCCTCTGCGCACGGCCTCGTCGCCTCGACCCACAAAGCTGCCTACGTGGCCGCCAAGCACGGCCTCGTCGGCCTCACCAAGGTCGTCGGCCTCGAGACCGCCGGAAGCGGCGTGACCTGCAACGCGGTCTGCCCCGGCTGGGTGCGAACGCCCCTGGTCGAGAAGCAGATCAGCGACATCGCCACGCAGCGGGGCATCAGTCAGAAGCAAGCTACCGAGGAGCTTCTCGCGGAGAAGCAACCGTCCCTTGATTTCGCATCTCCCGAGCAACTCGGCGGCACCGTCGCCTTCCTGTGCTCGGCCGCAGCAGACCAGATCACCGGCACGGCGATTTCCGTCGATGGAGGTTGGACCGCGCGATAGGCGCGAGTGAACCGGCACGGGCTTCAAACATAGCGGGACCTGCCCACGCAGCAGCATTCCAGCGTGAAGATGCGCTTCGCGCTTCTCCCCCGACAATAGCCCTTTTTTGGAAACTCATGATGAACGTGGATCCATCAAGGTGTTGATAACCATCCTCGCAATGGTCAGCACAAGTATCTTCGCGGCGCATGCTATCGACGCCTTGCAAACGAGCCACCCCGCGGAGGAACCCGACTTCTCGAAAGCGGACTTGCCGCGGCGCTAACAGACGCCAGTTGGCTCACACGGCTTGACGTTAGCCACGACATGAGGCGCGCCTCACCTCACCGCCGAGTCTGAAGAAACGGCAACCCGAGCGCATCCGCTCGGGGCCATTGGCGGCGCGAGCATCTTGGCTGGGATGATCATTCGGGCAGCCCTGCTTGCCGCAGCCCTTCTTCATATCGCGCGACGTCCTTGGCGCGTCGATAAGGGCCAAGGACGTCTTTGAGATTAGAAAGGCGCAGCGTTGGACTGAGTTCTCGCAGCCGAGCCACTGCCTTGCGTGCCTGCTCCTGGCGGCCGGCCATTGCGTTGCTGGCGGCGGTGATGCGTAATCCCGGTCGGTAGTCCGGGCTGCACTGCAATGCCATTTCCGCCCACGATGCCGCTTCGTCATAACGGTCCGAAAAAAAATGTGCGTACGCGGTCCCGGCCCGCATGCCCATCAGCCACGGATCGAGTGGGCTCAGACGAATGGCGCGTGCGAAGCGCTCGATCGCCGCTTCCGGCTCGCCGAGCCAGATTTTTATCCATCCGCCAAAATTCCATCCTTCGCCCAGGTTGGAATTGAGCGCCAGCGCGCGGTCGACCAAGCCGGCACCTACTCCGAGCTCCCCAACGACAAACGCCAACGCATTCCCGCCGGCGGAGAGCGCAATGGGGTCATTCTTGCCCAACTCGACGGCCCGCTGAGTGAGCGTCTTTACTTCTGCAATTGCATTCGCCGTGTCCGTGATCCAGCCGTTGATTTTGGCGATGAGGTAGCAAGACGCTGCACGACCGTAGGCGGTCGCAAATTCCGGGTCGAGCTCGATTGCCCGTTTGAAAAGACGCAATGCCTCCTCGTTCGCTTGCCGGTTGCCAAACTGATGGAGACCGGCCAGACCGCGCAAATAGATGGCGTAGGCATCGAGACTGGCGATCGGCTTGCGTTTGGCGCGCTCGATCTCAGCCTTTTCCACCGCGGGCGCGATCGCCCCGACAACGCTCTCGGTCACCTGGTCCTGCAATTCGAAGATGTCGCCGAGCTCGCCATCGAAACGGTCCGCCCAAATATGCGCTCCGGTGGCGGCATCGACGAGCTGTCCCGTGATGCGCACCCGGTTTGCCACCTTGCGAACGCTCCCCTCCAACACGTAGCGTACCCCGAGCTCACGCCCCACCTGTTTCACGTCGACTGCCCGCGCCTTGTAGGTGAAGCTTGAGTTTCGGGCGATGACGAATGGCTCCTTGAAACGGGACAGCGCCGTAATGATGTCTTCGGCCATTCCATCGGCAAAGTATTCCTGTTCGACATCGCCGGACATGTTCTGAAACGGAAGCACCGCAATGGAAGGCTTATCCGGCAGCGGAGGCGGGCTCTCTGTTGCGGCAGCAAGAAATGGCGCAGCCTCTCGCGCTCCAGTAGGCGCATCGACCTCAAAGGCCCTGATTGTCTCCTGGATGTTCTCTACACGTGGAACGCCAACGTCCGCACCCGGGTCCGTGACCGAGGCTCGCGCCGACAATTCTTCCTCAGTGATCTGACCAACAAACCGGAGGCCTCTGCGAGAAACCGTCCGGATCAGACGTTGCTCTTTGCCGGTGTCCCCTATTGCCTTGCGCACGGCATTGACGTGGCTGGTCAGCGTGGATTCGGACACGATCCGTCCGTCCCACACCGCCTTCAAAAGATCGTCCCTTGTCACGACCTGTTCGCGGTTTTCAACCAGGAAGAGCAGCAGGTCGAACACCTTCGGTCCAACGGGGACGAGTTCGGAGCCTCGCCTGAGCTCGCGCCGCCCGGCATCCAGGCGATAATCTTCAAACAGAAACGGCACTTGTGATCCTTCTTGGACAAGAAGCCAAGGAAAACTCAATCGCAATTCGGGCCGGCTGCAAGGTCTTTTCCGCTGGAAACTGTACACATTTTCACATCCTTCGGGAACAAGGGTTCTGCCCGCCCTGCACCCGACGCGCACTGACGTGCGCATCCCCCCTACGAACCCAGCCAGGCCAGGTCACGGCCACAACCTGCATTCCCGCTGAGGCGAGCATACGTTCATGAACAAGCACATCTCGCGCGATGCCTTGGAGGACGCGTCAGGTGCGCCTGAGGCGTGCCAAGTCACTCCGGCCCATGTCGAGCGACCTCACCCTAGTGCAGAAATGGCGCGGGTGGTCGGGACCACCCCACTTCACATGGCTTTGGATTCCTGCGGCGCCGGCATCGCCCACTGGAAGCATGATCCGCTGCACGACGTCGTCGCGCCCATGAGCCATCACGTGATCATGGCGTACAACGGCACGGTGCAGCGCATAATGCGGCGGACGGGAAGCGCGGTCGCTATCGGTACGCTTCGCCCCGGAGCCGTGATCATCATTCCCGAAGGATCGAGCTCTCGGTGGGATATTCCGAAGCCTGTCGACGTCGTCCAACTCTATCTTCCGCACACCACGCTCGAGCGGGTTGCAGGTGAGCTCGACAGCACCACCTCAACCGATCTCCTGGAGCGGACGGCGCAGCCCGATCTCATTACATCTCGATTGCTCCTGACAGCGGCCGGTGCCATGGACGGCAACGGCCTGGATACCCTTTTCAGGCATCAGCTGATGGACCTCGTGACCACGCGCCTGCTGGCAGCGCATGTCGGTGTGCCGACCACGTTCCAGCCGACGCTGGGCGGCCTCTCACCGATAGTGTTGCGCCGCGCCATCGAGCGCCTGCGTGCGGATAACGATGCGGACGTATCGCTCGCGGCGCTCGCTTCTGATGCTGGTCTTTCGCGATTTCACTTCTGCCGCGCCTTCAAGGAAAGCACCGGGCTCTCCCCGCATGCTTGGCGACGCCAGAAACGGCTGGAGGAAGCTAAAAATATGCTACGCGACACCGACGCGTCGGTGCTCTCAATCGCGGTCGCGCTCGGCTATTCTTCCCAAACCGCGTTCGCCGCGGCGTTCAGGAAGCTAACGGGCGATACCCCGAGCAATTGGCGACGGCGTGCGCGTTAGCGCGTCGCCTATGGCGCCTGCAGGCCTGAATGTCAGGTGCTTTCCGGTCCGCAGCGCCACCTTCGTGCGCCCACCCCGCAGAGCGTGATTTCCTGCACCCGGGAGACCACAATGTCGAACGTCGCCTGCGGAGCTGTGACGATCGGAAACCCGAGCAGCGCCACGGTGTAGCCGGCGAGCATGAATATGTAGCTGCGCGGCGTGCCGTCGAGCAGCGAGAGGTATAGGCAAATGCCGACCCAGAGCGCGACGGCAAGACTGACCGGCTGGACCGACGGCATTGTCTGCTGCCGTCGTCGGCAGCCTTCTCGCGGGCGTCGACGATCCCCTTCCGACGTTCCGCAACTTCTACGGACTGTTCCTCGTCGTTAATGACGAAACAGCAGCAGCCCAGCACCGCAAGGGCCACCGACCCGGCCGACAGGAGCGCAGACCAGTAGTCCCGATGCGGGACGGCTATCGCCAACGGGCTGGGAGGGAAGGCAAGAGGCAGTGAATCGGGATCGTGATCGTCAACGATTGCCTCACGCAGGAGCCGGCAGTCGCGTGCGACATCGATCAGATTGCGCAGGCGGATGGCGAGGCCATTGATGGAGCCGACGCGGGCGGTCGCGGGTCGCGCTTCCAAATTCCGGAAGCTCGGACCGAGCCCCCCGTAGCGGCCTACTCCGCGAAGGCTCGCTTCAGCCGCGGCGCGGCAAAGTCCAGAAAAGCGCGAACTTTGATCGGCAGAAAACGGTTGGCCGCGTAGACGAGGTTGACCGGCATTGCCGGCGGCTGAAATGCATTGAGGACGGTTGTCAAGGCTCCTTCCCCCGGCGCATCATGGAGTTGATAGGCAAAGACAATGGAAATTCCCGCGCCAGCGCACGCGGCGGCGCAAGCCGCTTCGGCGCTGCCGACGATGAGCCGCGTACGCACTGGCACCGCTATGGTCGCCTTGTCCCTGACGAATGTCCAGGAATCGGGTGGCGAGAAGCCGGCATAACTGATGCAATCATGCTCGACCAGATCGTCTGGCGTGCGCGGCGTTCCGCGAGCCGCCAGATAGGTGGGACTGGCGCAGACCACTCGGCGTGTGCTGCCGAGCCGTAACGCTATCAAGCTCGAATCCGGGAGCTCGCCGATCCGCACCGCGATATCGATTTGCTCCTGAGCCAGACTCAGTTTTTGATCAGTAGGGATCATCCGGACCTTGATATCCGGATAAGTCTTGAGAAAGTCCACGATGATCGGCATGAGGATGATACGCCCAAGACCCAGCGGGGTGGTCACAGACAACTCGCCAGTCGGCGCGGTATACTCACCGGACGCTGTACGCTCCGCTTCACTCACGTCCGTGAGGATACGCTTGCAGGCCGCAAGGTAGGAAGCGCCTGTCTCGGTTAACGCCAGCTGTCGGTTCGATCGGTTGAAGAGCTTCGTCCGAAGGTGAGACTCGAGCTCAGATACGTTGCGGCTCACCGTTGTGAGCGGTGTTTTCAACCGGCGCGCCGCCGCGGACAAACTGCCCTGCTCGACCACGGTCAGAAAGGCTCCGAAGCAATTGGAGAACTCTCGCCGCGGTCGCGGGGCGCGAGTCGAACCAAAGCCCCTTTGCGCTAGCAAGTCTGATGCAGCATCGCCTTGCGCTGCTCGCCGCCCGCGTGGCTGTGGTCCCTGCCGATGCCAGAAGCGACGCTGCCAATCTTCGCCAGCTTCGAACGGCGCTCAATGTTCCCGCTGGCGTCAGCGGCCCCGCCGGCGCCGCTCGCATCAGGCTGATGACCAACAGTCCGAGGACTATGTGACGCCCTCATGGTATGCCACCAAGCAAGAAACCGGGAAGGTGGTGCCGACTTGGGTGGGTGCGCAAATCCAACGATTCGTGCCCCCGGGTTGCCGGACGTCGATGCCGACAGTAAGCGCACGATGTCCCCACTACACCGCTCGACCTCATCGGTTGACGGTTGAGGCCGAATAGACAGTCGCGGAGAAAGCGAGCGGCGCGAAACCCGCCGCAGAAGAGCAAAATCCGGCCAGGAACACCGGCACTGCCATGAGCACTTGGCTGCTCAAGGACAGCCCAACGAGCGCGATCATGATTCCTCCGCGATCATGCCGGCCAGGCGATGGTCGACGATAATCGCGAGCAGCAGCAAGGCCGCGACATGGAGGCTGGCGGGCAGGTCCCCTACCCCGAGAAATGTGTCCACATTTTGCGCGAACACAGTCGCCGCCTCGCTCAGCATCGCAATGGCACCCCAGAAAACGGTGTGCGGATTTCGTCGGCGCACGGACGGCACGGCCACAACGCTAAGCTGGCAGATCGGCACAATGGCCGCTGCCGCGGCCCAAGGGCTCAGATCGATCCCGCGAAGCAGCGCCTGTCCGTCGATGTCGCCCGATGCGGTCACCAGCGCCTGGGCGAGCCAGAACGTGCGCAGAGTTGTCAAAGCGACGCAGCTGACCCGAGCATGTCTAGGGCACTCGAATATCTCCTGCAGCGTTTACGAAACCGTCTCCGCGGCGCCGGCTCCGTGGTCGCCTCGCGAGGGCCAAACCTTCGCACGCAGGCCGGCAAACCACCGGCTCATCCCATCGAGGTAGATGTAGACAACCGGCGTGGTGAACAGCGTCATCAGCTGAGATACAATCAGGCCACCGACTATGGCGTATCCTAGCGGCTGGCGTAGCTCTGCGCCGGTGCCGGTGCCGATCATCAACGGCACGCCGCCGAGCATCGCGCACATCGTCGTCATGAGGATTGGACGAAACCGGATGCGGCAGGCTTCGTATGCCGATTGCTCGGCCGTTAGCCCTCTGTTGCGCTCGGCTTCGAGCGCGAAATCGATCAGCATAATGCCGTTCTTCTGCACGATGCCGATCAGCAGGATAATCCCGATCAACCCAATCACGTCGAGACCGAAGCCGAACGCCCAGAGCGTCAGCAGAGCGCCCAGCCCTGCGGACGGCAGCGTCGACAGAATGGTGACCGGGTGAATAGCGCTTTCATACAGCATGCCCAGGATGAGGTAGACGGCGATCACGGCGGCAACGATGAGGATCGGCGTAGAAGACAGCGAGGATTGGAATGCCTGGGCATTGCCCTGGAAGCTGGTCGCGACTGTCGAAGGCATGTGCAAGTCGGCCGTGGCTTTCTGCACGGCAGCTACCGCCGTACCCACCGCCGTCCCGGGCGCGAGGTTGAAGCTCAATGTCACCGACGGAAACTGGCTCTGGTGGTTCACTGAGAGCGGTGCAACACCGTATTCGATCGAGGTGAACTGGCTCAGCGGCACCATAGACCCGTTGGAGGAGCTGACATAAATGCGGTTCAACGCATAGGGCCCAAGCTGGAACGAAGGATCGGCTTCCAGGATGACATAGTAGGTGTTGAGCGTCGTGAAGATCTGGGCGACGTGGCGCTGACCGAACGCGTCATAGAGCGCATTGTCGACCGCCGCGGGATCGATGCCCAACCGAGACGCGGCGTCGCGGTCGATATTCAGCTTGAGCTGGCGGGCGGCATTGGCCTGGTCGGTCGCGACGTCGGCCAGTTCCGGCAGCGTCTTGAGCTTATTGAACAGCTTGTCGGACCAGCTGTTGAGCTCGTCCTGATTCACATCCGTCAGCGTGAACTGATACTGCGTCTTCGATAGCCGGCTCGCAAGGTTGATGTCCTGCGTGGACTGCATGAACACCTGAATGCCCTTTTGCGTCTGCAGCTTGGCATCGAGCTGACGGATCACCTGGTCGGACGAGTACTGCCGCTGCGCGCGCGGCTTGAGCAGCACGAACAGGCGACCGTTGTTCTCGGTGACGGTCGGGCCGCCCGGCCCGATATAGCCGGTTGCATTGGCGACCGAAGGGTCTTTTGCGATGATGTCGATGACATGACGCTGCAGCTCCGCCATTTGGCTCGGCGAGACATCGGCGGACGCCTCCGTGATGCCGGCGATCATGCCGGTGTCCTGCTGAGGGAAGAACCCTTTCGGAATGCCCGCGAACAGCACACCTGTGACTCCTACGCTTGCGAGCAACACCGCCATGGTTAGCGGCTTGAACCGCAGCGTGAGCCGGAGCACGGCTTCGTAGCCGGCCTGGATCGCGACAAAGCCCCGCTCAAGGCCGCGCAACAGCGCTCCCGGGTTCGCGCCGTGCCCTGAGTCGAGAAGGTAGGCGCACATCATTGGTGTCAGCGTCACCGAGACGATAACGGATACCGCGATCGCGACGCACACCGTGACGGCCAATTCCTGGAACATGCGTCCGATGACGCCCCTCATCAAGAGCAGCGGAATGAACACCGCCACCAGCGACACCGAGATCGACATGATGGTGAAGCCGATCTCGCCGGCCCCTTTCAACGCCGCCTCAAATGGCGGCAAGCCTTCCTCGATATGCCGCGAAATGTTCTCGATCATCACGATGGCGTCGTCGACCACGAAACCGACCGCGATCGACAGTCCCATCAGCGACAGGTTGTCGAGGCTGTAGTTGAAC
Organism: Bradyrhizobium sp. KZN70725; assembly: GCF_055264925.1. Lineage (NCBI taxonomy): Bacteria > Pseudomonadati > Pseudomonadota > Alphaproteobacteria > Hyphomicrobiales > Nitrobacteraceae > Bradyrhizobium > Bradyrhizobium sp. KZN70725. The sequence goes on from NZ_JBUYWT010000002.1 coordinate 302,963, forward strand.
AGATACATCACCCCGAAGGTGCCGATCAGGGAGATCGGCACGGAGATGCCGGGGATCAGCGTCGCTCGGACGTTGCGCAGGAACAGGAAGATCACGCCTACGACCAAAGCGATCGTCAGCACCAATGTGAACTGCACGTCCGCCACGCTCGCGCGGATGGTCTGGGTGCGGTCGGAGGCAATCTCGACCTTGATGTCAGACGGCAGGCCTGAGATCAGCTGCGGAAGCAGCTGCTTGATCCGGTCGACGGTGGCGATTACGTTGGCGCCGGGCTGCCGCTGAATCGCAAGGACGACGGCCGGCTTGTCGTTGAACCAGCCATGCAGCGTAATGTCCTCGGCGGCGACGATCGCCTGGCCGACGTCGCGAAGCCTCAGCGGCGCGCCATGCCGATAGGCGATGATGAGGTCGTCATAGCCCTTGGCGGTCAGGATCTGGTCGTTAGTGGCCAGCGTGAAGGATTGCTGCGCCCCGTAGAGCGCGCCCTTCGGCTGGTTGACGGTCGCGACGCCCAGCGTTGCACGGAGCTGTTCGAGATCGAGCCCCGCCGCCGCGAGCTTCGCCGGGTTGACCTGTACCCGGATCGACGGCTTCTGCGCGCCGCCGATTGTGACCAGCGACACGCCCGGCACCTGGGAGAGTTTTTGCCCCAAAATGCTGTCGGCATAGTCGTTGACCTTGGTGAGCGGCTGGGTGTCCGACGTCAATGCGATCAAAAGCACCGGGACATCGGCTGGGTTGATCTTCCGGAAGATCGGCGGTGACGGCATGTTCTTCGGCAACTGGCCTGAGGCCGCATTGATCGCCGTCTGCACGTCCTGTGCGGCGGCATCGACGCTGCGGTTCAGCGCAAATTGCAGGGTGATCTGCGTATTGCCGAGCCCGCTGCTCGAGCTCATGACGGTCAGCCCTGCAATCTGGCCGAATTGCCGCTCTAAGGGCGTTGCAACCGAGGAGCCCATGGTCTGCGGATCGGCGCCCGGCAACTGCGCGGTCACTTGGATCGTGGGCGTATCCACCGTCGGCAACGCCGAGATCGGCAGTTGAAAGAAGGCAACCAACCCGATCAGGGTAATCCCAATGGTGAGAAAAGCGGTCGCGACGGGTTTGCGAATAAACCCTGCTGAAACGTTCATGGCAGCATCCCTGCACTTGCGGTGGTGGCGTTCTGAACCCGGCTGCTCTGGCTGTCCGGAACGAGTTCGACCCTCGTTCCCGCGCTGAGCCGGTATTGACCTGCGGTCACCACGGTCTCGTTCGGTGACAGCCCCTGCTCGATCAGCACCTTGCCGGCACGCGATTGCCCCGCTACGACCTGGCGCACAGTTACCTTGTGGTCGGGCCCGATCACGTACACAAAGACGCCGTTCGGGCCCTGCTGGACCGCCGTCAGTGGCACGGTCAGCGCATTCTTGCGGACCGCGATGGTCAGATGGATGTTGACGAACGCGCCGGGCCAGAGAGTCCGGGCGGCATTGGGAAAGGAGGCCTTGAGCCGCACCGTGCCGGTCGAGCTGTCCACCTGATTGTCGATCAGCATCAGGCTGCCATGATCGAGCCTGCGGCGGTTCGAAGCATCATAGGCGTCGACCGCGACGTCTCCCGCCGCAATCGCCTTCTGCACATCGGGGATCTCGGTGGATGGCAAGGTGAAGATTACTGCGATCGGCTGCAGCTGGGTCAGCACGACGAGACCGTTGGGATCACTGGGCTGGACGATATTGCCTGGATCGATTCGGCGGATGCCGGTAACGCCATCCAATGGCGCGGTGATCGTGGTGAAGCTCAACTGCGTTTGCGCCGCCTCGAGCGCTGCCTGGTCGAGCTGAATGGTACCCTCGCCCTGCGCCACCTGCGAATTCTGCGTATCCAGCGCTTGCTGGGTGGCAAAGCCACGGTCCGCAAGCGGTCGTGTCCGCGCTAGGTTTGCCTTCGCATTTTTCAGGCTTGCCTGGTCGCGAACGAGCGCCGCTTCCGCCTGGTCCACCTGCGCCTCGTAGACGCGCTGATCGATGCGGGCCAGCACCTGGCCACGTTTCACCTCCTGTCCCTCGACAAAGTCGACGCTTTCGAGAGTGCCCTGCACCTGAGTACGAATGGTCGCGGTGTTGAGCGGGCTGACTGTGCCAAGGCCTTCCACAACGATAGGCGCATCACCTTGCGCGACGCCTGCGGCTGTCACCGGGATAGCGGCCTGTATGGGGACAGGCGTGCGGGAGGCCTCGCCACGGGATGCGGCGCTTTTCGCCGAACCCAGCCAGATATATCCGCCAAAGCCGGCCGCCGCGGTGACTAGAAGAGCTGCACCCGCCATCTTCAGAGGTCTTGGCATCATCATCTTCAAGCTCCGTGTCCGGTGTGACGACCGACCATCGCGGCCAGCTCCAGCACAAAGGCTTCCGCAGCGCTCGCGATTGTCGCTGATTTGTTGGCGACAGCACCAAGTCCGATGACGCGAACGTCAATGTCCGCGCGCTGCAATTGCTCGACGAGGCCATCTCCGGCCCGCCCCGAGCCGTGGTGATGCACGACGAGGCGGATAGCCGCAGGCGTTGGAACGATGGCGAACGAGAGCGGGTGGCAGGGTATGTCGATCGCGACGATCCCTGCGCAGTCGATCGTACCTTGGGCGACGAGCTCGAACGCTCGACGCCCGGTTTCGCCACAACCGAGGAGAATCAACCGCCGGGGGTTGGCCGCCCTTCGCTTCATCAGCGCGGCGATATTGTCGAGAATCGTGGTCCGGTTGACCTGGGTCAGGCCGATGAGAGCCCACATTGCGGAGGGGATTACCTGCCGCCAGGGCGCCAGATCTTCCGGCGCTAGGGTCGACGGTTCCGGGCCGGCAATCAGCACGACCATGATCCTTGCATTGGGCCGCGCCGAGGGCGTCGCGGTGTGACTGACGAAGAACATGCTGGGAAACTGGCGTTCCTCAGCCTATTATTCAAATGAATTGCCTTTATCTCTCAATTCACGTTGTGCATCTAGTCCGCCATGAGACTTCGCAATCTCGATCTCAATCTGCTGCTGGTATTTGACGCCGTACTGCATGAGAGAAGCGTCGTGCGGGCGGCCGATGCGCTTTCGATCAGCCAACCCGCAGTCAGCCACGCGCTGAACAGGCTTCGACACGCGCTGAAGGACAAATTGTTCGTCCGCACGCCGTCGGGAATGATGCCGACGCCGCGGGCCGAGCAGCTTGCGCTACCGGTCCGAAAAGCGCTCAACGAGCTCCAGCTCGCAGTGGAAGGCGACAGCTTCGAGCCGTCCACGGCCGACCGGCGCTTTGCCATCGCGGTCAACAATTATGCCGCAGTCGTCGCGGTGGGCCCTATCGTGGCCGCCGTCCGCGCCCAGGCGCCGAAAGTGCGGTTGTCGTTGGTCCCGAGCGGCACGCTCAATCTTGCCGATCGGCTCGATCGCGGCGAACTCGATCTCGCGATCGCCGCGAGGGAAGCGGCCGGCGAGCGATTTGCCTCGCGGCTATTGATCGATGATCGCTATGTCGCGGCTTTGAGAGGCGGCCACCCCGCGCTACGGAAGAAGCTGACGGTCGAGGCCCTCGCGGCAACGCCCCATCTTGCGATCAGCTCAAGTGGCGAGGATCTGGAGTTCATCGATCAGGCATTGACGCAGAAGGGGACCCGCACCGTTGCACTTGACGTGCCCTATCTGTCCGCTGGTGCTGTTCTGGTCCAATCCAACTTGATCGCCATCCTCGGGCGCAAGCTCGCGCAGGAGTTTCGTCGGGCCCATGCCATCGAGATCCACGAGCTTCCATTCGACACTCCCAGGCTGCGCAGCGTCATGATGTGGCACCGCCGGTTCGACGACGTGCCGGCCCATCGCTGGCTGCGCGACACCATCGTGGCAGCGACAGCCGCAATCTGACGACGAGCGGCATGTGGCTACACCAGAGATCCTCGGTGTGCAGATCAGCCTGATTTTACGGGGGCATTGACCCCGGAAAACCTCATCCTCCAGGCGACGTCACTGCATGGCGAGCGGTTGCCGATGATGCTTCCCGGCATCTGGATCGGCGCGAAGCCCGACGATTACACCTCTTTCAAGACCTTGCGGATAGCGATCTTTGACAGGAGAAAGCTGGACGATATCGGGCGAGCCGCTGTCAGCCGAATGATGTGACGGAGAGAGTGTCAGTCAATCCCCGTTGAAAGATAAAGCATTTTCGACCTTCGTAGACCAAAACCCACCAATTCAGCTACGCGCAGAATTGAAAATTCCTCTGCGCGAGCACGTTGGAAGACCGGCACCATCGGGAGTGGGACTTAGGAACCAACATAGACCGAGCTACGCAGTTCGACACAGAGGACGGACGCCCAAATACTGATCGAGGGAAAAGATCCTGCGTGCCACTGCTGAAATCGAGCCGGTTTTCGGCACACGAACCAGCCAAGCCAGGGCGCCTACGATATCCATGAGCATACTTGGGAGGATGAGCGGGAGCTAATCGGAGATGAGGACGCGCCGGTAGCGCTGTGGGGCGTAGCAACAGGTGCTATTGGCATCGTATCCGCAGCACGAGGCGGCGGGAATTGCGCAAACGCCGCACCTGGCACCTGCGAAATCGCTGCGAACGTCGCAGCCAGCGTCAACGGTTTCTTTCGGGACATAGCGTCTCCCTTGCTAGAATTGCGGCTCAAGGGTCGGCGCTGACGCATCGCGCGGGGAGCTTCGCCCGGGCGCGGCGATTTCGTGCACCGGAGCATCGGCCCCATGCAGTTGATCGCTGTGATCAGGATGAATTCTAAACCACGCCACATACAGCGCCGGCAGAAACAGCAGCGTCAGCAGCGTACCGACGATGATCCCACCCATCATGGCATAGGCCATCGGCCCCCAGAAAATTTCGCGTGCGATTGGGATCAACGCGAGACTTGCGGCGGCCGCGGTCAACAAGATTGGTCGCATGCGGTGCTCGGTTGCTTCCACCACGGCATCCCAGGCGGGCCTGCCCTCCTTCTTGAGATCCTCGATTTGCACGATCAGGATCACGGAGTTCCGGACCAGGATGCCGATGAGAGCCAGCACGCCGAGGATGGCCACGAAGCCCAGCGGCGCGCCGCTTGGCAGCATGGCCATGACAACGCCGATCAGCGCGAGCGGGGCGACAGCGAACACCAGAAACAGGCGCGAAAAGCTCTGCAGCTGCACCATCAGCACGGTCGCCATGATGAACAGCATCAATGGTACGACCGCGACGATCGGCCCCTGGCTCTTGGCACTCTCCTCCACCGAGCCGCCGATCTTGATCGAGTAGCCCGCGGGCAGCTGCTTGGTAAATTCCGCCACCTTCGGCGCGAGCTGGTCGACGACCGTCTTCGGCTGAACGTTGCCGACCACGGCGGCCTTGAGAGTAATCGTCGGGATCCTGGCGCGGCGCCAGATCGTGGGCTGCTCCAGCTCGTAGCGCAGATTGGCGACCGCGCCGAGCGGCACCGATTGGCCGCCGAGCCCGGTCATCTGCAGGTCGCGCAGCGTATCAATCGAAGCGCGCTCCGGCGCGGTCGCTCGTCCCGTGACGTTGACGAGATAAATGCTGTCACGCACCTGCGTGACCGGCGAGCCCTGAAGCACCGAGTTCAGGGTGGTGGCGATATCTTCCGAGGTCACGCCGAGCTGGCGCGCCTTGTCCTGGAGCACGTCGACCTTGACGACGCGCGCCGGCTCCATCCAGTCGAACACCACATTGCCGAGGTCAGGATTGCTGCGGATGACGCCTGCGAGATTCTGCGCGAGGTTGCGTACCTCGGCGATGTCGGGGCCGCTCAGGCGGTATTGCACCGGACGTCCCACGGGAGGGCCGACCTCGAGCAGCTTGACGTAGGTGTCGGTGCCCGGGAACGTCTTCCTCAAATAGTCCTCGAACTGCGACTTGAGCTTGTCGCGCGCGGCGATGCCGCCCTTGGTCACGATCACCTGCTGACCGAACCAGGTGTTGGCGGTCTGCAGGTCGAACGACAGAACGAAGCGCGGCGCGCCGGTGCCGACATAGGTGGACCAGTGCTCGATGGAGTCATTGCCCTGCAACTGCTCGCGCTCGAAGCGCGCCATCTGGGTATTGGTCTCGGTGATCGAAGCGTTCTGTGGCAGGTTCCAGTCGATCACGAGTTCGGCACGGTCGGACGAGGGGAAGAACTGCTGCTGCACAAACTGCAAGCCGAACAGGGCGAGCAGGAAGGCCCCGGCCGTGACAGCGACGGTGCTCCAACGGTGATGCATGCAGAACAGCAGCAGGCGCGCGAACATCTGCGCGACGCGCCCCTTTTGCTCGTGGTGTCCCTTCATCTTCGCTGGCAGAATGGTGACGCCGAGCAACGGCGTGAACAAGACGGCCACGATCCAGGAGACGATCAGCGACACCGCGATCACGACGAACAGCGTGAACGTGAACTCGCCGGCATTGCTGCTGTTGAGCCCGATCGGGATGAAGCCAGCAACCGTGACAAGCGTTCCCGTCAGCATCGGGAACGCGGTCGACGTATAGACGTGGGTTGCCGCCTTTTCGAGGGGATCGCCGATCTCGAGCCGCGCCACCATCATCTCGACCGCGATCATGGCGTCGTCGACCAAGAGGCCAAGCGCGATGATCAAGGCGCCCAGCGAAATGCGCTGCAGCGAGATGCCGCAATAGGCCATCACGACGAAGGTGATCGCGAGCACGAGCGGAATGGCGATGGCGACCACGAGACCGGCTCGCATGCCCAGGCTCAGAAAGCTGATGCCGAGCACGATGATCACGGCCTCGAACAGGGCTTCGGTGAAGCCCGAGACCGCATGTTCGACCACGACGGGCTGGTCGGCAACCAGGTGGACGCCGACGCCGATCGGCAGGTCGGCGATGATCTTCGTCATCTCCTCCTTCAGCGCCTCGCCGAACTGCAGCAGGTTGGCGCCGGATTTCATGCCGATCGCGAGGGCGATGGCGGGCTGACCGTTGTACCGAAACAGGGTTGACGGCGGATCGGCATAGCCGCGCGTGATGGTCGCGACATCGGTCAGCGGGAAGAAGCGGTCGTTGATGCGCAGATTGACCGCCTTCAGGCTCGCCTCCGAGGTGAACTGGCCGTTGACGCGGACGCTGATCCGCTCCGGCCCCTCCTGGAACACGCCGGAGGGCGCCACCGCGTTCTGGCCCTGGAGCGAATTCATGATGGCGTGGACGTCGAGACCGAGCGCTGCGATCTTGCGGGTAGAAAATTCCAGATAAATCACCTCGTCCTGCGCGCCGAGAATGTCGACCTTGCCGACATCGGGCACCGTCAGCACCTTGGCCCTGACATCCTCGACCTGATCGCGGAGCTGTCGCTGGCTCAAGCCGTCGCTGGTGAAGGCATAGACGTTGCCGAAGACGTCACCGAAGCGGTCGTTGAAACCGGGCCCGATCACGCCTTGTGGGAAATCGCCCCTGATGTCTGCGATCATGTTTCGGACGCGCACCCAGGTCGGCTTGACGTCGGCCGCCTTGGTCGAATCGCGCAAGTAGACGAAGACGGTGGCCTGACCCGCGACCGTTACACTCTTGGTGTAGTCGAGCGATTCCAGTTCCTCCAGCTTCTTCTCGATCCGGTCGGTGACCTGACGCGTCATCTCCTCGGGCGAGGCGCCCGGCCACTGCGCCTGGATCACCATGGTCTTGATGGTGAAGTCAGGATCCTCCTGTCGTCCCAGCTGGAGATAGGCAAACAGGCCGGCCGCCATGAAGGCGATCATGAAATACCAGACGAGCGAACGATGGCCGAGCGCCCAGTCCGAAAGGTTGAAAGACTTCATGGCTCTTGATCCTGTTCGATACGGACGTGTTGTCCGGGCTTGAGGCTGTGGACTCCGGCGGTGACGACGCGGGCGCCGGCGGCAAGTCCGCCGGTGACGCGGATGCCCGCCTGTTCGGCGACACCATCGATCTTCTGCAGCGAGACGGTGCCGGCGGACTGATCGACCACCCAGACGAAATCTGCGCCGTCCCGGGCGAGCACCGCTGATGCGGGTAGGCGCAAGACCTTGCTCTGGTCCTTCCCGAGCTTTGCCGTGACGGTCGCGCCAAGACGGAAGCTTTCGGGCGGGTTGTCGAGCGCAATCCGGACACGTCGCAGCCGCGTCACCGCATCGGCCTGCGGTGCGATTTCGCGGATGCTGCCTTCGACCTGAACCGCGGGAAGGAGCTGCAGGCTGACGGTGAACGGGAGACCGACTTCGAGCGGCACTGGTAGGTCTTCCCCGATATCGACGACCGCCTCGCGAATGTCCGGCCGCGCGACCGTCACTACGGTTTGACCGGGCGAGACCACCTGGCCGACTTCCGCGCCGACGGCGGTGACGACACCGCCGAAGTCGGCCTTGATCTGGGCATAGCCGAGTTGCTCGATGGCTTTGGTCAGGTTCGCCTGCTCCTGCGCGACGCTTGCTTCGGCGCCGGCGCGGGCCTGCTCGGCATTATCCAGCGTCTGCCTGGTGGTCGCATCGCTGGTGATGAGCGTGCGTTGCCGCTCCTCCGTGGCCTTGGCCGTCGCAAACTGCGCCTCGGCCTTCGCAAGTTGAGCTTTGGCCGCGCGAACGGCGAGATCGAGTGCAGTGGGATCAATCGTCCCGATGATTTGTCCTTCGCTGACGATGTCGCCAACGTAGACCGGGCGCGAAGTCAGCCGTCCGAGCACGCGAAAACCAAGGTTGGTCTTGTAGCGCGGCTCGACGACGCCGACGGCAACCGTACTGTCACCGCTGTTCGGCTTGGCCACCATTGAGAGCACGGGGCGCACGGGCTCCGGCGCGTTCATCTCCTGCTGGCAGTCGGTGAGCAACGAGGCCGCCGCGAGCGTGCCAGCGATCATCATGACCTGTCGCTTCATGACTGATCTCCCTCCTCAGTGACCGACTGGCCGACACTCAGAAGCTTGCCGCCGTCGACGACGACGCGCTCGCCGGGCTCGAGGCCTGACTTGATCAGCACCTGACCGGCTTCATAAGCGCCGACCGTGACGGACTTCAGCGACGCAGTCTTCGTTTTCGGGTCTACGGTCCAGACGGCAGGCCTCCTGCCTGCGGCCATCAGCGCGCTCCAGGGCAAGGTGATGTCCTTCTGAGCTTTCGTCTTGACAGTTCCGGCGACGGCGCTGCCCAGCGTCATCGCGGCCGGCGGATTGTCGATGGACACCTTGACGCGGATCGTGGAGCTCTTCGCGTCGATCGCCGGTGAGATCTCTCTCACCTCACCCGTCGCGATCACGGCGGGATCGGAGACCAGCGCCAGCGTGATGCGGCGGCTGTCGGTCTCGCCAAGAAATACGGATTCATAGACCTCAAAGACGGCATCCCGCTCCCCATCTTGGGCAAGCGAGAACACAGGCTGGGCAGCCGGAACGACCTGGCCGACCTCGAGGTTTCGAGCGGTAATGACACCGTCGGCTTCAGCGCGCAGGACGGCATAGCCGAGCGCATCCTTGGAGGTGCCCAGTTGGGCCTTGGCGGCTTCCAGCACGCCCTCTGCGGTTCGTAAACCTTCCTGGGCCTGGTCGTACACGGTCCGGGTGGTGAAGCCGCTTGCGATGAGCGCTTTCTGACGTTCGAAGGTAGCCTTCGCCACGCGCAGCTGGGCTTCGGCCGAGGCCACTGCCGAGGTCGCGGCATCGACGTCGGCCTGTTGCTCCGCCGGATCGAGACGGGCGAGAACGTCGCCTATGTTGACGTGAGCACCGACGTCCACGGTACGGGCAACCACGCGTCCGCTGACGCGGAAAGATAGATCGGCACGAAAGCGCGCCTGGATCTCCCCGGTCAGCGTGAGAGAGGCTTGCCGGTCGCGCGGCTGCACGATCGTGGTCCGGACCAGTGTGGCGCGCGCGGCCGTCTGTGACGCGCGGTCGTTGCAGCCGCTCAGCGCGACGCCGGCAAGCACGGCCGCCGCGACGAGGGCCTTGGCCGCAGGGAGCGTCCGAAGCGGATCGGTCGGATTGGAAGAATGGGTTGTCATGACGCGTCCGCAGGATGGGAAGGCGACAGCAGCCCGCCAAGGACATCGGCGGACCGACAGGGGAGGACCAGCTCGCGGTCGTGCTGGCACAGCAATCCCGCAAACGGGTCTATCGCAGCGGTAGGCCCGCATTGATCGGCCGCTGCGCTGGCCTTCAACACCACTTTGTCTGAAGCGGCAGCTCTCGTGCGGCGCGGAGCCCTCGCCTGGCGCGTCGCGATTGACCGGTTTGGACCCAGTTCGCGCTCGCTGAGCGGAAAAGAGAGGACAATCGAGGTGAATTCGGCGCCAAAGCCTTGCTCGATCCGGCCGCCGAGAGCCCTGGCAAGATCTCTCGCTGTTCGCAGTTCGCGGTCAGAGACGTCGCGCGCCGGGCGCGAGCCGTTGTCCAGAACGACGCAATTCACCAGGGCGCCGGCGCGCGTCAGCTTGACCTTGATCTGCCCGGCCCGCCCGTCGAAGCAGGCGTGCCTAGCCGCGTGCATCACGAGTTCATGGACGATCAGCCCCAGGTGCCAGCAGCGCTCCGGCTGAAGCGCGAGGCAGTGAGTCGCGAAGGCCAGTTGAATGTTCATCCGGTCCAGCAGCGCTCGGCGCATGCCACCTTCCAATTTGCGAATGTAGGTGGCGGCGTGAATCAGCGTATCTCCCGCAGGCATCGCCAGAGCGCGATGCACGTCGGCATAACCGTGCAGCAGCTCCACGACATCGCTGAGTGCGCTTTTGGCTTCCTTCCCCTCGACCCGAACGGCGGCGGCGGAGACAACATCGATGGCGAAGGCAACCCCGTTGGTGACCCTGTGATGCAGTTCGCGCAACAGAACGCGCTCCGGCAAGCCGGACGGGTCTGGGCTCAAGATAGTCACGACACTCTCCTCATTTTGCTCGGACGATTGGGCTCGAACGCCCCACCTATGCGAGCCTGATCCTCGCAGGAGCATTCGCCAGGCCCGCAACCATCGAGCCCCCACTTAATAAACTATACCGTATATTTTCTTTTTCTTGCCTTTCTTTGCGGCCCGTGTCAAGTGGGAAACCGACGCGCACAGATTCGTGATTTTGGAGGTCCAAGAATGAAGAAGACGAAGCGAGGCAGACCGCCCAAGGATCTTGCCGGCGACGCGCAGGCGCGAATTCTCGATGCAGCCCAGCAACTGTTTCTCGAAAAAGGCTTCCGCAGCGCAAGCATCGACGACATTTCCGAACTTGCTCCCGCGAGCAAGCCGACCATCTATGCTCATTTCCCCGGCAAAGAAGCACTGTTCGCGGCCGTGGTGGCTCGCAGCATCGACGGGCTGACGGATTTTGAGGGCTTCTCGCCCGAAGGCCGCACCATCGAGGACAAGTTGATGAGCCTCGGAATCGCCATTGTCGATAGGGTTATCGAGGAGTCGCTGGGCATGGTCCGGGCGACGATCGCCGAATCTCAGCGGTTTCCCGAACTGAGCCGCAACGTCCACGACGCCGCGCGCGATCGCTCCCTGGCTGCGGTGTCGCAGTGGCTGGATAACGCCACCCAGAAGCTTGCCCGTACACCAAGGGGACCGTTCAGCGCCAAACGAAGCCGCGCCACGGCGCAGATCTTCCTTGACCTGGTCCTGCTGCCGATGCTGTTTCGCTCGCTCATCGGCGAGACGCCGAAAGACCTGAAGAAGGAGCTTCCCGGTTTCGTGCGCGAACGGGTCGGCTTCTTCCTGGCGGCGTGCGAGTCGGACTGGTACCACTAGTTGCAGGCCTGCCGTCTGATCGCGGGGCCGCCCGAGCCGATCCGTCAGCGGCCCACCGCTATCTCCAGGTGCGATGCCATATCGAGCGCTTGCACCGACGGCGTGCGGCGCAACGCACCCGTACAGAAACTCAACATTTCCTCGAAACTCGGCCGAAGCGTCATCACTCCGGTCCGCGAGGGATTGAGGTAGACATCAAGGGCCTCCAGAAGGCAGCAGGTCAATGCCATCGGACTGCCGTCCCGCAACTCCCCGTTTTCTTGACCGGTGCCGATCACTGGCCGGACCACCCCCCTGATCTGGTCCTCGTAGGCGAGGACGACGGACCAATTCTGCCGAACCGCCGAGGCCAAAAGGTCCTGCAGTCTCCGGTCCCTTGCGGGTCGACCTTCGTTACACTCGGCAATCGCCTTCAGGATTGCGGTCAGGCGCCGCAGCACCGACCCGCCGCCGCGCCCCGCCTCGGCTGCCGCGCTCACGATCTCATCGAGCAATTCACCTACGACAGCCTCCTCGATCGCCTGTTTTGAGCGAAAGAAGCGATAGATGTTGGCTGAGGACATCGACAAGCTCCGGCCGATGTCGGCCACGGTGGTCTTGTTGTGACCGATCTGACAATAGAGGGCCTTGGCTGCCCGCACGATCCTGCGGCGCCCGCCCGCATTCCTGGTCCGGTCGTCAATCTGCTCCCGCATCACGCTTCTCACGGAGCTGGCCGGTTCATGAGTTCGCGACGGCAAGCTTCGCCGAAATCGCGCAATGGATCTATTTCCTCGATGAAGTTGGGCAGATCCACAAACGTGCGATTTGGCGACAGATAGGTTTCGATGATCAGACGCCCGGTGCGCTCGGCGGCCTGAACAACCTCGTTGCTCGAGAGAATCCGCATTCGTCCCACCAGCGTATGGAGACTGACGAGCTGCGGAATTTCTGCCTGATCATTGACCAGGGCCTCGGCGTAGAGCCGTGATGCTTCCTCGATGAAGCTGCGATACAGCCGCTCACGCTTCGAGAACGAGCGGGCGTGATGACGCTCACGCAATTTACGTCGTCGGCTGAACCATCCACTCACGATGGTCGAAACCGATCCGAACGCAGAGCCGCCGAAGGCGGCCAAAGCCGGTATGTACATGGTACTCATTATGTCGCTCCTGTTTCCAAAAGGATTGATGCAATCAACGCGGATCTGATCTCGCCCCTGCGAAGCTGCTTCTATTTGGCCCTGTCTGATCCGGTGCTCGCCTGCTCGAACACTGTTTTGCACGCTTCGCTGAGGTCCGACTTCCTGAGCCGCAGACAGGCTTCTACTCCCGACGGATCGGGAATGTAGACACTGCACAGACGAAAGGCGTCGGGCGCACAGGCCGCTCTCTGCTCCGGAGTGCCACGGTTCTCCTGGGCGGACGCGGCTGAGCTCGCAGCCACGACCCCCGCGCCGATGAACAGCGCCAGCGTCAATCTCATCACGTCGAATCCTCTCACCGCTTGAAGCTTCTGGTTCGCCGGAGCGGAGCCTCGCTTCGCCGTAACGCGTTTGTGAGGCCCTTGCCTTTGACATCAACCATGAAGCATGTTTTATATGAAATATACGGTATAGTTTATTAATGAGGTCGAGAATGTCAACTCTTCTCTTCGCGTTGATGCGTGAAAACCCCTTACCGGGGCTCGCCGCGGCGTCGCTGAACGTTGTCCTCGCTTTGTGTCTCGTGGTCCTGAGCCTGCTGCTCGGCATCACGATCTCGATGGTCGCGTGGGTCCGAACCCTCGTCCGCCGGCTCAGTACCGTCAGGCTTGGCCAGGAACGGAGGACATTCGCATGACGCCAGCTCTGCTGATGGCCCGCAACAGCATCATTTACTGGGTCAACGTCTGGCTCGCGCCGCTCGAATGCATGTTCGACATGATCGAGTCCGAACTGGCGCGCAGAGGCGTTGCGCCCGACGAAATCGACTATCACGCGCACACCGCGTGAGACGGCATCCGGAGTCCTGGCGTGCCGAACATCGCCGAAGTTTTGAAGTGGCAAATGCCGAGCACGCGAGCCGGCATCGCGCCCTTTGGAGTATCCGACAATGAGACTGAATTATTCCGCTGCCAGGCGACGCGTGCCGTGAACCGACGATCCCTCGAGTTCATGCGCGCGAGCCGATCGACTGATCACGGCCTTCCCTTGCGCGGCTATTTTCTTACGGTTGGCAGCGCCCTGGTCTGCTTGCTTCTGGCGACCGACTGGGTGCTGCCGGTGCAGCTCCCGGACCACTTTGCCGGACCAGATGCTGTGCGGCCTTCAATTCGCGTCCACTCCGGCCTCAAGGGACCGGAGCGAGTCGTGATCGATACCAATCAGCTCCTGCCGTCATCCGCTGACAAGGAGATCGCCGCAGCCACTACGCAGCCGGACCATGCACCCGATACGATTCAAAACACGGGCTCGGACGTTCAAACCGATGAAGACGAGGTTTCTCCCGTGACGATGCCCCCACAACCGCGCAACAGTCTTGCACAGTCGGCGGTCGAGGACGTCTCCCGAAATTCCATTGTATTGGCTTCGCCGGAGATAACCCACAAGCTTTCTCACCTATCTGCCGAGAAACGACGGCAAGCCGCGCGGCGCGCGACACCGCATGGCACTGCGGGATCTTGCGGCTCGGCAGGCCACAGCTCTTGCAGCGATACGTTCGCCCTCACTCGCCTTTGGTAGGCGGTCGACCAATCTAAACGAGGTTCACCAATGTCGAAGAAGCATTTGTTTGCCCTGATTGTATGGTCCGCTGCGCTCACGACGACCGGCGCGGTTGCCGACGTGGCACAAAATCCCGCAGACGGGGACAGGCCGAGCGCGACGGCGCAAAGCGAAGCCGAGGACGCTGCGATCCGGCGCGTACTCACGGAATTCCGCACCATACGAGTCCCGCTCAGCCGGGCAATGGAGATCGCCGAGCGTCTGCATGACGGCTCGAAGACTGCCGACATCAGCTTTGAACTCGCCAACCCACCCGTCTACCGCGTTCGCACGATGAGAAATGAAAACGTGTGGGAGAACGCCATCGATGCAAATACCGGAAGCTTCACGGGCAAGGAGCTGGCGTCTTCCCTGAAGGAGCTCGATCGGGACGATCTCGCCAAGATGACTGCCTTGAAATGGAGCAAGCAGGAAATGTCGGATGCGGTGCAAGTCGCCGAAAGAGCTGCGGCCGGCAGTGCGCTCGCCGGTGGTCTCGTGAGACAAGAAGGCAGGCTGAATTTCGTGGTCGTCGTCGCCGCCGGGGACCATTTGAAGGAAGTGATGCTCGAGCCGCGCAGAGTTGGAAAGCAGAGCGCAAGCCAGCGCTGAAACGCGTGTTCACTTCGCAAAACTCAAGAGCAACCGCACCATGAACTTCCAGCCTCGATCCGAGCTCTTTTCCGCGCAACGACGGTTACCCTTTGACTGCATCGCGCTGCTGTTGCAAGGCGGTGGCGCGCTCGGCGCCTATCAGGCGGGCGTGTACGAAGCCTTGGCCGAAGCCAGCATTGATCCTGATTGGGTCGCCGGCATTTCGATCGGAGCCATCAACGCCGCCATCATCGCGGGCAACCCGCCTGAGTCCCGTGTCGAGCGCCTGCGCGACTTCTGGACCCAGGTCACTTCAACGGCGCCCTGGGACTTATCCGGAACACCTTTCCTTGATTGGGCGAAGAGCGACAACACGCGCAACCTCATCAATCAAATGAGCGCCGGCCTGGCAGCGGCGTGCGGCGCAACCGGATTTTTTTCCGCCCGCCCCATCCCACCCTGGCTGCAGCTCGCTGGCGCCAACGATGCGACCAGTATTTACGACACACGCGCACTCAAGACGACGCTGGAGCGCCTGGTCGACTTCGATCGTCTCAATGATGGAACGACGCGCTTCAGCGCGGGCGCGGTCAACGTACGAACAGGGAATTTCGTCTATTTCGACAACACGACCCATACGATCCGGCCCGAGCATATCATGGCAAGCGGCGCGCTGCCGCCGGGCTTCCCTGCCGTGGAAATCGAGGGGGAGCACTATTGGGACGGCGGTCTCGTCTCCAACACACCGCTGCAATGGGTGATCGAGTCTGATGCCCCGCAGGACATGCTTGCCTTCCAGGTCGACCTCTGGAGCGCCCGCGGTCAACTTCCGCGCAACATGGCTGAAGTCGTCACGCGACACAAGGAGATCCAGTATTCCAGCCGCACCCGCGCCAGCACCGACCAATTCAAGCGCGTGCAGCGCCTGCGGCGCGCACTCACGGATCTGCTTGGCCGACTGCCTGACGATCTCAGCCAGCACGAGAACGTAAAACTCCTCAGCACGGCAGTGTCCCGCAACGTCTACAACATCGTCCATCTGATCTATCGCGCGCGCAATCACGAGGGGCACTCCAAGGATTACGAATTCTCGCGCCTTTCGATGCAGGACCACTGGCAAGCCGGCTACCACGACGCGCTGCGCACGCTGCGCCATCCCGAGGTGCTCGCGCGGCCTTCGAGCCCCGACGGGGTCTTCACGTTTGATCTCGAACAAGACGGCCGCGAGTAGGCCCCACCCCAACCGCCTGGAGAGCACAAATGCGCGAGATTGACGTGAAACAACGAGCCTTTGCGATGCCGCTGACCAACCCGGCGTATCCGCCCGGGCCTTACCGGTTCGTCGATCGCGAATACCTGATCATCACCTATCGCACCGATCCGGCCAAGCTCCAGGCGGTGGTTCCTGAGCCGCTTGAGGTCGACGTGCGAGAAGCTCTGGTCAAGTATGAATTCATTCGCATGCCGGATTCGAACGGCTTTGGCGATTACACGGAAAGCGGACAGGTCATCCCCGTCTCCTTCCGCGGACGCAAGGGCGGCTATACGCATTGCATGTTCCTCAACGACGAAGGCCCCATTGCGGGCGGGCGCGAGCTATGGGGCTTTCCGAAGAAGCTCGCCCAGCCGACATTGCGAACCGAGATCGACACATTGATCGGCACGCTGGATTACGGCCCGCTCCGGGTTGCGACCGGGACGATGGGCTACAAGCATCGCGCGGCCGACTTGTCGAAAATCAAGGCGGCCCTGAACGAGCCGAACTTCCTGCTCAAGATCATCCCACATGTCGACGGCAGCTCCCGCATCTGCGAACTCGTCCAATATCATCTCGAAGACATCGTGCTGAAGGGTGCCTGGGCCGGACCCGCGGCCCTCGCCTTGGCGCCCCACGCCCTGGCGCCCGTTGCCGACCTTCCGGTCCTGGAGATCATCTCTGCCGTCCACATCCGCGCCGACCTTACGCTCGGCCTCGGAAAGGTGGTGCACGACTATTTGCAGCAGCCGGCTCGCGGCTCGATTCGAGCCGGTGAGAAAGCCTTGGTCTTTTAAGTTCAACTGGGCGTCGCGAACTCCGGCGCAGCAGCTATCGTCATTCGCATGTGTAGTGAGGAAAGTGTACGAAATGGGATTTCTGAACGGAAAGACAGCTGTCGTCACCGGCTCGACCAGCGGCATCGGCCTCGCGTGCGCGCGAACCTTTGCCGGCGCGGGCGCCAACGTCGTCATCAACGGCATGGGCGCGCCTGCCGATGTCGAGCAGGAGCGTGCCGCGATCGAACGCGATTTCACGGTCAGGGCGATCTACTCACCCGCGGACATGGCGAAGCCAAGCGAGATTGCCGAGCTCATCGTTCTCGGTGAGGAGATCTTCGGCAGCGTTGACATCCTGGTCAACAACGCCGGCATCCAGCACGTTTCGCCGATCGAGGAATTCCCCGCCGAGAAGTGGGATGCGATCATCGCGATCAACCTGTCTGCCTCTTTCCATGCCAGCCGCGCGGCGGCACCAGGCATGAAGAAGCGCGGCTGGGGCCGCATCATCACCACGGCCTCGGCGCATTCGCTGGTCGCCTCGCCCTTCAAGTCGGCCTATGTCGCAGCCAAGCACGGCATTGCGGGCCTTACCAAGACCGTCGCGCTGGAACTCGCTCGCTCGAAGATCACCTGCAACTGCATCAGCCCCGGCTACGTCTGGACGCCGCTCGTCGAGAAGCAAATTCCGAACACGATGGCGGCCCGGCGCATGCGGCGGGATGAAGTCATCAATGATGTCCTGCTCGCCGCGCAGCCAACGAAGGAGTTCGTCACCGCCGAACAGGTTGCTTCGCTGGCACTGTTCCTGTGCAGCGACGATGCCGCTCAAATCACGGGCGCCAACCTCTCGATGGATGGGGGCTGGACGGTCGCCTAGCCAGTTCAATTCACGGAGCTTCAATCATGTCCCCTGTCAGGCGAGCCAACCGGAACGAGACGATACGCCGTTTCCAGCTCAACCCTTCGGAAGATAACCGCCTTGCGAACGCTCTCCGCGCCTGTGAGGAGATATTCAATGAGGATGTGCTGCCAGGCGACGCCGAGTTGATGGCTCCGAGCGACTTCTACGCAGCGATGGCTCCCGGACCGTCGCGCACTTGGTCAACGGCGCACGGTGATGAGGCAAGGCTGTTTCCCTATCTCGCGGCCTGAGGGACGCTGCATCAGACAATCGGGGCGGTCGACTCAAGTCAACATCTGCAGAATTGACTTGGGAGATCATTCAATTCGAGCACCGAGCGGAGACGATCATGTCAGAGCAGAGCAACGTGCATTTTTACCTGAATTGGGCCAAGGAGCGCATCGACGAGATGGATGCCGCACTCGCCTCGTTCGAGATGAAGGCCGGGCAGGCGAAGGCCGAATCCAAGGTCAAAGCAGGCAGATCATCGCCGATCTGAAGAAGCGCCGCGACGAATTCCAGGTGCAGCCCAAGGCGCAAACCGAAGCCGGCGAAGCGGCCTGGGCACGCAGCAGGACAGAACTCGAGAAGCAATGGAGCGGGTTCGAGGCGCAGATGAAGACCTACTTCGAAAGCGCCGGCAAGCAGCTCGAACAGCAGCAAGCGACCTTCAAGGACATCGCCGCCGCGCAGGCAAAGGCTTGGCGCGAGGCCGCAGACACGTTCCGTGAGGCGGCCGGCAAGGTGGCCGCAACCCACACCGGGGACCTTGATGCAGCCCTCAAGCAGATGAAATCCGATGCATCAGAGGCGGAAGCGCGTCTGCAGCAGCTAAAGCAGGCCGGCAGCGAGTCATGGTCCGTGCTGAGCGCAGCGCTCGCGGAATCCCGCAACGCGTTCGATCGGGCCAACCAAGCGGCTTGGAATGCGCTGAAGGGCTCTAGCTCGAAGAGCTGAGCGCGCTCGCTTTACCAGAGACATATCCCGGGGCGCAGTTAAACGAGCATTGGACCTATCAAGCTGAGCCATGTTCGTGTGCTAACGCCAGGCTTTGTCGTCCTGCCTCCCATTGATGCATTCGGAGTTGCGACCTGGGAGTGTCATAGCTAGCCCTTGGCATGCATCCCGATACGAACAACGAATTCAAGGCGCACGAAATCGGACAAGATCGTAAACCGGCGCACGAGATCGTAGAAATGGCGGAGAGAGTGTCGGTCAATCCCCATTGAAAGATCTGGAATTCCCGACCTTTCCAGACCAAAACCCACGATTTGAGCACCGGCCTGAAGAGCCGTTCGGTCGGCGCCGCCGCAGCTTCGGCCAAATATCGAAAACAACCCCATGCAAAGTAGCCGGCGGCCCGCCGCAACCGACGGCTTGCACCGAAACCTCGACACGTCGGGCAAATCCGCGGCACAATTTCACCATCCCACCACTCAGATGCAGTTTGACGATGTTATCCGCGGTCGCAGGAGTATCCGCGGTTACAAACCTGATCCAGTACCCAAGGCGCTGATTGCGGAAATCATTGGTTTGGCGATGCCCTTTCTGTTGTCGATGAACACCCAGCCCTGGCAACTCGTTCAATGCCGACTTAGCACAAGCTCTCAAGCAATCTCGCAACGGCCTCCGCCCCGGGGTCAGCATGCCCTGTCAACCGTTCCGCGCTGATGTAGACGGCTCTTCCAGCATGCGCCTTGGACATGGTGGCCGTCAGGTTCGCACCCTCTCTTGCTGCGCGAGCTGCGTCGTTCAGCCCCTGCGGCAAGGCATCAAGGGCGGGCAGTAGCGCGTCGATCATGGTCCTGTCACCCGGTTGCGCGCCACCCACCTCCTGCATCCTGGCCAATCCAACCTTGAGCGCGTCGATCG
The DNA here is from genome assembly GCF_055264925.1 of Bradyrhizobium sp. KZN70725. NCBI lineage: Bacteria > Pseudomonadati > Pseudomonadota > Alphaproteobacteria > Hyphomicrobiales > Nitrobacteraceae > Bradyrhizobium > Bradyrhizobium sp. KZN70725. The sequence goes on from NZ_JBUYWT010000002.1 coordinate 322,807, forward strand.
GGCTGTGGCCGCTTGATACCGCATCGCCTGCCGCAGCGAAGAAGATCGCGAGCAGGACACCCGACGAGCCCCCCATGGTCTGGCTGAGCTCCTGCCCCAGCGTGCGATAGAGTTGCGTGGGGTCCGACAGCGGAAGCTGACCGACGTTTTGGATCAAGGCGCTCGCCGCGCTCGCAAGGGTTGTTCCGGTATCGCCATCTCCTGCTCTGGCATCGAGCGCGTTCAGATCCGCTTCGGCGGCGATCAGCGCCTTGCAGCACCGGATGAGGAATTCCTCGGTCGCAGGATCGGCGGAAGGCGTTGGCCGCACGCGAGCCAACCCATCGGGCAAGGGCACGATGCAAGGCGCCACGAAAGGCTGAAGCCCCGGCCAGCTACGCAGTGGCGTTTCTGTGGTCAGCAGTTTTTCGTCCTCGGCGCTCAGCGAATAGAGTGTGAGCGAAAAGCCATGCATGTCGAGGGCCGTCATCATCGAGGCAGGACCAACGATATGGGACACCGCAGGGCCGAGCGCGGACTGCCGCAATTCTTGTGCAAGAACCGGCATTTCAAGGGCTGTCGTAGAGCCGAGATTGTTCAGAAGCGCCGCATAGCCGCTCCCGCTCATTCTTGAGACAAGTCTCGCGACCGCGTCAGCCATGGCCTGACGTGCACCGAGATAGGGCAACTTCGCAGCGCCAGCTTCGCCGTGAATGCCAAGCCCCAGTTCAATCTCTCCCGGCCGGATTCGGTTTTCCTTGGGCGAACCGGGCACCGTGCAAGTGTCCAACGACATCCCGATACTCATGACATTGGAGGCCGCGCGACGCGCGGCCGCAGTCACGGCCTCGAGGTCGCCTCCGCTCTCGGACACTGCTCCGGCGATCTTGTGCACGAAGAGCGTTCCAGCGATACCCCGAGGACGGCTGATGTCCGGGATGGCGATATCGTCCTGGACAATCACCATGGCCACTTTCCTGCCCAGTGCTCGTGCCCGTTCAGCAGCAAGACCGAAGTTCAGGCGATCGCCGGTGTAATTCTTGACGATGAGGACACAGCCGGCAGCTCCTGTCACGGCCTGGATTCCTGCCAACACCGCGTCAACGGACGGAGAGGCAAAGACGTCGCCACATACGGCCGCCGTCAGCATGCCCGGGCCGACAAAGCCGGCGTGTGCCGGCTCATGCCCGGACCCGCCGCCGGAGATCACGGCGACGCGGGACTGATCCCAATCCGACCGGGCGATCACGCGTATGAATGGGTAACCGTCCAACCTGACAAGCTGGCCGCCAGAAGCGGCAACCAAGCCGTCAAGTGCCTCTTGAACGATGTGTTCCTTGGAGTTGATGAACTGCGCCATTCTGATCGTCTCTTGGTTTGGGCATCAGGTCGAATGCAACTCCTCGCCGGGCATCGGGAGGTGAGTGCCCGGCGAGGTGGCATGGCCGATGCCTGTGCCTGGTCCTTCAGGTGACCGGGATCACGCCATGCTTCGGTACGCACGCCGCCAGCGTCGCTGGTTCTATCCGTTGATCACGTTGTTGTAGAATTTCGCCTCGACGTCGGCCATGTCGATCGCCGCAAGGTCACTGGGCAGTGCATAAGCGTCAGCATCGGCATGAACCTTCGCCTTGTCGAACTCATTCGCTCCAGCGATGAATTCATTGGTGACATAGCGGGTGGTATCGATGTCGATACTCGACTGGCCGATGGCCTTCAGTATCTTGAAGAAATTGTCCCAGGCCGGAATGTTGTGCTCTCCCCAGCCCGCGCGTGCCGCCATATTGCCCTTGAAGGTGCGGTGAATCTGCATGAGGCTTTCTGTGCCTGCCCGCGGACCGTAGTTTGCCTTGGTCGTCGGCAACGCCTTGAAGACGATATCTGCGGCGGCGCGCGGGTTGCGGTCGGCGAATTCGCTGCCTATCGCCCAGCCCTTCAGGTACTTCTTCAGGAACTTCAGCCGATCGGGATCCTCGAGATCGGACCTCCGCACGACCAACGAATTCGACGGCAGGGGTGAGCCGCGCATGCCCAGCCAGTAGTCGAAATCGAGGCCCTTTGCGCCGAGATCAGCCCTTAGGCCCTCCCATGCGAGGCAGGCATGCCCCTGCCCGCCGGCCAGCGCAGTTGTCCAGGTCGGCCAGCCGGCCTCGACATAGGTGATCTTCTTGGGATTGACGCCGACGGCGGCGAACATTGGGTCGCAGATCGACTGCCAGGCGGCGGACCCCAGAAGCACGGTCTTGCCTTCGAGCTGTTTCAGATCCTTCACTCCCTCGCCTTTGCGGAAAGCGACGTTGAAGAGATCGAGACAACCGCTGCCGAAGACCGAGACGAGGTCCATCCCCGCGTTGACTGCGAACGACAGGACGCCCGGCGAGGGAAAGCCGATGTCGGCCTGTTGCACCGCCAGGAATTTCACCACCGCGGTCCCGTCTGAGGGGCCTGGCTCCATACCGGTCTCTACCCCAAGGTCACCGAAGTAGCCCATCTTCTTGGCCACCCAGTAAGGGTAGTCGTCCATCACCTCGATCGTGCCGCGCGGCGAAATCCAGGTGAAGGGTGATTTGTAGGGCTTGGCCTGGGCCGGGCCGGGGTTCAGCAGGCCGCCGCCGAGAACGGTGGTGGTCACAAGGCCGGTGGCGCTGACCTGCAGCAGCCGCCGACGTGTCATCATTTGGTGAGCCATAGGGTCTCCTCCCTCGTTGGTTGGGCCGCCGTGTTTGTCTTTCCCGGGTCGCGCGCGGCGTCTCGCCCGTTTGTAGTCAGCTTTCCCAGCCGGCCAGCCTTTTTCCGAGCCAGAAAAAGAAGGCGTAGATCGTGATCCCGGTGGCAGCGAGGATCACGATGCAAGCAAAGAACTCCGGCATGCGAAGCGTTGACGAATAAGTCGTCAGGCGGCTGCCAAGCCCGAACCCACCGCCCGACATCTCGGCGCCGACAGCGGTGATCATGCCGAAGATCGCCCCGATCATCAGGCCAACGATCACCATCGGCATGGCCATCGGAATGCGGATCTTGGTAAAGATCTGGAGGGTCGACGCCCCGCAGGATCGCGCCAGCGCAATCTTCATCGCATCGACACGCCGAAATCCGGTGGCTGCGTTGATCATCACCATCGGACCAGACGCAAGAGAGACAGCGATGATCCTCGGCGTGAATCCGAAGCCGAAATTCAAGATCAAGAGCGGCACGAGCGCCAGCATCGGCGTGGTCACCAGCAGCAGGATGTAGGGCGTGATCACTTTTTCCACGAACGGGAATTGCGTAATGACCGCAGCGAGGAGCAACCCGATCGACGCACCGATGGCATAACCAGCAAAGAGCTCGATCAGCGTGAAGGAATAGTGTGCGCAGATAGTCGAGATCTCCTGGGAGAAAAACACGCTGGCGATGGCCGAGGGGGCAGGCAGGATGTATCGCGGCACCTCGAACAGACGCAGCAGCAACTCTCCTCCGCCGATGACGAGCAGGGCCACCGCGATGATCGCGGCGACTTCCTTGGCTCCCTGGTCACCAAGCCCGCTGGCAATTCCCGTTGCGCCCGCGATGCCGGCACCGGTCTGGGTTGTCTGGCTCATGGTGGCACCCCTCATCTTGCCATGACGACCGCTGGCGTGGCCGGCCGTTGGTGCTGAATGTCGTGCTTGATCATGTTTACGAGGTCGAAGAACTCGCGCGATTCCATCAGGGCCAGAGACCTCGGCCGCGGAAACGGAATGTCCACCATTCGCGCGATTTGGCCCGGCCGCGCGCTCATGATGTAGACTTTGTCGGCCAGAAACACCGCCTCTGCGATCGAATGGGTGATCAGGATCACCGTCTTGCGGGACTCGAGCCAGATCTCCTCCACCAGCTTGTTCATCTCGTCACGGGTGAAGGCGTCGAGCGCCCCGAAGGGTTCGTCCATCAACAGGACCGCGGGGTCACTGGCCAGCGCGCGCACGATGGACGCGCGCTGCTGCATCCCTCCCGACAGTTCACGAGGCATCCTGTCGCCGAAACCGCCCAGCCCGACCCGCTGCAGGAACGTATCGATCCGCGCTGCGTCCGGGCGTGTTCGGCGAATCTCGAACGGAAGCTCGATGTTCTTGCGGATCGTCCGCCAGGGCAGAAGATTCGCTTCCTGAAACATCATGCCGATACTTGGATGCGGGCCGGTGATCCATTCCTCGCCAAGGGCGATGGCGCCTGAGGTCAGCTTGTGCAATCCCGCGATCGACCAAAGCAGCGTGGTCTTGCCGCAACCCGAGGGACCAACGACGGCGATGAATTCGCCCTGCCGCACGGTCAGATCGACGTCCTTCAGTGCATGGACTTCGCCCGATTGTGTCCTGTAGGTCTTGGTAGCGCCTCTGACGTTGAGCGCCTTGCCTTTGGTCTGTTGCATCTTGCACGCGTCCTCAGGCGCGGTAATCGGGACATGCCCGCCCGTTCCCCGAAGCGACGGCGCTCGGGGGAGATTCAAAACTGAGTGTAGAAATCGTCAGGTGGCTAGCAGCTCGTTCAAGTAACGATCAACCTGCTCCATGTATCGCGGTTCGAATCCGTTCAGGCCCATGTGCCCTTCAGGTGAGTCGATCACCCGAAACAAAGCGTGCGGGACAAGTCGATAGTCGGCCTCGCATTCCTGCGGAGGAAAGAAACTGTCGTGGCTGATCGGCATGACCATTGTCTTTGCCTTCACCCGCGCCAGCGCTCGAGCGAGATCACCCGCGGTGTGCCGCGATACGTCGGCCAGTTGCCACTTGTGCATCTCACACAACAGGACATTGGGATCCATCGGCTCGAAATAGGCCTTCATCACACCGTTGATGAAATCGTCAAGCGACGACATGCCAATTATGCTGCGCCACCGCTCCTCTTGGTAGAACTGCGTGGACCAGGCGAGTGTCGCGACGATCCGCGCCATCCGGTCCATGCCCTCGCGCACAACGACGCCCGAGGCGTACCAGCCGCCGTTCCAGCAGGGATCCGACGTGATCGCCTCCTTCAGGGTTTCGACAAAAACCTGCTGGTGCAGCGAAACGCGGGCCGTCGCAGCAATCGGCGCTGCCCGTTCAACCATCATCGGATAGGCGACGGCCCATTCATAAACCTGTTGCCCGCCCATCGACCCACCGACCACAAGCGCGAGCCGTTCGATGCCGAACAGGTCTGTCAACATCCGGTGCTGGGCGCGGACATCGTCGCCAATGGCAAGCTTCGGAAACTTCGCCATCGCCTGTGGCGCGGGCGTGTTCTGCGGCGACGATGACACGCCGCTGCCAAGCTGATCCACGATGACAATGAAGTACCGGTCCGGATCAAGCGCGTGGCTCTGGCCGACATATACGTCCTCCATCACCTTGCCGGTTCCGGAGAACCAGGTCGTCACCAGAATGGCGTTGGATTTCCTTGCGTTCAGCCTCCCGAAGGTACGGTAGGCAAGCTTTGCTCCGCGGAGGGTTTCGCCGCTTTCCAGGATCAGATTGCCGAGATCGTAGAGCTTGAAATTGCCCTGCGTCTCGGGGCCGTAGAACGGGTTGTTGATCATGGCGCCGCTCTCAGTTCAGGCTTTTCGACACTGCGTTGAGACCTGCTTGCGCGCAGCTTTCGTCCTGATCCTCGCTGCCGCCACTGACACCGATCCCGCCGACGACATCGCCTGTCGCGGTCTTTATGGGCAGGCCGCCTGCAAACGCCACAAGGCCAGGGACAAAGGCCGCACCCGGCAATCCGGCGTTCACGCCATCGCGCTTCACACCAAAAGACAGGTCGGCAAAGGTCCGGGTCGGTGCAGCATACAGCGACGACGTGATCGCCTTGTTCTGCGCAATGTCCGTGCAGGCCTTGCAGGCCCCATCCTGTCGCGCGGCGGCAATCAGCCGCCCCCCGTCGTCAACCACGACGACATTCACCTTCGCGTATCCGGCGGCCGCCTGCGCAGCGAAACAGGCTGCAATCATCGCTTCAGCCGCGTTATAGGTAAGTATCGGCTTGCTCTTTGAGCCCTCGGCCACGCTGAGCGTTGGCAAGCAAGCCATGAGCATTGCTGCCGCAAGCATTTGTCTGGTCATCTCGCCTCCCCCCTTCGCAAGACCATCCGTCCAGGATGATTCAGCGCGGCACGACGGTTCGGGTGCAATACGGGTCTACCAAGCGACGCGTGGGGCCATCTATCGCGAAGGTTCGCGATACCAATCGGAATCGGCGAAGCATGGCTTCATCGATCCAACATCATGGCATTGCCGGTTTTCGTCAGGAGAGGCGTTCGCTCCGCGATGTCACGAATGCGACCTTCGTCGGCGCTGCTCCCGCGGTGCTTCAGACCGGCGGCAACTCGGTCCGCGCAAGCAGGCTGACCAGGGCGGAGGTGCTTGAAACGCCGGTCTTCTGCCGGATGCTTCTGAGCTGATGATCGATCGTGGAAAAGGACCTGCGGCGAACCTTGGCGATTTCCTTGTAGCTCATGCCCTTCGCGACCAGCGAGGCAACCTCGATTTCTGATTGCGTAAGAGTTGCCAGCCAGGCCGGCGCCGAAAGGCCCATGGACAAGGTCAGTGGATAGCCACCCTGCGCCTCTCCATTCCGGCTCACCGGATCTCGATCGGCAATCTCCTTGGCAACGGCCACGATCGGGTTGAGGACATCGACCACCGTCTGCTCGAAACAGTCGTACAGGCCAGATTCCCAGGGGGCAAAATGTTCAGTCCAGTCGGCGCAGATCAGGCCGTAGCTGCCGCGTCCGGTCCGAAGCGCCCAGGCGAACTTCGACTTCGTCCGGGCTCCCGCAAGCCTTTGCCGCAGTCGCATCGTGATGCGGCTGTCCTGCTTGATATCGGCAAAGATCACCGGGTGGGGATCCAGCCACATCGCCTGCATCGCGGCATCCCGATTATCGACGGCTTTGCCGCCGAACGAGGGAACGTCGTAGTTCGCGTCTTTTGCTTCCGCGAAACCCGGGAAATAGTCCCTCGCCTCGCGCATTCCGAAGCCGGTGTCGACACGCTGACATCGAAGCTCGGCCCGCAGCCAGCTGGTCGCAATCGACCAGCAGCCCGACAGGTCATCAAGATACAGAAGCATGTGGGCGGCCAGATCGCGCGCATGGGCGTTGCGGATCGCACCACAATCAAGAAGCCGGGTGCGCAGCTTCCGCTGCTTTACAAAGACATCCTCGCGGAAATCGTCTGCAAAGGTTGGGATATGCCACGCTTCATGGCTTTGCGCGCCCAACAACTCCTCCCTGTTTCGACTTCCCATCTCGCGGGCGTACGGCTGGCGAAATTTACGGGAGATGGGCACCGGGCGACAAGATGCTCTTCCTTCGATCTTATGCCACCCCCCTTCCAAGTCAAATCCGGATCGGCCAGTGCAGGATCGATAGTGTCGTTTTTGTCCTAGCTTCTCGTGGGGCGAAGAATAAGCGAGGTTCACGATCTCTTTGAAGGTACGACCACCTTGTCACGGCCTCGGCTGGCCCCAAAAAAAGCCCGCTCCTCGCAAGAGGAGCGGGCTCGGTCATGGCGTCCATGACCAGTCCAGGGAGGAACGTCCCATGCGGGACAACGGAGCGCACGCGGCAGTGGCGCGGCGCAATTCGCAAAAGCGGCCATCGCAGCGGGCTGAAGGCAGCATGCCCTCGTTGACGCGGACTACGTCAACACCATCTCGCGCTTCTGGATGACGGAAAAGATGTCCGCCACTTTTTCCGCGAGCGCCGTTCCAAGGTCAGCATTGTTTTTGGCAGTGAAATGAATGCCATCCACTCCATCGGTCGAGATCACGCTCCCGGCATCGAGGAAATCGACCTTCAGGAAAGCCGCTAGTGATCTGTACTGCTTGGCGAGTTCAACCGTCTTCTCGCGACCACCTTCGAACATTCCCTGAAACCACGGGTCCGGCAAATCGGCGAGTGGGGGCGGCGAAACGATGAGCACTTTGGGCGCGGGATACACCGTTCCTACTCCGCCGCCCGAGGTGAGCACCTGCCCCGCCAGCTTGGACATACCGACCGCGATTTCGTAAGGGGTGCGGCGAAAATAGCTCTTCGTATCGTTGGTCCCGAGCATGAGGATGACGAGATCCAGCGGAAGATGACTTGCAATGGCGGATGGAAGATAGGCCGACCCGTTCAGCCGTGGATCCGCTGGATCATCGAGCGACGTCGTGCGTGCGCTCAAGCCCTCCTCGATGATTTCATAGTCCGGTCCGAGTTTCGCCGCCATGGCTCCCGTCCACCGCTCCGCATAGGGAAAACGCGTCGTCGGCGAGCCCTCCGGGACGGCAACCCATCCCCAGGTAAGCGAGTCTCCAAAGCACAGGATACGTTTCGTCATCGGTCCCTCACGAGTTTGATTTGGAACGAACGCCATAGAAGACGGCGGCGAGAAGAATGATGAGCCCCTGGACAATGAGTTTGCCGGGCTCCTGAACGCCCATGGTCGTCATGACCACGAACAAGAGAGCGAAGCAGAGCACGCCGACGAATGGTCCCCAGACTTGCGCGGGTCGGCCGAAGACCACGCCGCCTAGAATCGTTGCCGCGATCGAGTTCATGACGAGTTCAGGTCCGAACCGCACGCTTCCGACGGCTATCGAGGATGTCTGGACCAGCGCAGCCACGGCAGACATGAGTCCCGAGATCGCATGCGCTAGCACGACGGTCCGTTCGACGGGCACGCCCGAAAAATGTGCGGCTATCGGATTGCTGCCGATCGACCAGACGAAACGGCCAAACACCGATCTTCCGAGAAACGCACTCATCAGCCCGGCAAGCACGAACCAGAAGATGACCGGAGCCGGCAGCGTCCCGAGCCGCACATTATAGAGCTGGCGGAACTGGTCCGGGACGTCCCCCGGCGGCTTCCCGTTCGCGAGATATTCGACCAGTCCAATCAGAACGATGTTCACCGCAAGCGTCACGATGACGGCGGAAGCCCTTCGCTTGCCGACGAGAAGCCCGTTCAAAAGCCCGACCGAAAGTCCGACAGCAAGGCAGAGAGGAATGACCTGGAGAATCGGCCGGTCGTAAAGGAGGCCGGAAGAAATCAAGTAATTGACAAGCAGAATGACTCCGCCGGCGGACAGATCGATGGAGCGTGAGGAGATGACGAGCAGTTGCCCCAGAACGACGATGCCGAGCGGCACGACCTGACGGGCGAACGTGCCGAGAATCGCGACATTCATCAGATTGGGCCGCATCATCCACAAGGTGACGAGGAGCACCGCAACAACGATGTAGGAAGGCGGCATCCGCAACGCCACACGAGACAGGCTGTAAAGTCGCTGCATAACCTACAGTCCAATCGTCTTGCGGGGCTGAAGCGAGATGACGGCAAGCAGTATCAGCCCCTTCACGATGGTCTGTATGAAGGCAGAGACATTGAGCAGGTTCATGCCGTTCGCAATGACGGCAAGAAGCGCACAGCCGACGACGGTGCCGTGAAGGCTGCCGATCCCCCCGGCAAGCTGGGTGCCGCCAAGCGCAACGGCCGTGATTGAATCCACCGCATATTGTGCCCCGATGTTTGGGTCGCCCGAAACGATGCGGCCCGCCAGGAAGATCCCGGCGACCGCGGCGAAACAGGAACTCAGGACGTATGCCGCGACGACATTGCGCTGCTCGGCGATGCCGAAGGTGCCAGCCGTTTCACCTCCACCAATCGCAAAGAGGTGCAAGCCGAAACGGGAGCCGTGCACCACCTTCCAGGCGACCAGGATTGCGGCAGCAACCCATAGGACAGGCATGTAGATGCCGAAAACCTTACCGCTCACGAGGAACAGAATCTCCGATGGCACTGCACCGCCGGCAGAGGGGCGCACAAACATCGCGACGCCCTGCACGATGCCGGTCATCGAGAGGGTCGCGATGATCGGATGCACCCTGAACGAGGTGACTGAAATTCCGTTCAGGAGCCCGATCGCCACGGCCGCGAGGATGACGGCGGGCACCGAAACATAGGCCGGAGCATTGAGCGACAGAATTCCCGTCGTCAGGCTGACGACGGAGCCGACCGACAGATCGAGCCCTCTGACGAGGATCACGATCATCTGTCCTATGCTCACGAGGATGAGTGGCGCTGCTTGTGCGACCAAGTTGAGAATGTTCTGCGAGCTCGCGAACTCGGCCGTCGAGAGGGTCAGGCCCGCACAACAGGCCAGCGCCGCGACCAGCGGAACGGTCCACAACCCGTGCCGGGAATTTGCGCCGAGAAACATGCGACCAAGGTGGCTCATCACTATCGTGTCCGCTCAACCACGCAGGGCAGCTTCGAGAATGGCATGCTCGGTCGCCGATCTGGCCGGCATTTCGGTCACCACATGCTTGTCGTGGATCACGTAGAGGCGGTCACAAAGCCCGATCAGCTCCAGGGTCTCCCGCGAGAGGACGACGACCGAGCCGCCAGCGTTCGCGTAGTCGCGAAGTAGCCTGTAAATCTCGGCCTTCGCGCCAACGTCGACGCCACGGGTCGGCTCCTCGATGATCAGTATGTCGGCGCCCAAGGCTAGATATCGCCCCAGCAAAACCTTTTGCTGATTTCCGCCCGAGAGCGCGTTGACCGGAAGGGACGGTCTTGCGGCCTTTATGGATAGGTTCTTCATCGAGTTCGCGATCACCTCGCGATGAGCCGCGGCCGGCTTCAGCTCAAAATGCCGGCTGTGCAGACCGATGGTGAGATTGTGCGCCAGCGAGAGGTCAAGAAACAGACCTTCGAGCTTTCTGTCCTCGGGCACAAAGCCGAGGCCCAGCGCCTGCATCTCTCGAATGCCTAGCTCTTCCGAGAGCGGCAGGGCAAACTCCCGCCCCCTGACGGCCACCTTGCCACCGTGGGGCGCATATTGTCCGATGAGCGATCTGACAAGCTCACGCTGCCCTTGTCCCTCCAGGCCCGCAAGCGCGACGATCTCGCCGCGCCGGAGCACGATTGAAGAGGGCGTCGCCTCCGGCGTCAATCGCAGGCCATCGATCGAAAGAACGACCTCCCCGTCCGTCCGATCCGGCTTCGGCGGGAACAACTCACTCAGCTCCCGCCCCACCATCATCGCGATCAGTTGCTTGGGGGTGATCGACGATACCGGCACGGCATCGACATTCCGACCATCCTTCAGCACGGTGATCGTGTCGCAGATCTTGAAGATTTCCTCCATGCGGTGAGAAATGTAGACGACCGCCTTCTGCTCCTTCTTGAGCGCGAGAATCTGAGCATTGAGAACCTCGACATCGGCGGCGTTGAGCGCGGCCGTCGGCTCGTCGAGAATGACCACGTCGGCGCGTGCCGAGATGCCACGCGCGATCTCGACAAATTGTCGCTCCGCGATCGTAAGATTTCCGACGAGCGTCGCCGGATCAAGATCCAGGCCGAGCTCACGCAGGATGTCTTTCGCCTGCCGCTCCATGCGGGCCGTGTCGGTCGTGCCGAACTTCGTGACCGGCTCCTTGCCAAGATACATATTCTCGGCAATCGACAGATTGGGAAGCAGCGAGTGCTCCTGGAACACCGTCGATACTCCGGCATCGAGCGCCTCACGAGGTGAGGCAAAGCGGACGATGTGACCATTCTTCCGAATCATGCCGGCATCAGGCTGAACGACGCCTGCCAAGACCTTCATGAGGGTCGACTTGCCGGCTCCGTTTTCGCCCATGAGCGCATGAACCGATCCGGGAAGCAGTTGAAAATCGACGTTCTCGAGCGCGGCAATGCCCCCAAAGGACTTCGAGATCGATGTCATCTGGACAAGCGGTTGTATGGTCACGCTTCGATCCAATGCTTGTATTGATGGAAGGTGGGTGCCGGCGCACAAGAATGAGCGCCGACACCGGCAAAGATCAGCGCTTGCCGTAGTACCTCTGCAGATCTTGCTCCGTCAGGCTGGTCGGAAACCAGACGTTCGCGCTCAGATCTTTGCGGTAGAATTTCTTGGCTTTCTCCAGATCCCAGCCTTCGGGCTCATAGATGTACCGCTTGTGGAGTTGCTTGCCCTCAAGCAAAGCGACCACGGCGCGCACGCCAGCCGCCCCCTGTTCCGGTCCATACTCCGGCGAGATGGAAGGGAAGCCGAGCTCGATCCAACGGGCGAAAAAGCCGTTGTTGCCCTCGCCCGTGATTGGCGGAATCTTCGCGCCATACTGCTGGAAGACATCGACACAGGCGCGGGTCATATCGGCACCCGATGACCAGATACCGTCGACCTTCGGATTGTTCAGATAAAGGGTCTCGCACACCTGCTTGCCGACGTCATATTGCCACTTGCCGGCATCTTCCGCGATGATCTTGACGTCAGTACCTTTGATCGATTCCAGAAGGCCCTTGTAGCGGTTGATGTCCTCGGGGTGCGCCGGCAGTCCACGCAGGACCCAGATATTTCCCTTGCCACCGAGTTGCTTGACAAGGAAGTCCCCCATCACCTTTCCGAAGTGGACCCCCCCTCCCTGGATATCGACGGTGTACTTGTCAGTCTCGGTAAGACCGGTGTGCACGATGACGGGGATGCCGGCGGCGACCGCTTTTTCAATGCCGGCATCGGCAGAGGTCGGCGTCAGCGGCGTCACGATGATCGCGTCGACCTTCTGCGCGATTAGATCTTCGATATCGGCGACCTGCTTGGCTTGGCTTATATTGGCGTCCAGAAGAATGAATTGACCGACTCTTTTGTCGAGCTTGGCGGCCGCTTCCGCGTCGTGTGCCATCTGGACTGTCCAGGTGTTGGCATTGACGCCGAAATGGCTCATGCCGATCTTCCATGGACCGTCCTTTTTGAACTGATTCGGCGCCGTGACGCGCTCATCGCCTGGCCGCGGCATGACACCCTGCATCAGATTCACTTCCTGTGCGCGAGCTTCCGTCCAACTGACCAACGTCGCAGCGATCAGCCCTGCGACTAATCTCAATCCTTGGTGCATGAATCCCTCCTTCACCGCACGCGATGCGCAATTCTTTTCAGTAGAGGGAAGCAGAGCGCAGGCCGGCGCGCGCCTTCCCGCGACATCGCGGGACGACGTTGTCAGATCCATTCAAGTCGATGGATCGGCTCCTCTCGACGAAGAGCTGCCTCTTGGTGTTCTACTCCCAATGCTGACGGGCTTTCAGTCCGCCGCCAGCTTACGAGTGCACGGTGAAACGTCGTTTGTCAATAGTTATTCAGATTGAATGATCAATTGGTTTATTGCACACTTTCGGTGGTGAGGACAATGTAGGACCGAAAAAGCACGGAGATTCAGGACCATGCGGGTGCGTTCGGTTCTATGTTTCGGCGATTCCAATACTCACGGCCAAATACCGGGGCGCGGGCCGCTCGAACGCTACGATCGCGCCACCCGATGGCCGGGTGTGCTTCAGGCCGAACTTGGGTCGAGATGGTACGTCATCGAAGAGGGGTTGAGCGGACGGACGACCGTTCATGACGACCCCATCGAGGGCACTCACAAGAACGGTCGGACGTATCTACGCCCGTGCATCCAAAGCCACACGATCCTCGATCTCGTGATCATCATGCTCGGCACCAATGACCTCAAGGTGCGATTCAACAAGCCACCTTCGGAGGTCGCAATGGGAATGGGATGTTTGATCTACGACATACGAGAATTGGCGCCAGGGCCGGGTGGAAGCGTGCCCGAGATCATGATCGTCGCCCCTCCCCCTATGCTAGATGACATCAAGGAGTGGAAATCAATCTTTGCGGGGGGACCGGAGAAGTCACGACAGCTCGGCCTTGAATTCGAAATCATGGCGGATTCCCTGGGCGTGCATTTTTTCAACGCAGGGACGGTATGCCAATGCGATGAAGCAGACGGATTTCATCTCAACGCCGGCGCGCATCGCGCACTTGGGGTAGCGCTGGCGCAGGAGATCGATGCGATCGGATGGCCGGCTGGTGATTCTCAGCGCTGAGCAAATCCCTGCCTGAGTTCTTCTGAGAGGAGCAGTTCCTTGCCTGACATGCGATTTGCGCCACCAAACCCGCTGCGGATCGCAGACCGGGCGAGCGGCCTGAATGCGCCCAGCGTGAGAAGCTACAATGAACGACTTGTGCTCTCATTGCTGCTGCAGAGCGCCGGAATTTCACGTCTCGAAATCGGAGAAAAGACCGGCCTTTCCGCGCAGACAGTATCCGTCATCGTGCGTTCACTGGAGCAGGAAGGTCTCGTCTCGAAAGGGGAGGCGCAGCGTGGTCGGGTCGGCCCGCCGACCATTCCCCTCTCGCTCAATCCAAAAGGAGCCTTCTCGATCGGTGTGAGCTTCGGCGAGAGCGAGACCGACATTGCCATCATCGATTTCATCGGACAGGTTCAACACCACGCCGCCCATCCATACTCCGCCTTGCGTGGAACTGGCGTGCTCGCTGTAAAGATCGAGGAGGCTCTACTGGCCCTTCCGTCCTCGTACCGCACCCGGGTTGCTGGCATTGGACTGGCGGCTCCAAACGAGGCGGGCTCACCACACCACGTGAGAGATCTCTTGGGGAGCGATCTGGTAGATCTGCAAGCCAGCGTCGAGAGTACCCTCAATCTTTCCGTGTACATCCAGGATGATATTACGGCGGCTGCGGGCGGGGAAAGCCTGTTCGGCGTGGCGCGCTCCCTGCCCGATTTTCTCTTCTTCTATCTGGGCTCTCACCTGCATAGCCGCCTAGTCCTGAACTATCAGATTCACAGGGGGAGATTCGGCATGAGCCACGATGTCGGACTGCAGCGTTTGCGAGAGGAATTGAAGCGGCATGGGCTCGTGCTCAATGACATCGGATCCAAAACCCTGCCGAAGGCTGCCGCGGAGTACTACGCCGAATGGCGCCGCCTATGCTGTCGCCAGTTCGTCGGATCAGTTCGCTCCCTCCTGAGCTTTGTCAGTTTCAACTCCGTGGTCGTCTCGAGCTACGCACCACCGAAACTCGGAGAAGCCCTGTGCTCCCAGCTTCATGAGGAGGTCCCTGAGGTGAATTTCCTCTACGGAGCGAACTCTGTCGCGCCAAAGGCTGTCGGCGCAGCCAATTTGCCATACCACTCGCGCTTTATGGTGCAGTAGGGAGCGTCACACCGATCTCTTACCTGCGTAAGGATCGCGTGGTGTTCAACTCCTGGCGCAGATCAAAGCCGTGGCTTAGACACCCTATGCTCGCGTCGCCAGCGCGCTACCGCGCGCAAAATAGTACAGAGTCGAAGACTAGGTGGTGTGGACACTTATCGCAGCCATAGGACGATGGCAGCGAGAGTGACGACGGCCCGGTAATTCCGGGCGGTCTTTTCGAAGCGGGTTGCGACGCGTCGGAACTGC